>NZ_POUD01000342.1 GCF_003236395.1 Nonomuraea aridisoli | reverse complement strand
GCCCAGCCCCAGGGGCGGCGGTCGCCGGAGCCCGTACGAACGCCCCAGGGCCCGCCCGGGGTGAAGCCGCGGGCGGGTGAGGTCGGGCGGATCGCCGCCACCGGTGGCCTGCCGCCGGTGGTCAGCTCGATCCCCACCGAGCGCAAGGTGGTCTTCCTCACCATCGACGACGGCTGGGAGCAGGACCCGGGGTTCGTGCGGCAGGTGCGCGAGCAGCGCATCCCGATCACCGTCTTCGCCATGCGCGACGCCGTCGAGGCCCGGGGCGTCCCCGACCAGGCGGGCGGCCGGGCCCGCTACGTCGGCGCCGGGAAGTGGGGATATTTCCGGCAGCTCCGCGACGCGGGCGCCCCCGTCGAGAACCACACCCTCACCCACCCCGACCTGCGCACCCTCGGCTACGCCGCGCAGCGCCGCGAGATCTGCGGCTTCTCCCGGCTGATCGGCAAGGAGCTGGGCAGCCGCCCCACGCTGTTCAGGCCGCCGTTCGGCAGCTACGACACCGACACGCTGAAGGCCGCCAAGAGCTGCGGCATGGACACCGTCGTGTTGTGGACCGCCAGCGTCCAGCCCGGCGGCAAGATCGCCTACCAGGTGCCCGACAAGAAGCTGCGCCCCGGCGACATCCTCCTCCTGCACTTCCGCCCCAACCTGGACCGCGACTTCCGCGTCCTGGTGAAGAAGATCAAGCGGCGCGGCTTCGCCTTCGGCGACCTGCGGGCGTACCTGGCCGCCGCCGACCGCCGCTGAGCATCCACCCCGAGGTGTACGGGGGTCAGCCCGGCGGGTGACGCGCCGGGCGGCCCCCGCCCGCCATCCTCGGCGGCACAGACGACGCCCCGTCAGGGGCACATGTGACCAAGCTCGCATCGCATTGCTCTACGTCTTGTAGTACTACTACGGGTAGAAGTACTACAGCGTGTAGAGCTCAGGAAAGCCGACGGGGAAATGGACGCACTAGATCTTGCGCGGTGGCAGTTCGGGGTGACCACCGTGTACCACTTTCTGTTCGTGCCCTTGACGATCGGGCTCGGCGTCTTCGTGGCCGGCCTGCAGACGGCCTGGCACCGGACGGGCAAGGAGCACTACCTCAAGCTGACGAAGTTCTTCGGGAAGCTGTTCCTGATCAACTTCGCCATGGGCGTGGTCACCGGCATCGTGCAGGAGTTCCAGTTCGGGATGAACTGGAGTGAGTACTCCACCTTCGTCGGCGACGTCTTCGGCGCCCCGCTCGCGATGGAGGCGTTGCTGGCCTTCTTCATGGAGTCGACGTTCCTCGGCCTGTGGATCTTCGGCTGGGACCGGCTGCCGAAGAAGGTGCACCTGGCGACCATCTGGGCGGCGGCCATCGGCTCCAACCTGTCGGCCTACTTCATCCTCGCGGCCAACGCCTGGATGAAGCACCCGGTGGGCTACGAGGTCGTGGACGGCAAGGCCAGGATGACCGACCTGTGGGCGGTGCTGACCAACTCCACGGCGCTGGCCCAGGTGCCGCACGTGGTCGGCTCCGCGTTCGTGGTGGCGGGCGGCTTCGTGCTGGCGGTGTGCGGCTACTGGCTGCTGCGCACGCGCGCCGAGATGTGGCGCAGCGCGGCGCGGGCGGCGCTGGTGATGACGGCCATCGCGGGGGCGGTCGTCGCGGGCACCGGCGACATGTCCGCCAGGCTCCTGCACGAGCAGCAGCCCATGAAGCTGGCCGCCGCCGAGGGCCTGACGCACGACACCCAGGGCGCGCCGTTCACCGTGGTCCCCGGGATCGAGATCCCCAAGCTGCTGAGCCTGCTGTCCACCCATGACCCCGACGCCACCATCCAGGGCACCGAGGACCTGCAGACCCGCTTCGAGCAGCAGTTCGGCCCCGGCGACTACCGGCCCGACCCCACCGTCGTCTTCTGGTCGTTCCGGGTGATGATCGTGTTCGGGCTGGCCACGGTGGGCCTGTCGGTGCTCGGCCTGTGGCTGACCCGCCGCAGACGGCCGTTCCCGGCGTGGTTGTCGCGGGCGTTGCTGCTCGCCCTGCCGCTGCCGCTGGTGGCGGTGATCGCCGGCTGGCTGCTGAGCGAGATCGGCCGCCAGCCGTGGACGGTCACCGGGGAGCTGCTGACGGCCGCCAGCGTCTCACCGGGCGTCTCCCTGGCCGAGGTGGCGACGTCGCTGACGCTCTTCACGCTGCTGTACGGGGCGCTCGCCGTCGCCGAGGTCGTGCTGCTGGCCCGGCACGTACGCGGCGGCGTCGAGGAACGCCCGCCCGCGCCGGCGGTCGAGCGGCGCGAGCCGTCGCTGATGTACTGAGCTGATGTACTGAGGAGCTCCCCATGATCGAGTTGTGGTTCGTCATCATCGCCTTCCTCTGGACCGGCTACTTCGTGCTGGAGGGCTTCGACTTCGGCGTCGGCATGCTGGCGCCCCTGGTGAGCAGGACGCCGGCCGAGCAGCGCGCGAGCCTGCAGACCATCGGCCCCGTGTGGGACGGCAACGAGGTGTGGGTGATCACCGCGGTCGGCGCCATGTTCGCCGCGTTCCCGGCCTGGTACGCGGGCATGTTCAGCGCGTTCTACCTGCCGGTGACGCTGATCCTGGCCGGGCTGATCATGCGCGGCGTCGGCCTGGAGTGGCGCGGCAAGGTCACCAGTCCGCTCTGGTGCGACCTCGGCATCGTCGTGGGCAGCGCGCTGCCGGCGTTCCTGTGGGGCGCGGTCTTCGCCGGCCTGCTCTTCGACGGCGCGCCCGCGGCCCTGCTGGGCGGCGCGTTCACGCTCGCGGTGTGCGTGCTGCACGGCGCGGTCTTCCTGGCGCTGAAGACCACGGGACCGGTGCGCCGCCGCGCCCGCGTGGCCGCCCTGGCCGCGGCCGGGGTGACCGTCCCGGTCGCGGTGGCCGCCCTGTCGAGTCTCGGCACGTTCCCCGCGCTGGCCGCCATGGCGGCGCTGGCGGCGGCGACGGCGCTGATCTGGCGGCGGCGGGAGGGCTGGGCGTTCGCGGCCACGGCGGGCGCGATCGTGCTGGTCATGGTGGCGGTCTTCATGGAGCTGCGGGTGAGCCCGCTGCCGGGGCTGACGCTGGCCGAGGCCGCCTCCGGGGAGTACACGCTGACGATGCTGAGCTGGATCGGGCTGATCACGGTGCCGTTCGTGCTGGTCTACCAGGGGTGGACGTACTGGGTGTTCAGGAAGCGGGTTCAGGTGGCGGGCTGACCGCCGAGGTAGAGGCGGCCGAGCCGGGGGTCGGCCGCCAGCTCGCGCGCGGGACCGGAGATGTGCACCCGGCCGAGGTCGAGCACGCAGCCGACGTCGGCCGTCTCCAGGGCCCTGCGCGCGTTCTGCTCCACCAGCAGCACCGCGACCCCGGCCCGGCGCATGAGGTCGATCTGGTCGAAGACCACCTGCGTGTTGCGCGGGTCGAGCCCCATCGAGGGCTCGTCGAGCAGCACCACGGACGGCTCCAGCATCAGCGCGCGGGCGAACTCGACCTGCTTCTGCTGCCCGCCCGACAACAGCCCGGCCATGCTCCCCCAGCGCTCGGCGACGACGGGGAACAACTCCTTGACGGCCGCGATCCGCGCGTCGAGCCGGGCCTGGTCGCGCACGGTGTAGCCGCCGAGCCGGACGTTCTCGGCGACCGTCATCTCGCGGAAGACGCTGTGGCCCTGCAGCACGTGGGCGAGGCCGAGACCGAGCAGCTTCTGCGGCGAACGGCCGGCCACGTCGCGCCCGGCCAGCAGCACCCGGCCCGAGCGGGGCGCGAGCAGGCCGCTGGCGACCTTGAGCGCGGTGGACTTGCCGGCGCCGTTCGGGCCGACCAGGCAGACGACCTCGCCGGCGCGCACGGTGACCGACAAGCCGCGCAACACGGGCGCGGCCCTGCCGTACCCGGCGACGACGTCCTCCAGGACGAGTACGGGCTCAGACACCGAGATACGCCTCCAGCACCCGCGGATCCTCCCGCACGACGGACGGTGGGCCCTCCGCGATGGGCGCGCCGCGGTCGAAGACGATTACGTGGTCGCACATGCCCATGACGAGGTCCATGTTGTGCTCGACCACGAGGAACGTGCGGCCCTCGGCGTTGAGGTCGCGCACCAGGCCGGCGATCCGGTCGATCAGCGCCGGGTTGACGCCGCCCGCCGGCTCGTCGAGCAGGATCAGGTCCGGCTCGGCCATGAGAACGGCGGCCAGCTCCAGCAGCTTCTGCTGCCCGTACGACAGGTCGCGGGCCTCGGCGTCCTCCAGGTGCTCGATGCCCATGCGGCGCAGCCAGTGGCGGGCCCGTTCGACCTCGCCCCTGTCGCGCAGCCCGGCCAGCAGCTCGCGCAGCCGGGTGCGGCGGACGGCGACGAGCATGTTCTCCAGCACGGTCAGCCGCGGGAAGACCCGGCAGAGCTGGAACGTGCGGCCGATGCCGGCGTGGGCGACGCGGTGCGGCGTGTGCCGGGTGATGTCGCGGTCGCGGTAGAGGACCCGCCCCGCGTCGGGCCTGATCATGCCGGTGACGATGTTGAAGAACGTGGTCTTGCCGGAGCCGTTCGGCCCGATGAGGCCGTTGATCCGGCCGTCGCGCAGCTCGACGGTGGCGCCGTCGACGGCGCGCACGCCGCCGAACGCCTTCGTCAGCCCTTCCGTGCGCAGGGAGCTCACGGGGTCACCTCCTGCAGGCGCTGGTCGGCGCTCTGGTCCGGGATCGACGGCCCCGCGCGGCGGCGGGTGAGGCGGGCCAGGATGCCGTCCGGCATGAACAGCACGACGAGCACGAGCACCAGGCCCGTCGCGGTGAGGTGGATCTGCGTCTCGCCGAGCGCGATGAGGAAGTACTCCCCCGCCGGTGCCACGATGAGCGCGCCGAGCAGCGGCCCGAACAGGTGCCGCACCCCGCCGAGCAGGCTCATGAGCACCATGTACGAGCCGATGAGGATGGAGAAGACGAAGATCGGGTCGAGGCTGCCGAACCAGAGCGCGTAGAGCCCGCCGGCCAGCGCCACGAACAACGCCGACAGGCAGAACGCCGTCACCTTGTAAGCCCCGGTGGGCACGCCGAGCGACTCCGCCTTGTCCTCGTCCTCGCGGATGGCGCGCAGGCCCGCGCCGAAGCGGGAGCGGGAGACGTACCACCACACCAGCAGGGCGAGCGCGAGCAGGGCGAGGAAGGCGTAGAAGAACACCATGTGGGTCTGGCCCCGGTGCAGACCAGGGAACGGCGAGGGCACCTGGAGCCCGGTCGAGCCGCCGGTCAGCGAGCGCCAGCCCTGCACGACGAGGTTCATCATCGACACCAGCGCGATCGACACGATGACGAACGACGCGCCGCGCACCCGGACGGCCGCCACGCCGACCCCGGCCGCGAACGCCGTCACCAGCACGGCCGAGACCACGAGGGCCACGACCCACGGCACGCCGAGGCGGGTGACGAGCAGCCCGGTGCCGTACGCGCCCAGGCCGAAGAAGGCCGAGTGGCCGAGCGAGACGTAGCCGGTGAAGCCGCCGAGCAGGTTCCACGACGTGGCCATGGCGGCGTACATGACGGTCAGCGCGCCGGCGTACACGAGGTAGTAGTTGGGCACCAGCCACGGGTAGGCGATCGCCAGCGCGGCGAGCAGCAGCGGCAGTCCTCTAGAAGCGATGCGCAAGGCGGCCTCCGAAGAACCCCTGGGGACGCGCGAGCAGGGTCAGGAAGACGAAGACGTAGAACATCATCGTCGCCCAGGTGGCGTCCACGGTCACCAGCACGACGCCCTCGACCACGCCGAGCAGCACGGCCGCGAGGGCCGCGCCCACCACGCTGCCGAGGCCGCCGACCACGATGATCGCCATGAGCTTGCCGATCCACACCCAGTGCGAGGCGGGGAAGAACGGCGTGATCAGCGCCAGCACCGTGCCGCCCACGGCGGCGGTGGCCAGGCCCACGCCGAAGCCGTACCCGGCGACGCGCTCGGTCGGGATGCCGACCAGCCGCGCCGCCTCCGGATGCTGGATCGTGGCCCGCAACGCCCGCCCGAACCGGCTCTTGACCAGCACCGCGAACAACACGCCCAGGGTGAGCGCGGCCACCGCGAAGGCGATGATCCGGTCGTACGGCAGGCTCACGCCGCCGACGGTGAGCGACCGGGTGGCGTACTCCATGCTGATCGACCGGTAGGAGCCGGTGTAGAAGGTGCCGAGCAGGCCCTCGATGGTCAGCGCGAGGCCGAAGGTGAGCAGCACCGACATCATGGCCAGGTTGTCGGGGGCGAGCCGGGCGACGAGCAGCCGCTGCACGGCCACGCCCAGCACGAAGAACACCGGCACGGTCACCGGCAGCGCCAGGAACGGGTCCACCCCGAACGCCGTGTGCACGGTGTAGGTCAGGTAGGCCGCCAGGAACAGGAACGCCGGATGAGCCACCATGACCACCCGCATCACGCCGAAGTACAGCGACAGGCCCGAGGCGAGCAGGGCGTACAGCCCGCCGGTCAGCACGCCCAGGGCCAGCCCCTGCAGGATCAGGCTCACCAGGCCTGCTTCGGGTAGACGAGCTCGGCGGTCCTGGCCTGCTCGGGCAGGACGATCTCGATCTTGCCGTCGACGTACTGCTGGATCATGTGCGCCTGCTCCGGCCTGCCCTGGTCGTCGAACGACAACGGCCCGACGACGGTCTGGAAGGTGGCCTGCCTGATGTGCTGGGTCAGCTTGTCCTGGCAGGCCCTGCTCGGGTCGGCGCACTGGACCGCGGCGACGGCCGTCTCGATGATCTGGCCGACGGTGTAGCCGTTGGCGGCGTCCTCGTTGGGCTCGCCGCCGAACATCTGCTTGTAGCGGGCCACCATCTCCTGGTTGCCCGGCAGGTCGGCGGTGGCCGACCAGCCGACCGGCGAGACGATGTGCTCGGCCGCGCCCCGCACCGCCTCGGGGAACTCCGGCAGCGTCGGCCCGGTCGAGAAGGCCGCGAGCTTGGGCTGCACCTTCAGCTCCTGCAGGGCGCGGACCAGGCCGACCGCGTCCTCGAACTGGGTGCCGCCGACGACGATGTCGGGGTTCGCGGCGGCGATCTTGGCGGCGATGGGGGCGAAGTCGGTGGTCTCCGGCGGGTAGACCTCGTCCACGACGGTCTCGACGCCGGCCGCGGCCAGCTTGTCGCGCAGCCCGTACGCGGTGCCCTGGGCGAACGGGTCGTCGAGGCTCGCGTACGCCGCCGTCTTCGGCCGCTGGTCGGCGGGCAGCTTGACCAGGTGGTCGGCCAGGTAGTCGTAGTGGTCGTCGGCGATGGCCGGGGCGGCGTAGAAGAGCCGGGTGAAGCCCTGCTCGAAGACCTCCGCGGCGGCCCCGGCGGGCTCCACGAACACCATGTTGTACGACTCGGCGACCTTCGCCGCGGGGATCACCAGCCGCGAGGAGAACGGCCCGAAGACCAGGTCCACCTTGTCCTGCGTGATGAGCGACTCGTAGTCGGAGCTGACCCGGTTGGGGTCGGAGGCGTCGTCGCGGAAGAGCAGCTCGACCTTCCTGCCGAGCAGGCCGCCCTTGGCGTTCACCCGGTCGGCCCAGACCTGGTAGCCCTCCTGGATGCCCTTGCCGGGCTCGGAGAAGTCGCCCGTGAGCGGGAGCGAGATGCCGATGCGCACCGCCCCCTGCTGTTGTCCCGGCGACTGCGCCGCGCCGGGTTCGTCGGTCTTCGCGCACGCGGTCAGCCCCAGAGCGCAGAGGGAGATGATCGCCAGGCCCTTGTGAACTCGTGCCATCGAGGGACCTCCGTCGGAAGAGGCGGAGCGAAAGCGCTTTCGGAAGCGCTTTCGGTTACGATTACACGGGATTCAGCCCCGGACAAGAGGTCCCATACGGGTTCAGGCCCGGACAAGGGGGTCCGCACCGCATGGCAGAGCGACCGTCCCTGCCGCGTCTGATCGACGTGGCCAAGGCCGCCGGGGTCTCGCTGGCCACGGCCTCCCGGGCGCTGACGGGCAGCACCGGCGTGAGCGCCGAGGTCGCGGCGCACGTGCGGGCCGTCGCGTCCCAGGTGGGGTACGTGCCCAACAGCCACGCGCGGGCGCTGGCCGGCGGGCAGGCGTCGATGGTCGGGCTGGTCGTCCACGACGTCGGCGACCCCTACTTCGGGGAGATCGCGCGCGGCGTGCTGCGCGAGACCGACGACCGCGGCTACCTGGCGCTGATCAGCCAGACCGAGCGCGACCCGCGCGCCGAGCTGGCCCGCATCCGGGCGTTGCGCGCGCACCGGGTGACCTCGATCGTGCTGGCCGGCTCCGGCTACGTCGAGGCCGGCACGGAGAGCGACATCGCGGCCGAGGTGCGCTCCTTCACCGCGGCGGGCGGCCGGGTCGCGGTGATCGGCCGCCACCATCTGCCGGTCGACGCCGTGCTGCCCGACAACGCCGCGGGCGCGGCCACGCTCATGCGCCACCTGCTCGGGCTCGGCCACCGCCGCCTGGGCGTGCTCGGCGGTCCGGCCAACCTCACGACGGTCGAGGACCGCCTGGCGGGGCTGCGCACCGCGTACGGCGAGGCGGGGCTCGACTGGCGGGAGGTGCCGGTGGTGCCCGGCGACTTCACCCGCGAGGGCGGCGCGGCGGCGGCCGCGCGGCTGCTGCGGGCCCACCCCGGGCTGACGGCGGTGGTGGCGCTGAACGACCCGATGGCCGTGGGGGCGCTGTCCTGGCTGCTCAACGCCGGGCGGCGGGTGCCCGAGGAGATCTCGGTGGCCGGGTTCGACGACGTGCCGGTGGCGCGGGACGTCTACCCGGCGCTCACCACGATCCGGCTGCCCATGGTGGCCATGGGCCGGCAGGCCCTGGAGCTGGTCCTCCGCCCACCGGCACGTCGTCGAACC
>NZ_POUD01000341.1 GCF_003236395.1 Nonomuraea aridisoli | reverse complement strand
CCCATGGATGGGGATGTCGCGGTGGTGCTGGGGTGTGAGCTCGGCATGACATCGTGGGGGCTCACCGGCAAAGTGGTGTTGCCGGCGTTGGCAGGTGCGGCTCTGATGCCGTTGCGCCGGCGGTACCCGGTTGACGTGACGGGGTCGGTCGCGGTTCTCTACGTGGTGGGTGCCCAGCCGCCGGAGTACGACGCGCCGGTCAGCGCCATGGTGATCGCCCTGTACAGGGTGGGCTGTACGGGCCGTGTCTCGGCCGTCGTGGCGGGGTTGTCCGTGCCCGCCGGCGCGATCGTCACCCGGGTCTCGTGGGAGTCGGTGACCGTGGCCCTGTCCATCGCGCTGGTGCCGGCGATCCCTGTGGCGGCGGGACACATCGTCAGGTTGCGCGCGGAGCGGACGAGCGGGCAGCCCGGCGGGCGGCGCCCTGGCCCGGACTCACTCTCATGCGGGTCTCGGGCTGGGGCCGGACCCTCGTGCGGGGCGTCAGCCAGCCAGCCGGGCGGGGGTGTGCGGTTATGTCACCGAGGATGGGCTCGCGCACGATCGTGGTGGCTTCGTGCACCTTCGTGCTGGCCTCGTGCGCCTTCGTGGTGGGCGCGTGCACGTTCGTGATGGGTGGATGCACGTGTGCCCGGGCTGTGTCGGCGTGCGGAAGGCTTCGGGCGCAGGGGGAGTGCGTGCGGGCCTCAGGGCGCGGGCCTGAGGCTTGCGGGTCTGAGGCTGGGTGCGGGGCCGGGTCGAGGAGGCGCCGTCAGTCGGCTTCGGGGAAGCCGATGGAGAAGGCGGACTCGAGGTCGTGCCGGGAGTAGGTGCGGAAGGCGATGTGCGTCTCCGTGTGCAGCACGCCGGGCACCTTGTTGATCCGCCCCGGGATCACCTCGGCGATCTCCTCGTACGCGGCCACCCTGACCATGGCCAGCAGGTCGTACTCGCCGGTGATGGAGTAGACCTCGCTGACCCCCTCGATCTCGGCGATCGTCTGGGCGACCTCCGGGATCCGGTCTACCTCTGCGTTGATGTGGACGATAGCCGTGACCATGAACCAACTCTATCGTTTCACCCCAAAGGTCGTCCCTCTCGCCTGTGCTGCCGGTCGGGGAGCTGGTAGGCGAGGTCGATGCGGGCCTTGTGGCGGGCCGCTCCGCGGGCGGGCAGCGACCACTCGCCGTCGACCTCCACCAGGCGCACCCCGGGGGACTCCAGCCAGCGCAGGATGCACTCGGTCTCCTCGGCGCTCGCGGCGTGCACAGGGCCGGGGCCGGGGATCACCGCCTCCGCGGCGGCCTTCAGCGAGGCCACGAACGGCGTCGGGTGGACGCCCTTCGGCATCACCCCGGCCGCCGCCAGCCGGCCGTAGCGGACGACGTGGATGTCCCAGCCGCCGCCGAACGCCGGGCTGGCGGCCACCAGCTCCGGGATGCGGGTGATCGAGCTGAGGCGCTGCATGCGGGCCGCCGTACGGACGAAGGCGGCGAGCCTGTCGCGGTCGACGGACGCCTCCTCGTAGCGCTGCTCCACCGACAGCCGCTCCATGCGCGCCGAGACGGCGGAGAAGACGGGGGAGGCGTCGAGCGTCATGGCGCGGCGGGCGCTCTCGACGTGGATCGCGTATTCCTCCGGCGTCTGCTTGCCCTCGCAGGGCGCGCCGCAGCGGCCCATCTCGTGCAGCACGCAGGCCGCGCGCCGGGTGCGCAGCGTGATCGGCTGCGTGCACTGACGCAGCGGGACGGCCTCGTGCAGGGCGATGCGGGCCTCGTCGGCCAGCCGGGCGCTGGAGAACGGGCCGAGGTAGGTGGCGCCGTCGTCCTTGAGCTCGCGGACGATCGACAGGCGGGGGAAGACGTCGGTGGTGAGCTTGAGCCAGAGCATCTTCTCGGGGAAGCGGGAGCGGCGGTTGTAGCGCGGCTTGGCCCCGCCGATCAGGCGCAGCTCCCTGACCTCGGCCTCCAGCGCGGTCGAGCAGACGATGTGGCGCACCCGCTCGGCGATGCCGATCATCTCGCGGATGCGCGGGCGGGTCTCGCCGGCGGTGAAGTAGGAGCGCACGCGGTTGCGCAGGTTGGTGCTCTTGCCGATGTAGAGGACCTCGCCGCGGGCGTCCTCGAACATGTAGACGCCGGGGGCGTGCGGCACGGACTCGGCCAGGTGACGCTTGCGCTGCTGCTCGGGCGTGGGGGCGCGGACGAACGACTTGAGCTCTTCGAGCGTGTGGACCTGGAACGACCCCGCCCGCTCGATCAGCCCGTGGAGCACGTCGACGGTGGCCCTGGCGTCCTGCAGGGCGCGGTGGCACGGCTCGACGGGGCTGCGGAAGAAGCGCGCCAGGGTGGCGAGCTTGGCGTTGGGGGTCTCGTCGCGGGTCAGCACCCGCCGGGCCAGGTCGACGGTGTCGACGACCGGGTTGGACGGCGGCGGATAGCCGAGCGCGGCGCAGGCGGCCTTGACGAAACGGGTGTCGAAACCGGCGTTGTGGGCCACCAGCGTGGCGCCGCGGATGAACTCGAGGAAGCTCGGCAGCACCGACTCGATCTTCGGCGCGGCCATGACCATGGCGTCGGTGATGCCCGTCAGCACGGAGATGAACGGCGGGATCGGCCCGCCGGGATCGACCAGCGTGGAGAACTCGCCGAGCACCTCGCCCGCCCGCACCTTGACCGCGCCGATCTCGGTGATCGCGTCTTCGGCGGGGGCGCCGCCGGTCGTCTCGAGGTCGAACACGACGAACGTGACCTCGCTCAGCGGCGTGCCGAGCTCGTCGAGAGTGCCTTGAACCGGTTCCACGAACCAAGACCATAGAGAGGCCCACCGACAGGAACGAGTAACCACCCCTCTTGATCCTTAGTTACCCTTCCCTTTATGTCGGCGGGAAGACTCGCCGGTCGCTATTCCCTGATTCGCCCCCTTGGGGCGGGCGGCATGGGAAAGGTGTGGCTGGCACGGGACGAGATGCTCGATCGCGACGTCGCGGTCAAGGAGCTCACGCTGCCCGAGGGCATGGCGCCCAAGGAGCGGGCCGACTCGGTGACCAGGGCCGTGCGCGAGGCGCAGGCCACCGCGCGGCTGCGCCACCCCGGCATCGTGGCGCTGCACGACGTCGTCGTCGAGCAGGACCGTCCGTGGCTGGTCATGGAGCTGCTGCGCGGCCGTACGCTCGCCGACACCGTGCGCGAGTACGGCCCCATGCCGCCCGCGTACGCGGCGAAGGTCGGCGCCGACGTGCTGGAGGCGCTGACCGAGGCCCACCGGCAGGGCATGCAGCACCGCGACGTCAAGCCGGCCAACGTGTTCCTGACCGAGAGCGGCCGGGTCGTCCTCACCGACTTCGGCATCGCGCGGCAGGAGGGCCAGGCCACCATCACCGAGCAGGGCATGATGATCGGCTCGCCCGGGTTCATCGCGCCCGAGCGGCTCGAGGGCCAGCCCGGGGGCCCGGCCGGCGACCTGTGGTCGCTCGGCGCCACGCTGCACGTCGCGCTGACCGGCCGGCCCGCCTACGACGGCTCGGCGGCCGAACGGGTGCGCGCCACGCTGACGCAGCCGGTGCCTGTCGTGCCGGGCCCGCTCGGGCCGCTGGTCGCCGCCATGATGGCGCCCCACCCGGCGGCCCGTCCCGAGGCGCGCGTGGTCATCGACGCGCTCCGGCAGGTGGCCGCGGGCGGGCCGCTGCCGCCGCTGCCGGCCGGCCAGGCGCCCACCGCCCCGCGCCGCGTCAGGCGGCGCGGCCGGGCCGTGCTCTGGGTCGCGGTGGCGACGGCGGCGGCCGTCGTGCTCGGCGCGGGGGGCTTCCTCCTGCTGCGCGAGAGCGGCGGCACACCCGAGGCCTATACGGTGCCCATGGACGTCTGCACGCTGATCAGCTCCGCGGAGGTGGGCGGGATCCTGAAGACGCAGAGACCGCCCAAGGCCCGGCCCGGCGCCGACGAGGTGGGCCCCACGTGCGAGTGGCCGATGCGCAATACCGGCATCGGCATCCAGGTGCAGAAGGACTCCGACACCGTCGACCCGTGGTCGATGACCCCCGTCACGGCCCGTGCGCTCTTCGAGAACCAGAAGCGCTACTGGGGCCGCTACGACGACCTCGACTGGACGTGGCCCGAGATCGGCGTGACCACGAGCCAGAAGGCCAAGCGCACGCCGATCCGCGACATCCAGGGGCTCGGCGAGGAGGCGTTCGGGTACGAGCTGACGGGGCCCACGGGCCGGGTGCACTCCGCCCACGTCTTCTACCGGGTGGCCAACCTCGTGGTGAACATCGAGTACACCACGCTCACCAACCGGCCGACCGACGAGGACGTCAAGCAGGCGGCGCTGAGGGCCGCGCGGGCGAGCGAGCGGGCGTTGCGCGATGCAGGGTGAGCTCTATCTCCTGGCCGGCCGCTACCGCCTGATCGAGCGGCTCGGCCAGGGCGGCGCCGGCACGGTGTGGCGGGCCATCGACGAGATCCTCGACCGCCAGGTCGCGGTCAAGCAGGTGCGCGTTCCTGACGGCATGAGCCCGCGCGAGCACGCCGAGTTCGCCGACCGGGCCATCCACGAGGCCAGGTCGGCCGGGCGTCTGCGCGACCCCGCGATCGTGCTCGTGCACGACGTCGTCCTCGAGGGCGGCCAGCCGTGGATCATCATGGACCTCGTCAGCGGCCGTTCCCTCGACAAGGTGATCAAGGAGCAGGGGCCGCTCCCGCCCGCCTTCGTGGCCACGATCGGGTTACGCGTGCTGTCGGCGCTCGAGGTCGCCCACGCGCACGGCATCCTGCACCAGGACGTCAAGCCGGGCAACATCCTGCTCGACGCCGACGGCTCGGCCATGCTCACCGACTTCGGCATCGCCGCGCCCATGAACGGGCGGGGCGACCGCTACGGCAGCGCCGGCTCGCCCGGCTACATGGCGCCCGAGCGGCTCAACGAGCAGCCCTCGGGGCCGGGCAGCGACCTGTGGTCGCTCGGCGCCAGCCTCTACACGGCGGTCGAGGGGCGGGGGCCGTTCGAACGGGCGCTGCCCGCCGCGGTCGCGGCGGCGGTGCTGCTGCACGAGCCGCCGTTCCCGTCGCGGGCCGGGCGCGAGCTGGGCGGCCTGCTGATGGCCATGCTGGCCAAGGACCCGGCGGTCCGGCCCACCGCGGTCCAGATCCGTCAGGTGCTCACCCGGCTGGCCGACCCCGCCACCGCGCCCCGCGCCCACCGGACGCCTCCCCGGCGCCGGTGGCGGCTGCCTGCGGTGCTCGCCGCCGTCGTGGCGCTGGCCGCGGGCGGCTTGTACGCCACCGGCGCCCTGGGCGAGCGGACGAAGGAGCCCGGCCGTTACGCGACCGCCCCCGACCCGTGCGGCCTGCTGACCGACGCCCAGGTCGCCCGGCTCACGGACGCCGCCCCACGGCGGTCCGCCACCCGCGCGGGCGAGTGCGAGTGGGCCGTCTCCGGCCGCATGGGGCGGGACGACCGCGTCATCGTGCGGGTCTGGGCCGAGCTTCCCACCAGCGAACTGGCCGGGCCCCAGATGGCCGAGCGCCGCTTCGCCAGCGAGCGCAGCACGCGTGCCGCGGCCGAGGGAGCGGGGATGCGCCAGGCGTACGGAACCCTCCGGGACGTGCCCGGCATCGGCGACGCGGCGGTCGTGCAGAACAGCTTCGCGTTCTACATGGCGTCCACTGAGTCCGGCAAATCAGACAGCACAGTGCTTTTCCGAACGAGTAATCTGCTGGGCGAAGTGATCTGGCATCGTGAGGACGTGCCCGTCAAGGCCGAGGCGGACGAGGAGACGGCCATCGCCGCCGCGCGCCTGGTCTCCGCGGCCCTGGCGAAATGACCGTTGCAACCACTTCGCAAGGGTCCTGACCAGCATGTCCCCCCGATGTCACGGCAACCCCAGGAGTCCCCGTGAACCCCGGTAGCGAATACGAGCAGCCCACCACGCCTCCGCAGGGGCCGGGCGCGCCGTTCGGGCCGCCGAACCTGCCGCCCCGCGTGCCGCCGGACGTGCCGCAGAACACGCCGCCGAGAACGCCGCCGATCGTTCCTGGGACCATGCCGCCGAGCGGGCCGCAGAAGCCGCCGCACGCCATGCACCCCGGCGGGCCGCAGCAGATGCCCCACGACGTGCCCCCTGGTGGGCCGCCGCCGATGCCGCCCGGCGGGCCTCACCACGTGCCGCCGAGCGGGCCGCAGGGCACGCCGCCGCACGGGCCTTGGAGCATGCCCATGGGCGGGCCGCGGAACATCCCGCAGAACATCCCGCCGAGCGGGCCGCAGAACGTGCCGCCCGGGTGGCCGCAGCAGGCGCCGCCCGGCGGGTCACCCGGCATGCCGCCGGGCGGGCCGCCGGGGATGCCGCCCGGCGGGCCGCCAGGGACGGGGCCCGGCATGTCGCCCCAGGGCCCGCAGTACGGGCAGCCGCCCGTCCAGCACCACGCGCCCCCGAACCCGCCGCAAACGCTGCGCATGCCCATGACCGGGCAGACGGACGCCCCCAAGACGCGGCCCACCTGGTTACTGCCGTCGCTGGCGGCGTTGTTCGTCGTGCTGATCGCGGCCACCGGCGTGGGGGCCTATCTCCTGTCGGGCGGCGACGCCCGCTCCGACGCGCCTCCGGCGGCCGGCGAGGATCCCGCCCCCGCAGGGTCGGCGGTGACCCCGGTGACGGTGCCCGACGTGTGCGCCATGCTGCCGAAGGACGAGGCCGACCGCCTGGTGCCCGACGCGACCGTCTCGAAGTCGTCGCGTGAGAACGAGAACACGGTCGACTTCTCCTGCAACTGGGTGAACCGCCGCATCTCGTTCGGCGAGTTCTGGCGCGACCGGGAGATCGACGTCAGGATCTCGCAGCACAAGGGCGACGGCGCGAAGACCGGCCGGGCGATGGCGCAGAGCTCGTACGAGATCGACTACAGCGGCGCCCGGTACGGCGCCACCGCCAAGCCGTCGCTCGAACCCGACGAGAAGCAGCAGATCTCCCAGGTCAAGGACATCCCGGGCGTCGGCGACGGCGCGTTCGCCCAGTACACCTGGCGCCGCGACGACATGCTCTGGTACGCCTACGGCACGGCGTACGCCCGGGTGGGCGACATGACGATGGAGGTCAAGTTCCAGGCGAGCCAGCAGCGCAAGGACGCCGAGATCCTGTCCAACGAGACCACCCAGGCGATCACCGAGGAGAACGCGATCCGCGAGGTGAGCGGCCTGGTCGAACACTTCGCCAAGGGCGTGGCCGACTGGCAGGCGGAACACCCGAACGTGCTGGCCAAGCCGGAGGCGACCCCGAGCGCGACCACCTCGCCGACCCCGCGGGCGACGCCCTCGCCGACCGTGCTGGCGTCGTTCCCGGCCGAATGCGCGGCCATGTCGGAGACGGCCACCCGCCTCGTGCCCGAGCCCACCACCCGGGCACGCGGCAACGTCGTCGGGAACGACAACCAGACCGAGTGCCGCTGGCTCAACCGGGAGCTGTCGGGCGGCGCCGGCATCACGAAGATCCGCAGCGCGCTGGTCACCGTGCACCGGTTCACCAACCGCGCGGGAGCGATCGACGAGCCCGCGGCCAGGGCGTTCTACGTCGGTCAGTTCGGCAGTGCCAAGAACACCGCCGAGTCCTCGATCGGCCGCATCACCTGGGGCAAGCTGACCGAGGTGGACGGGCTGGGCGACCAGGCGTACCGGCAGTTCACGCAGATCAGGCAGGGAGAGGTCTCCGCCTCCAGCGGCAGCATCGTCATGCGCAAGGGCGCGATCGTCGTCCAGGTGGACTACAGCGGCCACCAGCGGCCCGAGGGAGAGGCGACCAACTCGCCCGAGGTCGAGCTCATGACCGAGAAGGAGGCCATGGAGGGCGCGCACAGCCTGGCGTCGGCGTACATGAGAGTCCTGAACGCCCAGACGACCGGCAGCTGAAGGGCTCGGGTGTCCGGCCTGACCGCCGTCATGGCGGTCAGGCCGGACACCGGCGATGCCATGCCTTCGTAGCGCGGCCCGATCACCGTGGTCGCCGGCGGTTAATGGAGCTGCAACCGCTCTGCAAGTGCCCCAAATACGGTTATGTCCGTAAGCAGCTGAGCCGCGCGATCGGGTTTGTCCAGTACAGGGGCATGGGCAAGCAGAGGGGGATCACGCGGCTCAGTGCTGTCGAGGGCCCGGCGGAGAGCTCAGCGCTCCCGGCGGATCAGGAACGGGTCGAGCAGCCCCGGGACCGCCTGCGCGGCCAGGTCGAGGCCGTCGCCGCGGTCCACGTCCACCACCTCGTAGTGGCCGCGCCCCGCCGCCGTCGTCGCGCTGACCGTCAGCAACCCGGAGCGGCGCTGGAAGTACGACTCCGTGAACGTCCAGCCGGAGATGCCCCGGCGCTCCAGCGCCACCGTACGGCGGACCACGGCGCCGCGGCGGGTCACGAGGTGACGGACGCCCAGCCCGTGACCGAGGCTCGCCGCGCTCGCCACGGCCGCCCACAGCCCCGCCGCCAGCGCCACGGGCGGGACCAGCCACACCCACACCCGCGCGTCCTGCCACGGGAGCGTCCACGACGCGACCCCGGCCGCTCCGGCGGTCACCGCCGCGCCCGCCACCGCCCGGCTCACCCGCCTGACCCGCGCCGCCGCCGGATGCGGCACCAGCGCCCCCTCGCCCACCTTCCGGGCGGACGGCCGCGGTCCCCCGAGCCCGTGCCGGGCGGCCGGCGCCGACGCCACCCGGCCGTCCGCCTCCGACGCCATCCGGCCCCCCAGTTCCGATGCCAGCCGGGCGGCCGGGGAGTCCCGGGGGGTCGGGGCCGCGAGCATGGTGCTGGTCCGCGGCCCGCAGGCGGGGTCCGGAGGTGTCAGGCCCGGTAGAGGTGAGCCCGCGACGGCGGTGGCC
>NZ_POUD01000340.1 GCF_003236395.1 Nonomuraea aridisoli | reverse complement strand
GAACCCCACCGCCGAACCGCACCGCCCGAACCGCACCGCCCCGGCGCCGCGCCCCGTGACGTGCCGCGACTCGGAAGGCCCTCAGCGCACGGCGGTGAGCAAGATCTGAAATTTAGTTTTAGTTCACCCCCAAGCCTTGAAAGTTATATCCGCGGGCGATTGAGTCTGGTCGTGCAGACCCTCAGAATCCTGGCCTCCGCGCTCCTGTTAGCCCCCCTGGCGCTGAGCGCGCCCGCACAGGCCGACCCGACACCGCCCGCAGAGGACGCGCTCCAGGCGTCGTCCTATCCGGAGTCCTCCACGCTGCTCGCCCGGGCCGCCGTCGCCCAGCCGAGGCTGGAGACGGCCAAGACGACCCGGCCGGTCGCCCCCGGCATCTCGCTGACCTCGTTCGACACCTACGACGCCCTCGGCTGGCTGCGCGCCGACGCGCTCACCGCCGACCTCGGCAGCGCCGAGGCCGACTACGTCTTCTCCGGCGAGGTCTCCAGGACCGAGCCGCTGTCGGGGCCGGTCACCCGCTCGCGCGCCGTCGCGGCCGTCAACGGCGACTTCTTCGACATCAACAACTCCGGCGCCGCCCAGGGCATCGGCGTGCAGGACGGCACCCTCGTCCAGTCGCCGGTCGCCGGCCACGAGAACGCCGTCGCGATCAGCGGCGACGGCGTCGGCCGCGTCATCAAGATGTACTTCGAGGGCACCGCCACCCCCGCGGGCGGCTCACCGATCGCGCTCACCCAGTTCAACCAGATCATCCAGCGCGACGGCGTGGGGCTGTTCACCCCGCTGTGGGGCTCCTACAACCGGGCCCGCGCCGTCGAGGGCGCCTCGGCCGTCACCGAGGTCGTGCTGACCGACGGCGTCGTCTCCGAGGTCCGTACGGCCGCCGGCACCGGCCCCATCCCCGCCGGCACGTCGATCCTGCTCGGCCGCGACGCCGGCGCCGCCGCGCTGTCGGCGCTCAAGGCCGGCGACAAGGTGGACGTGACGTACCGGCCGAAGCCCTCGGACGGCGGCGCCGTCGAGGCCGCCGTCGGCGGCAACTGGGTGCTGGTCAAGGACGGCGTCGTGCAGAACTCCACCGACGCCTCCGCCCACCCGCGCACCGCCGTCGGCTTCTCCGCCGACGGCAGCAAGATGTACCTGCTGACCGTGGACGGCCGCCAGGCCGACAGCCGCGGCGTCACCCTGAACGAGCTGGCCGCCATGATGGCCGACCTCGGCGCGGCCAATGCGCTCAACCTCGACGGCGGCGGCTCCTCCACCATGCTGGCCCGCGAGCCCGGCGCGGCCGAGGTCCAGGTCGAGAACAGCCCCTCCGACGGCGGCGAGCGCCACGTCCCCAACGGGCTCGCGCTCTACGCGCCCGAGGGCAGCGGCAAGCTCAAGGGCTTCTGGGTGGAGACCGCGAGCGACCCGGCCGAGGCGCCCGGCGTCGCGCCCGTCGCGGGAGGCCGCCCCGACCGCGTCTTCCCCGGCCTCACCCGGCGGCTGACCGCCGCCGGCTACGACGAGACGTACGGCCCCGCCGCCGGGAAGCCGGCGTGGCGGGCCGACCCCGCGGTGCACGGCGTCGTGCGCGACGGCAGGTTCCACGCCCTCGTGCCCGGTCAGACCACCGTCACAGCCTCCCGCGGCAAGGCCGAGGGCACCATCGAGCTCACCGTGCTGCAGCCGCTGGAGCGGCTCGGCGCCACCGCCGACCGGCTCGGCATGGCCGGCAAGGACGGCACCGCCACGTTCGGCGTGGTCGGCTACGACGGCAACGGCAACTCCGCGCCCATCGAGCCCGCCGACCTCGAGCTCGACTACGACGAGAACCTGTTCGAGGTGACCGCCGCCGAGCAGGGCCACTTCACCGTCAAGGCCAGGCAGGACACCGCCTCCGGGCTCATCACCGCCAAGGTCGGCAAGCTCACCACCGCCCTGCCGGTGACCGTCGGGATGGAGTCCAGGCCGGTCGCCGACTTCGAGGACGCCGCCCGGTGGACGTTCTCCGCCGCCCGCGCCACCGGCTCCCTGTCGGCCGCGCCCGGCCAGAGCGGCGGCGGGCTGAAGCTGTCGTACGACTTCTCGACCTCCACCGCCACCCGCGCCGCCTACGCCAACCCGCCGCAGCAGATCGTGGTGGACGGGCAGCCGCAGGCGTTCGGGTTGTGGATCCACTCGACCGGCAAGGGCGAGTGGCCGAGCCTCGAGTTCTACGACGCGCTCGGCCAGTCGCAGATCCTGCGCGGCCCCTACATGACGTGGACCGGCTGGCGCTACGTCGAGTTCGCCGTGCCGGCCGGCGTCAGCTACCCGCTGAAGCTGCGGCGCTTCTACGTCGCCGAGACGAAGGCGGCCGCGAGCTACACCAACGAGATCATGATCGACGGCCTGGTCGCCAAGGTGCCGCCGTCCGTCGAGGCCCCGCCCGCGCCCGAGGTCGCCGACCCGGTGGTCAGGGACGAGGTCGCGAAGATGCCGTGGACGTTCGCGGTCATGTCGGACGCCCAGTTCGTGGCCAGGAACCCCGACAGCGACCTGGTCAGGAACGCCCGCCGCACGCTGCGCGAGATCAAGGCGGCGAACCCGGACTTCCTGGTCATCAATGGTGACCTGGTGGACGAGGCGTCGCCCGAGGACTTCGCGCTGGCCAAGCGCATCCTGGACGAAGAACTCGGCGGAACGGTGAAATATCACTACATTCCGGGCAATCACGAGGTCATGGGCGGCGACATCGCCAACTTCCGGTCCGTCTTCGGCGACACGTACACGACCTTCGACCACAAGGGCACCCGGTTCATCACCCTCGACACCTCGCGGCTGAGCCTGCGCGGCGGCGGCTTCGACCAGATCGCCCTGCTCCGCTCCGAGCTGGACAAGGCCGCCAAGGACGACGCGATCGGGTCGGTCGCCGTGCTGTTCCACGTTCCGCCGCGCGACCCCACGCCCGGCAAGGCGAGCCAGCTCGGCGACCGCAAGGAGGCCGCGCTCGTGGAGGGCTGGCTGGCCGACTTCCAGCGCACCACCGGCAAGGGCGCCGCCTACATCGGGGCGCACGTCGGGACGTTCCACGCCGGCCGCGTGGACGCGGTGCCGTACTTCATCAACGGCAACTCCGGCAAGAACCCCGCCACCGCGCCCGACGCCGGCGGGTTCACCGGCTGGTCGTTGTGGGGCGTCGACCCGGTGACGCCCAAGGAGGCCGAGCACGTCCGGCGCAACTGGTTCGCCGACGCGCCCGACTGGATCGGCACGCAGGTGCGCCCGCACGTGGACGAGCTCGTCCTGACCGCCCCCGCCACCGCCGCCGTCGGCGCCCCCGCCCCGGTGACGGCCGCCGTCGAGCAGGCCGGCCGGACGGTCCCGGCCGCGTACCCGGTGTCGGCCTCGTGGTCCGGCTCGCCGAACCTGCACGTCGGCCCGCGCAGGACGGCCAAGCCGTGGCACGTCGCCGTGCTCGACCCGGAGGCGGGCACCCTCACGGCGCTGCGCCCCGGCCAGGTCACGGTCGCCGTCACGGTCAACGGCGTCACGAAGCAGGCCCAGGTGGCGCTGACCGCCAGGGCCGCCGCCTGACCCACCCCTGGGGCCCCGCAGGACGAACGCCGTCCCGCGGGGCCCTCCCGTGTTCGTCCCCGCGGGTCGCGGGAAGGGGCATCGGGTACGAGATCGTGGAAACGCCGGGGGAGGGGCCGCAGATGTCCATCGAACGCGATCTCGTGCCCAGCGGGCTGAGCTACGTCATCGAGGAGCTGCCCCTCGTCGACCACCACGTGCACGGCGCGTCCACGCACGACCTGTCGCGCACGGCGTTCGAGGAGCTGATCACCGAGTCCGACCGGCCGGTGCCGCAGTGGATGACGCAGTTCGACTCCCAGGTCGGCTACGCCATTCTGCGCCACTGCGCGCCGCTGCTGGAGCTGGAGCCGTTCTGCACGCCCGAGGAGTACCTGGCCCGGCGCGCCCGGCTCGGCGCCGCCGAGACCAACAGGACGCTGCTCGGCGCCGCCGGGATCGGCCACTTCCTGGTGGAGACCGGCTACCGGGCCGGGGAGCTGCTCGGGCCGTCCGGCATGGCGGAGGTGAGCGGCGTCCCCGCCGACGAGGTGGTCCGCCTGGAGACGGTCGCCGAGGAGGTGGCCGCCGCCGGGTGCGAGGCGGGGGCCTTCTCGCGCCGGTTCGAGGAGGCGCTGTGGGAGCGCACCCGTACGGCGCGTGGGCTGAAGACCGTCGCCGCCTACCGCTGCGGGCTCGACTTCGACCCCGCGCCGCCCACGCCGGGGGAGGTCGCGGACGCCGCCGGGCGGTGGCTGGCCGCCGGGGGCGGGCGCCTGACGGACCCGGTGCTGGTGCGCTACCTCGTGTGGGCCGGCATCGAGCGCGGGCTGCCGCTGCAGTTCCACGTCGGCTACGGCGACCCCGACATCGACCTGCGCCGCGCCGACCCGCTGCTGCTGCGCGGCCTCGTCGAGCTGGCCGAGCCCACCGGGGTGCCGCTGATGTTGCTGCACTGCTACCCGTACCACCGCAACGCGGGGTTCCTCGCGCAGGCGTACCCGAACGTCTTCTTCGACGTCGGGCTGGGCGTGAGCTACACGGGGGCGCGGGCCGAGGCGCTGGTGGCCGAGAGCCTGGAGGTGGCGCCGTTCGCGAAGCTGCTGTTCTCCTCCGACGGGTTCGGGCCGGCCGAGCTGCACTACCTCGGGGCGATGTCGTGGCGGCGGGCGATGACGCGGGTGCTCAGCGGGTTCGTGGCCGAGGGGGAGTGGTCGCCCGCGCAGGCGGTGCGGGTGGCGACCATGGTCGGCGTCGAGAACGCCCGCCGCGTCTACGAGCTGGGGGCCGCCGAGCCCATGGGGATGCACACGAGGTGAAGGTGGACAGCAGGTAAAGGTGGACAGCAGGTGAAGGTCGACGGTCGCCGCGCCGACGTGGAGACGGCGCTGCGTGCGGCGCTGCACAAGGAACTGCCGGCCGCGATCGCGTTGCGGCGCGAGCTGCACGCCTGGCCGCGCGTGTCCGGCCACGAGAGGCCGACGCTCGAACGGGTGCTCGGCGCCCTGCCCGGCCTGGACGCCGAGCGCGTGGCCGGCACCGGCGCCGTGGTCCGGGTCGGCGGCCCGGGACCGGCCGTGGCGGTGCGCGGGGAGCTGGACGCGCTGCCGATGGACGAACGCACGGGGGTGCCGTGGGCCGCCACCAACGGCGCCATGCACTCCTGCGGTCACGACGTGCACCTGGCCGCCGCCGCCGCGCTCGCCCGCGCCCTGGCCCGGACGTCCTCCGAGCCCCGCGAGGGCTCGCGGGTCGGGACGGCGCCGCTGCTCGTGGTGCTGCAGCCGCGCGAGGAGACGCAACCGTCGGGGGCGCTCGACGTCGTCGGCTCCGGCGTGCTCGAACGGCACCACGTCCAGGCCATGATCGGCGCGCACGTCCAGCCGCTGCTGCCGGCGGGCACCGTGGCCTGCACCCCCGGCGCGGTGAACGCCTCGGCCGACGAGTTCACCGTCACCGTGACGGGCGTGGAGGGCCACGCGGCCTACCCGCACCTCACCCGCGACCCCGTGCTGGCCATGGCGCAGGTCATCGTGGCCGCCCAGCACCTCGTCAGCCGGGCCGCCGACCCCATGGTGCCGACCGTGGTCACGTTCGGCACCGTGAACGCCGGCACGGCCCCCAACGCCGTGCCCCGCGAGGCCACCGCCAGGGGCACGATGCGGTCGATGTCGCCGGCCTGGCGCGAACGGCTGCACCAGCGGTTCGCCGAGGTCGTGCGGGACACCGCCCGGGCGTACGGCTGCACGGCCGAGGTCGAGATCCGGCCCGGCGAGCCGGTGCTGGTCAACGACCCGGCGCTGACCGTGCGGACCGGGGAGCGGCTGCGCGAGCACGGGTGGGACGTCACCGACGAGCTGCGCTCGTGCGGCGCCGACGACTTCGCCCGTTACGGCGAGGTGGCGCCGTCCCTGATGATGTTCGTCGGCGTGGACACCGACGCCGGGCTGCACAGCCCCGCCTTCCTGCCCGGCGACGACAGCGTGGCGGCGGTCGCGGAGGCCCTCCTGGCGGGCTACCTGGAGGCGTCCTCGCCCAGCCGGTTCGCCGCGGACGGCCACCCGGCGGGACACAAAACTCATCCATGACGAAACCGCCGCGAACCTCTAGGCTCGGCGGAGATGGATCTCGAAACTTTCGCCCCCGGTTCGGGACGCCTCGAACCCCGGGCCGCCCTCCGCTCCGACGCCCCCGCCCTCGACCTGAACGGGACGTGGCGCTTCCGCCTCTCGCCGGTCGCGGACGTGCCCGCCGACTTCGCCGACCCCGGCTACGACGACTCCTCGTGGGACGAGCTCCCGGTCCCGTCCCACTGGGTCCTGCACGGCCACGGCGCACCGGCGTACACGAACGTCGTCTACCCGATCCCCGTCGACCCGCCGCACGTCCCCGACGAGAACCCGACGGGTGACTACCGCCGCGTCTTCGACCTGCCCGGCGACTGGACGGGCGGCCGGCTGCGGTTCGAGGGCTCCGACTCCTTCACCCGGGTCTGGCTCAACGGCCACGAGCTCGGTCATTCGACCGGCAGCCGGTTGCCCGTCGAGTACGACGCCGGGCCCCATCTGCGGCCCGGGCGCAACGTGCTGGCCGTACGCGTGCATCAGTGGTCGGCCGCCACGTACCTGGAGGACCAGGACATGTGGTGGCTGCCGGGGATCTTCCGCGACGTCACGCTCACCCGCTCCACCGCGGACGTCTTCGTGCGCGCCTCCTACGAAGCGGGCCGCGGCACGCTGAGCTTCGAGGGCTCCGGCACGCTGAGCGTGCCCGAGCTGGGCGTCACCGGCCTCGAACCCGGCGCGCGGATCACCCTCGACGTCGAGCCGTGGACGGCCGAGACGCCGCGCCTGTACGACGCCGTGGTGACCTGCCCGCAGGAGACGCTCCGGCTGCGGATCGGCTTCCGCACGATCTCCATCGAGGACGGTGTGCTCCTCGCCAACGGCCGGCCGCTGCTGCTCAAGGGCGTCAACCGGCACGAGTTCCACCCAGAGCACGGCCGCGCGGTCCCGTACGAGACGATGCGCGAGGACGTGCTGCTCATGAAGCGGCACAACGTCAACGCGGTCAGGACCAGCCACTACCCGCCCCACCCGGCCTTCCTCGACCTGTGCGACGAGCTCGGCCTGTGGGTCATCGACGAGTGCGACCTGGAGACCCACGGCTTCGGAGAGGTCGGCTGGCGCGGCAACCCCACCGACGACCCCCGTTACGCCGACGCGCTGCTCGACCGCATGCGCCGCATGGTCGAACGCGACAAGAACCACCCCAGCGTCATCATGTGGTCGCTCGGCAACGAGGCCGGCGTGGGCCGCAACCTCGCCGTGATGGCCGACTGGGCGCGTGAGCGCGACCAGTCCCGGCCGCTGCACTACGAGGGCGACCGCTCCTGCGCGCACACCGACGTCTACTCGCGCATGTACGCCTCCCACGCCGAGGTCGAGGCCATCGGCCGCTACGAGGAGGACCCGCTCGACGACCCCGCCCTGGACGCGCGCCGGCGGGCGATGCCGTTCCTGCAGTGCGAGTACGCCCACGCCATGGGCAACGGCCCCGGCGGCCTCGCGGAGTACCAGGAGCTGTTCGAGCGCTACCCGCGTCTGGCCGGCGGGTTCGTCTGGGAGTGGATCGACCACGGCCTGGCCCACCCCGAGTTCGGATACGCCTACGGCGGCGACTACGGCGAGCCGCTGCACGACGGGAACTTCGTGATCGACGGGCTCGTCTTCCCCGACCGCACGCCGTCGCCCGGGCTGCTCGACCTGAAGAAGGTCTTCGAGCCGGTGCGGTTCGACTTCGGCGACGGCATCGTCCGCGTCGTCAACGGCCACGGCCACACCGACCTGTCCCACCTGGACTTCGTCGCCACCGTGCAGGTCGAGGGGGAGACGGTCGCCGAGCACCGGCTCGACGTGCCCGCCGCGGGCGGCGAGTGCAAGCTGCCCGACACGGCCGGCGGGCCCGCGGGGGAGCGGTGGCTGACCGTGCGCGCCGTGCTCGCCCGCGACCTGCCGTGGGCGGCGGCGGGCCACGAGGTGGCCTGGGGGCAGGCGCTGCTGGCCCGCTCCGAGCCCCGGCCCACCGCCGGCGACGGCTCCCGTGCCGGCGCGCACGCCCGCGTGGCGGTGTCGGCCTTCGCGCGCGAAGGCGGCGAGCTGACCGCCGGCGGGTGCGCGTTCGACGCGGCCACCGGGCGGCTGACCCGGCTGTTCGGGCTGGAGGTCGAGGGCCCCCGGCTGGACCTGTGGCGCGCGCCGACCGACAACGACCGCTACGGCGGCCTCGAAGGCAGGTGGCGCACGCTCGGCCTGCACCGGCTCACCCACCGGGTGGACGACGTCTCCTTCGGCGAAGGGCTCACCGTCCGCACCCGCGTCGCGCCGGCCGCCACCGACCGCGGCATGTGGGCGACGTACCGGTGGACGTTCGACGGCGGGCTGCGGCTCATCCTCGACATCGAGCCCGACGGCGAATGGCACGCCCCGATCCCGCGGCTCGGGATCTCCATGTCGCTGCCCGCCGCCGCCGTGGACCGGGTCACCTGGTTCGGGCCCGGCCCCGGCGAGGTCTACCCGGACACCGGCATGGCAGCCCGGATCGGCCGCTGGTCGGCCACCGTCGAGGAGCTCCAGACGCCGTACGTCCACCCGCAGGAGAACGGGCACCGCGCCGACGTGCGCTGGGCCGACCTGGGGGCGTTCCGGGTGTCGGGCGAGCCGACGTTCGGCCTGACCGCCCGGCCGTGGAGCACCGGCGAGCTCACCCGCGCCCGCCACCGGCCCGACCTGGTGCCGGGCGACCGCGTCCACCTCCACCTGGACCTCGCCCACCAGGGCATCGGCACGGCCACCTGCGGCCCCGGCCCCCTGCCCGCCTACGACCTGCT
>NZ_POUD01000033.1 GCF_003236395.1 Nonomuraea aridisoli | reverse complement strand
CTTCACCCACCCACTCAGCTTCGTCCGACGGGTGATCCGGCCTTGGCACCCGCTATCGAGGCCGCCTAAGATCCACTCACGGCACCTACCTCGTCGAGCCTTTTACACCGCTCCGAGGACGCGACCGGAGAAGATCTCGATGTACCTGAAGCGGTATCACGACGTCACGATCAGCCGCTCAGGCGTCTGGCGGATCCTCAAGCGCCTGGACATGGGCCGGTTGCCGGCCTCCCAGCGCTACAAGCGCCACGACCGCCGCTGGAAACGCTACGAGAAGCAGCTGCCCGGCCACCGCGTCCAGATCGACGTCAAGTTCATCGAGCCCATCGCCGGCGTCACCGGCCGCAAGGGCGGCCGCAACAAGTACTACCAGTTCACCGCGATCGACGACTGCACCCGACTGCGCGTGCTACGCATCTACCCCCAGCTCAACCAGAAGACCGCCATCCAGTTCCTCGACTACGTCCTGCAGCGCCTGCCGTTCCAGGTGGAGGTCATCCAGACCGACAACGGCGCCGAGTTCCAGTCGGCCTTCCACTGACACGTCCTGGACAAGGGCATCAACCACGTCTACATCAAGCCCCGCACACCGCGGCTGAACGGCAAGGTCGAACGCTCACACCGCATCGACGCCGAAGAGTTCTACCGAATGCTCGAGGGCGTCGTCATCGACGACGCCGAGGTGTTCAACGACAAGCTTCGCGAATGGGAGGACTACTACAACTACCATCGACCCCATGGCGGCCTCGGCGGCCAAACCCCCTACGAACGCCTCAAGCAGAAGACCACGGCCCAGGCGTAAACGATCAACGTCGGTTGCACACCACGATCAGCAGCAGGCCGGATGAGAACTTTCTCTACGGTTTCAAGCCGCCGCCCGCTGGGCGGCGGGCGGCCGGGCGGTCCGGGCGGGCGTGCGGCCTCTCCGGGCCGGTCCCGCCCGGCCACCCCGCCGCACCAACGGACGCAGGCAGAAGCGCGTACAGAACGTTCACCGGCACCACGAGGGACGTCGACTTCCGGACTGAGCCGAGAGGTCAAAGCATGCCTCCGGCGGGAGCACTCCGGCACCGAGGTGATCGCCACACGGCCCTGGACGTTGATGGACAGCTCGGGTGATCACCTCGCACACCATCGACTCAGGCAAGCCCAGCAGACCGGCTCCTCCGTATCAAGCCCGGCTCTGACCGCAGGACCACGCATGATCGAGGAACGGCGACCGGCGAACGTACACGTGAAGCCGAGCTTGACACTCCGTCCCCGGTCCGCTATCGCTACGCGGTGAGTCGACGGCGTACGAGGTGATCAGGGGTGAAGCCTTCGGGCCGTAGACGCGAGGACAAATGCATCGCCGTTGCAGAACTGTTATGTTCTATGATTTGCAAGTTGGTTTATGTCTGGCGAGTGCGATGCGCAATTGAGGCTAACGCTCTCTCACCTGCAATTTGAAGTATCGAGGGCCGCGATCTGTTGCCCTACCTGCTAATACTACAGGTCATTTACTCGCCCCGGTTATTTAGATAACCGCATCTGGCTTATCGCGGTACCTGCTTCTCGCGCAGTCTCCCGGCTGTAGCATCGTGCCCGGAAATGGTCCCGCCACAGGTGCCTCCAAGCTTTCCTGTGGCGGGTATGAGCATCCGTCAAGGAGTACTCGATGCAAACACTACAGCTCGGAAGCGGGCCGCTCGTCATAGCTGCCGTAGTTGCAGCGCTCGTAACGGTGCTCATAGTGACTGGTCATGGCGGAGAGGCACCGCTCGTCGTTGGTGCCGTGTCCATGGTGCTCGGACCGTACGCGAACAGGACCAAGCCTGGCGAGAAGAAGGGAGTGACGACGTCGAGTGAGTGACCGAGTGGGTGACAATCGCGGCGGACGCTCTCGGACGTCCGGAGACGGTTGAGGACTCCCTCGCTGGTCAGACGGCGCTTGTCCGGTGTAGCACAACGTAGATCATTCTGTTAGGCGCTCTTTGCTGCAGGATCGTGTCGTCTCCTTGCTGGGAGGGGTCTGCCACCGAAAGCTACTGGGCCTCCCCGTGGTTAGGACCTTCGCCGCAGCTATACATTCGCAGGGCCGTGACGCGAGCCCGGGATCCCCGGGCTCGCGCAGCTGCAGTAGGCGCTCGCCGCCGCCTTGTGAGGACGTCGGCGACAGCTGCCCTCCATACCCTGGCCCGCTGGCGAAAGCGGAGTCACTCAGTCGAGTGGCGGCTCATGTACTCCAGCTTGCGCCAGTTTGGTACGAGCGCCGACATCATGGCATGGAAACGCTTGCCGTGCGTGCGGTAGCGCAAATGCAGCAGCTCATGCACGATGACGTAGTCCTGGAAGGCCTCGTCGGTCTCGGCGAGCTCGTCGGCGAAGGTCACCACTCCGTCACTAGAGCACGAACCCCATTTCTTGGGCATCTCGATGATATCCACCCGTTTCGGGTTGACCTTGATGCGAAGCGCCCATGCCATCACGCGACGCCTGAGCTGCTGGTCCGGATAGAGCGAGGACATCAGTCTCCTGCCGTCTGTTCGAGCACCTGCATGATCTGTTCCACCGCCGTACGACGCTGCTCATCGGGCAGCTTGATCACCGGCTTATAGAGGTTCAGACGGAGGCGGCGCTGCTCGTCAGAGTTCTCTACCCAGTTGGGGAACTTGTCTAGCAGGGTCTCCACTTCCCGAGCCACGGCCAACGTGTCGAGGCGAGTCTCGGTGAGTGCCTCATCACGACTGAGCTGCCAGTGGACGGCGAAGCCGACATCGCTCAGGCCGCTGTCCTGGGCCTCCTTTCGGGCTTCTTCCTTCTCGACGACCAGCGCCGCGATCTCATCCATCGCGGCCATACCAGTCACCTTGCGCTCCTCCAGGTTCTTGATCACCTGGTCGGCGCGCTCCTTGAGGGCACGCAGCACCACGGCCTTAGCAGGGTCCTCGTCCATCTCCTTACGCAGTCCTCGGAGCAGGTTGTAGATCTTCCCCTCCTCGGGCCCGTCCTCATCCTTGAGCGACTCCAGCGTGGCAACGTCGAAGGCGATAACCTTGGCGATGCGGCCCAAGCCCTCTTGCTCGGCGCTGCGCTCAATGAGCCGGCGAGTCTTGTACTCCAGGTCGCCAAGAAAACTGCCGGTCTCGGAGTATGCGTTGCGCACCGCAGCGTAGAGCTGACTGAGACGTTTGTAGGTCGCGATGTGGTCACGCAGCTCGGCCGAGGGCGACAGGATCTCCCAGAGCGCCTCGACATCCTTGTAGTCCTCGAAGAACGTCTTGCGGGCATCGGGATCGATGAACCGGCCGTAGACCACCTTTTCCAGCTGCTGGTCCGGGCTGTCCTTAACGTCGACCTCAAGGTAGTCCTCTGCAGCCCGGGTGATCCGCTGATGGAGGTCCTCCATCATGGTCTCCAGGTCCTCGATCGCCCCACCGATGTCTGCGGAGTCGAAGCGCAGGGCCTTCTGGAGCTCGCGCAGCACACCGACAAAGTCGACGACCAGGCCGACGCGCTTCCGAACACCCTCAGAGTCGACGTAAGGCCGATTGACCCGAGCAATGGCCTGGAGCAGCACGTGGTCGCGCATCGGCTTATCAAGGTACATCGAGTAGAGCACCGGGGCGTCATAGCCGGTGAGCAGCTTGTCAGTAACAATCAGGATCTTGGGCTGCTCGGCGTGCTTCTTGAAGGCCTTGCGCACCTCCTGCTCTCGGGTCTCCGAGAGCTGGAGCTCGGCCACCCTCGGCCTATCGACGGCGTCCGAGGGGTTGCTGCTGTAGACGACCTCCGACCACTCCGGCGGCAGATGCCGGTCAAGCGCCAGTTTGTATTTGGCGCACGTCTCGCGGTCGACTGCGACCAGAAGGGCCTTGTAGTGCAGCGGGTCGACATTTTCCCGGAAATGGTTTGCGACGAACTCGGCCACCTGCTCGACACGGTTGTCAGCGCTGAGGAAGGCACGGATACCGACCGCGCGGTCGAGCACCCGGTTCAGCTCCTCGACGTCGGTGACGTCCTCACTCTCAGCTAGAGCGAAGAACTCCTCATCGAGCTGCTCTGTCGGGATAGTCATATTGGACGGCGCCATCATGTAGCGGATGGGCAGCGTCGTGCCATCCTCGATCGACTCCTTGATGGAGTACTTGTCGAGATAGCCGTCCTCGTCCTGCGTGCCAAAGATCTGGAAGGAACCAGAGCTACCCCTGGCGTTGCCGACCGGCGTTCCGGTGAACCCGATGATCGTCGCCGCAGGGAGCGCCGCCATGAGGTAACTGCCCAGATCCTTGGCGACCGAGCGGTGTGCCTCGTCGATGAAGACGTAAATGTTGTCGCGGGGAGAGCTGTCCTTCTTGATCTCTTCAAACTTGTGGATCATCGAGATGACGAGGCCGCGGAAGTCAGCGTCGAGCAGGTTCTGAAGCTCAGTTTTGGAGTTGGCCCGGCGTACAGCAATGTCGTTGGCCTGCATCTCCCCCAGAAGGCGGTCGACCCACTCGCGCAGCTGACCCTCCAGCTCGGTGCGGTCGACCACCAGGATGACGGTGCCGTTGTTGTAGCGGTCCTTGTTCTCAAGAATCAAACGGGCTGCGGTAAGCAGCGTAAACGTCTTACCAGATCCCTGGGTGTGCCAGATAAGGCCACGAGTCTTCTCGTGATCAGCGCAGCGGGCCACGATCTTGTCGATCGCACGGCGCTGGTGCTCACGCAGCACCGACTTCCGCGTCTCGCCGTCCTCGACGTAGAAGAGGATCCAATGCTGCAAGGTGCGTAGGAAGTCGGTCGGCTCGAAGAAAGCCTGGACAGCGAAGCGGTACTCCTCGTCGGGGGTCTGCTTCCACTTGGAGATGAAGCGCCGGTTGGCGTTCCAGGTAACTCCATACCAGTAGTCGAGCAGATGCGTCACATTGAACAGCTGAGGCGCGGCCAACAGCTCGGGCGTCTCCAGCTCGTAGCGGCGTAGCTGCTTCACCGCCCGATCGAGCGCTCCCCCATCTTTGGGGTTCTTGTGCTCGACAACCGCCACCGGCAGCCCGTTGATCACAAACATGACGTCGGCACGGTTACCCTTGCGCGCCAGCGGCTCGATCTTCCACTCCCACGTCACGACGAAGGAGTTGCTGCCAGGGTTATTGAAGTCCACGACCTGGATGGGACGGTGGCGCTTTTCGACCTCGTCGTACCACTGCCGCTCGCCGCGGATCCAGGCAAGCACATCTCGATTGCCCTCAATGGTAGACGGTAGCGCCTCGATGGTGTCGACGATGGCCCGGGACTGGTCGTCACTCAGCCACGGGTTGAACTCCAGGAGCTTGGCCTCGAGATCATCGCGGAACAACATGTTCGCGCGGCCGTGGCGCTTGGCCTCTGCCTCCTGCTGCGTCAGGGGCGTCCAGCCGATCTCGACGACATGCTTCACCATCGGGAACTGGACGGTGTAGCCCTCAGCGATCTTGAGCGTGGTCATGCCGCGCTCCCTTCCGAGGTCCGAGCCGGAGGCACCAGGTCATCGGCTGAAACCTCACCGGTCATGATGTCCAGCAGCACGCGCTGATAGAGCTCCCGCAGCCGGTCAAGCCGAGCCTGGTGCAGCTCGATCTTCTGATCAATCGACCGGAACAGGGTGGCGATCTCCTGCTGCTGACTGAGGTCACGGGGGTACGCGATCGGAATCTTGCGGACGATGTCGAGGCTCAGATTCTGCTGCTGGCCACCGTGCGCCCGGGCGCGGATGTTCTCGTACTGCCACTCGAGGAAGTAGTAAAGATAGTCAGGGTCAACGATCCCGCCAGGGCACTGGATGGCAGCACAGGCCTGGTTGCAGGTGGCCTTGATCCCAAGCTTGCCGACCTTCCCGCGCGTGACGCCTTGGCCGTACATAGCAAGCAGCAGCGTGCCAGCCGGAAAGAGCTTGACATTCGTTTCTTCCAGGGCGGTAGCCGTGATGTGTTCGGAGGTCTCCGTGATCGTCGAGTACGACACCTCGGCTGTCTTCACCCAGGGAATCGTGCCGCCCTCCCAATACCGCGAGTTCCTGCGGGACGGGGTCCCACCGGTCTGCACTGTGTGCGAGTCGCCGAGTTCCTCTACGACCCAGCCTTCGGGAATGAGGCCGAGCAGCGAGTCGACCTGGTCCTCGCTCAGGAGGCCACGTCGGAAGACCTGCTCCATAGCTGCGCGCTTCAACTCAATGGCGCCCGCCCGCAGCTCACCGTGCAAAACCTCGGCCTCGCGGATCTTGCCGAGGACCCCGACGATCGCCTGCTGCTCAGGGAGCGACGGGTGTGGTACCTCCAGCGCGGCCAGGCGGCTTGAGGAAAGGTTCGGGATAGTGGTCTTGTTGCCGGCTCCCTCGAAGATACCGAGCTGGGTGAATGCCGAGTGCAGGAAGAAGACGTAGAAACGAGGGTCGACATCGTCGGACTTCGGACGCAGACGATGTAGGTGGTTCTGGAAGGCCATCGGTGTGACGCTTCCGTCCCAGATCGCTGCCCGGCCAATCTCGCCGCCCTCACAGACGAGCAGGTCGCCAAGCTCAACGAGCTTCTCCGGAAGCTCGCGTGCTGGGATGGACATCTCGTCGAGACTGCTCAGATCCAGCCGGTCCCACAGCACATTTGAGGTCCTGAGAAACGGTACCTTGTCGTTGCCAGCGCGCGCCGCCGCCGACATGGTCTTCCCCGCGCCGATCTCGAATAGCTCGCCGAGCCGACGCCAGGTCCAGGTGTCACTCACAGCTTCACCAACATCTCTGCGAGGGCGCTATCGATCTCCCGCGCACGACTATCCAGTTCGAGGAGATCCCCCATGATTTCCTTGATGGACCGGTGCTCCTTGTCGTCCGGCTGGGTCACCCACAGCGCCGGGCTGAGGTTGTAGTCAGCGCCCACTGCGTCAGCGGTCTTGATGATCCGTACGATGCCGTCGACGTCGGCCCAGTCATGGTAGTGCTTAGCAAGATCAGAAATATCCGCCGGGGTGAGGTGGTTCTTCGGCTTGCCCTTGGTAAAGCGCCGGCTGGCGTTGAGCAGAAGGATCTTGTTCTTCCTGGTGGCGGGCTTGCGCTTGTTAAGGATCAGGATGACGCCGGCCGCGGTGGTGTTGTAGAAGAGGTTCTCGGGCAGCAGGATGACACCCTCGATAAGATCCTTTTCAACGAACCACTTCCGGATGTTGCGCTCCTTGTCGTCGTTCTTGGAGCCCGACCCACGGGTGACTGCCCCCATGTCGAGGACGACGGCGGCGCGCCCGCCGTCGCTCATCGTGGCGATGGTGTGCTGCAGCCAGGCCCAGTCACCCCTGCCTGAAGTGGCGCCGCCCGACTTCATAAAGCGGTCGAATGGGTCATCGGTGAAGAGGTCGGCGTCAAAGGGCTGATTCCACATCGGGTTTGCGACCACGATGTCGAAGCGCAGCAGGGAGCCAGTGGCATCGCGGAACTTGGGGTTGATCATGGTGTCGCCACGCTGCAAATCGACGTCCATATCGTGGATGATCGTGTTCATCCGAGCGACGGCGTAACTCTCGGCCTGGAGCTCCTGGCCATACATCTTGAGCGGCACCTTGCTGGTTGGGTCGAGTTCCCTGGCGACAAGCTGCAGCTTGATCAGCAGTCCGCCGGAGCCGCAGGCGTAGTCGTGACAAGTCTCGCCCGGCTTCGGCCGGAGGATGTTGGCCATCAGGAAGCCGACCTCGGTCGGGGTGAAGAACTCGCCGGCGCTCTGGCCAGAGCCCTCAGCGAACTTTCGCAGGAGGTACTCGTAGGCCCGCCCGAGGAAGTCGGGCTGCACATCAGCCAGGCCAAGGCGGTAGCGCGGGTCGGAGAAGGTCTCAACGACACCACGCAGCTTGGCCGGGTTGATGTCCCGCTCGCCGTTGCGCTCGGCGGCGAAGTCGACGACATCGATGACACCCGAGAGGTCCGGGTTGTGCCGCACCACGGCGCGCACCGCCTTAGTGAGGTGCTCCCCGATGTCCCGGGGCGCCGTCGACCGGCCACGCTCGTCGACCGGCCAGTCGAACGTCGTGCGCCCGCTGATCACGCTCCAGCGGGCTTCAGGCGGAAGGTAAAAGCGCAGGAGGCTATGGTCGGACTCCGCGATCTCCAAAGCAACCGCAAGGTCGCCGAACTCCTCCGCCAGGCGAGCGATCTCATCGTCGAAGACGTCGGAGAGCCGCTTCAAGAACAGCAGCGGCAAAAGATAGTCCTTGAACTTGGGAGCGTCCTTCTCGCCACGGATGGAGGAAGCGGCGTCCCAGAGCATCTGCTCCATGGACTTGGTACTGGGGACAGCGGCGGCCCGGCCACGCCGGCGAGTGGGTGCCGGAGCTGCAATCGCGTCAACGTCGCTGACGTCGATCCCGGCCTCAGCCGCTACCTGGAGAATGCGCGCCATCGCGGCCTTCTGAGGCCTGCTGCCTCCACCCTCCCAGCGGTTGACTGTCGCGAAGGAGACGCCGAGCTTCTCCGCCAGTTCCGCCTGGGTGAGGTCGAGCTGGGCCCGGATGGCACGGAGAGTCGCAGGCACTTCCAGAGATGTCATGTTTGCTATCTTTGCGATATAGCATCACAAAGTCAAGGGATCTCGTCTAGTTCGGCACGCCGGGGCCAGACGCGCTGAGGCGATGTCGGCATCGATCAGGTGCTGCCTGTACTTTCCTGCCAACATGTCCGAGTTCATGAGTGGGGGGTCCGCTGACCCACAGAGGACGACCGCCAGCTTCCCCGCCCTATCGTCGACTCTGCCGACCTGACCTGTGTGCAATATGGGAGATACGCGGGGTGATCTTTTAAGCAGTATGAGCTGCTCCAGACATTTCCGCAGGTCATCTTCAGACGCTAGCGGTACGACCACCACTCTGCCTAAGGCAGGCGCCTCCCCCGAGCCTCCCGTCAATCCCGGCATGGTTCACGGTCCATGAACCGCTTGCGTCGATTGCTCGACCGCTCGGCTCAGTAGTTCTTTGCTATTGGAGGTTCATGCCAGGGACGCGGAGGAGTCGAGCCCTGCGCCCGCACTGCGCGCCCCATTGCCGCCCGAGCCTTGATGCCTTCCTCAGCAAGTAGCAGCTTCTCTCGTTCACGACGTTTCCGGTGCCGTTCATTCCGCAGCTTCCGTCGCTCAGCCCTAGCCGCACGCTCCGCTGCGGACAGATCCTCAGCCGGGTTATTAGCATCACTCATAATCTATCACTTTAGGTCATTTCATCGACTAATAGACCACCAGGATCACCGATAAGTCCTGCTACTAGTCCTTCGCGACTCGCTGGGCTAGCGTCACCAATAGATCACCTACGGTTATCCTTGAGGGATTAACTGTCAATAACCGGGTGCAGGTAAAGCCAGAGGGCTTCCCCTACCCCTACGAGCAGCTGAGCCCTCGATCTTGCTAACGCTGGTGCTAACAACTGCCTTGGACGACCATGGACGGCTGTGGAATCTCCGAGGCAGGACACCCCCTCTGCGCACGCGGGTAAGTCATTAGTGGACGCCTGCGGACATCCCCGATCTTGCTACGGATCAGAAGGTTGAGGTTCATGCGGGACCGACGCGGCGCGGCGAGTTCGACAACCCCGTCGCAACGGGGCTAAGGCCGTGACGATCGCGGTCGTAGATTGGGTGATCGCCGATGCTCGATCCGGCACCCTGCGGTGACACTCCGATCATGGAGCTGAGCAGGGAGAGGTTGGTGGCCGACGTTGCCGCCAGCGTTGCCGTCCGGATGACCAGTGAGAGCCCCGAGGACGGCGTTGCGAACGATCGTCACCCGGACGCCTGCGCCGAGATGCGGCGCGGCGGCGTGGTCTGGCTGGCCTACGCGTTCGCGGCCCGGCACCTGATCCGGCTGATGGTGCCCGCCCTGCTCGTGTTCCTGCCGATCGGACTGCTCGCCGTGGTGGCGCTGGCTTTGCTCGTGGACGGGTCGGCGGCGGTGGTCAACGGCGACTTCGAGCTGATCGGCACGCCTGGTCCTCCCCTGCTGGCGTGGTCGGTTGCGGTGCTGGTCGTCTCGATGGCCGGGCAGGCGGTGGCACTGCCCGCGACGGTGATGCTCGCCGCCGGGCGGCTGGTCGGAAAGGACGTCTCCACCTCCCGCGCGATGCGGGCCGCAGCCCGGCGCTGGCCCACAACGATGGCGCTCGCCCTGGTCGGCGTGGTGACGCTCGCGGCGGTCCTGACGACCGGGGTCGGCATGCTCCTGTGGACGGGGGAGCAAGCCACGGCTTACACCGTGATGGTGGCCCTGGTCCTGACCGCGATGCCGGCTCTGCTGGCCGTGGCGCCCGTGGTCCTGGAGGGCCGGTCCGCGAGAGGCGCGCTCGCCCGCGCGTACCGGCTGACGGCCGGCGCTTCCTTCGCGACCCCGCTCACGCTGGTCTTCGGCGTCGTGTTCCTCCCCGCCCTGGCGGCGCGGGCGACCGACTGGGCCCTGTCCGAGGTGCCCATGGCGACGGTCGCGGCAGGCTCCGTGCTGGCGCTGCTCATCGTGCCGTTCCAGGCGGCCGTGATCACGCGTCTGTTCCTGCACCGCCTGGCCATCAAGGGGACGACCCCCGAGTTCCAGGAGATCATCACCCGCCTGCCCGAGGGCGAGCCGCGTCCCATCAGGCCCGTGCCGGTGCTCTCGGCGCTGCTGCTGCCGAGCCTGCTGTATGCCGGCGCGGTGCTGATCAACCCGCTCGGCTGGCTGGAGGTCTCTGAGACGGCCGTCACGGAGGACTGGTCACGTGACCCGGGCTCCGAGGTGTCCGCGCAGGACGGGCGTGCCAGGCCGGAGCTCGACCCATCGGACCTGCGAGTCCTCCAGGCGGGGCAGGGCGGGCGCATGGTCATGCTCATGGACGGCTTCGGCCCGGCGAAGCTGCTGACCTGCATGGACAGCAGCTGCACCCAGACCCGTTTCACGTGGGCAGAGCCGCCCGACGTCGCCGGAAGGTACACAGCGGCCGGCGCACGGCTGGCGGACGGCCGTCTCGTCATGTCGACGTGGGCGCAGGAGGGTGTGAACGAAGACGGGCCGGTATGGGACGAGAAGGACTGGCGCGCCCGGTTGGGCCTGCTGATATGCGACGCGATGGCCTGCGTCCCGGCCCCCGGCGGTAAGCCCGTCACGGAGGTGACGTCGTCCGACCATGACCGGACGGTCGCTCTCGCGGCACGGCCCGGCGGCGGCTTGCTGGTCGCCCATCTCTACGAGCTGTCCTTGAGTGAGAGCAACGTCGACAGAGAAGCGCTTCTGATCACTACCTGCGAGGATCCATCCTGCACCCGTCCGCGCACGAAGGAGGTCGCCAAGGTTCCCGCCGCCACCTACCCGTATGACAAGCGCGGCCTCGTCGTGGGCGTGGGGCCAGACGACCGCCCCGTTGTGCTGCGATTCGACCGCGACACCGGCTCGATCTTCGTGATCTCCTGCGCCGATCCGGCCTGCGCCCAGACGCGCATCGGGCGTCCCGTCCGGGCGGATTGGCCCTACTACATCGAAGGCGGCTACGACCCAGCGGGCGCCGCCATGGTGATCCGGCCCGACGGCCTGCCGATGATCGCCTACCGGGATGTGACCGACGGCGCGATCAAGCTGCTCGACTGCCGCACCCGCGAATGCTCGCAGGACGACACGGCCACGGTGTCCGAGTCCGGTCGCAACGCGGGGCCCGCGATGGCGCTGGACCAGGACGGGCGTGCGCTGGTGGCATACCAGGACCTTGATCGCGAACGGATCGTCGTCGCGACCTGCACAGGTACACGCTGCACCCGTACTCCGGTCACCACGATCCGGCGCGGCGGCGAGGGCCTCGCCATGGCGCTGGACGGTCGCGGCCGGCCGACGATCGCCTGGATAGACGTCGGGGGCTGGAACGATTGGGACCTCGTTGTTACCAGGCCCCTCACTCTGAGCTAGTGCGTTAACCGCTCAGGCCCGGCGCCCACGCACCGGCCTTGATCCTGTGTCGGTAGTGGAGCAGCGCGACGCGACGGCTTGACCTTGCTACCCCCATGCCAACGCTTCCGGCGGAGGGGAAGCAGCCGCGAGCTTGCGTGGGACGTACGTTGAAATGCGGATGGCCCCGTCGGGCCATTCCCGCGCTGGCCGGCCTATTCCCTTATCTGCCGCAGCAGTTCGGCTACAACAAGCGGCCGATCAAGCGCGACTATCGCCCGTGGGGTACAAGAACGGCTTGCCCTCGCTCCTGCATGGCGGATAAATATACTTTTCGTACGTAGCAGACATACAAGGTGTACGCGAGTGCGAGGCGCAGATAATGTCCGCAGCCACATTCGCTGCCTCCATGGCCAGCCTGCTGTTGCATGGAGTGAGTCTGCGAGCCAGCACCGTGCCCCACCAACTCCGAGAATGCCGGTTCCGTGAGCCCTCTCCGCCTTGTCGGCGAGGGGGAGACTTCACAGGGAGGGCCGCCGTCCTTCCAAGGTCCAACACAGTGAAAGCGGCTCATTCAGAGCCGACCGTTAGATTGGCTGTTTCTTTCATTGTCTCTTTCTAGCTCGTTGTCGTCATGAGAACTAGTTGATGAACTTGACGCGGTGCTCGCACGTGCGGGGTACTGATTCTCCATCAGTTGCTCAACGCTTGCTGCCATATTTGGTCGCCCCGCCTTCTCAAATCCCAGCGCCATCAGCGTCATCAGCATTCGCTTTTGGTGCTCGTGAGGAAAGCTCGAGACAAAGCTGCGTAGAAGCTCGAGCAGTTGATCCTCAACGGGGACGTCAGTAAGCGGCGTTAAACTGCGGATCGTGCTGGTTGCCTCGGCGAGTGAGGCCAGTACAGTCTTCAACTGATCTGGCGAAGGTGTGACGTTCAGAGCCTTTCTCTGTGGATCAAGCCACCACGGCACAGCGATGCTTGGGTCGCTGAGAATGTGGCGGAGATGCCTGGCGCGTTGTACTTCTACGGTGTCGTCAATACCTTGTGCACGCCGCCGCGCCAGGAGTTGTCTAACCGCTTCTCTGTCTTCTGTCGACAACCCTAAGGTAATCGAACCTGATACAAAGACATCCGGGTACTCGGGAAGTGTCCGCTCATTCTGAAGATGCAGTGTGCAGGCATCGTGTGCGGCAGCTAAGTCGGCAGGATCGCATCGCTGGGTGACATCGGCCGCTGCATGGCGCAAAAGGCTGCGGATGACTGCCGCTCTTTCGTGCGGAGCGCACAGGAGAGCGTTCACGTCGCCAGTGAGCAGGGCGCTCATACGTGCGTTGAACACGATGCCCGGGCAGGATGAGGGCAGACGTGCAGGGAAGTCCGTGATGCTGTGCCGTAGGTGACGCTGCCTACGGCGTCGTGTCCACCAGGTCCCCACCGGCTAGCATTCTGCGCGGGTGGGTGAAGGGCCGGTGGTGTGAACGCGTTGCCAGAGCAAGCGGCGCACGTGAGCGAGCCCGCCGGGATGAGGCTCCGGCTCGAGGACGTTGGTGTCGTACAGCAGCGCGGAGACAGGGCTGGCGGTTAAATGGTGTTGGACGATCTGATGAAGCAGTTCCAGCGTCGTTGATTCGGGCAAGGTTCCAGTGGCGATGCCGTATGCCCAGGCCGTAAGCACCGCTCGGGCCTCCCCATCAACCATCTCGTCGGCCAGCGTGGCCCGCCAAGCATCCAGGAGCATTCCTCTGACTTCAGGTTTGTCATCGGCGACGGCTAGCAACTCCTTTAAATGTGAGTATGAGGGCCTTGGGTCCACCATGGCGAGAAACGCGCGTCGGCCCGACAGCATCCCATCCTTGACGGCCCATCTGGTTACGGCCGGCCAGACGTCCTTGACTAGCGGGGAGGGGCGGGCCGCCATGCGTCTGACGGCCTCCTCCGCCGCCGTCACGGCTTCATCGTCTTGAGGACGCCGAAGAATCCATTGCAGCCGTACCAGCGCCTGCCGAGGGTAGTGTTCGGCGAAGGTCATCTGGCACACCAGAGCCACGGTGGTCGCGAGGTTGAGCGACGATGACTGAGCCCAATTCAGCAACTCGTCCCGTACTACCGGCCCGAGAGTGGGGTCCTGGGCAGCCTCGTTCAAAATCGTGGCCACCAGCGGGCGGCGGTCAGTCGCCGAGCCTTCGGCCTCCACCCATTTCTGAACGAGCCGCAGCAGCCGCACATCTGTGTGAGCGGCGGCGAGACGTACCAGCATCCTGCCGATGTGCTGCAGATGTTCTTCGGCTTCGGCCTTGGGCGCAGTAATCCTGGTGATCCACTCTAGTAAGGGTTGGCGGAGATCGGGGCGCTGCGTCCAGACTCGCTCAATCGTGGCATTGCCGAGCCCCGGCTTGCCCGTTAGAGAGGCGTTCTGCCCCTTCAGGGTTGCGCCGATACCCTCGAATCGGGCTTTCAGCTCTTCCGCTGCCAGAACGCGGCGAACATAGTTGTTGCTGTTGTCGCTGGCCGCCGGCATGCCCACGAGATCGCGAGCCACGGACTGGATGCGCAGCGCCGGCGCGTCACCGAGAAGCGCCGCAGCGATCAATAGGGCACGGTCGTCAACACTCCTGTCGTCCTCGCCTCCGAAGACTTTGGTCAGGTGAGCGTCCCATTGTTGGAATGCGTCGATCGCAGCTTTGATGCCATCTTGGTCGTCCGTAACGCCGGCCAGAAGCGTAGCGAGATAGGCAGCATCGGCCGGTGCAGTGTCCTCGGTGATCAAGTGAGCACACAAGCCAGGCGGCACTCCGTCGTGCGCGAGCCGCAGCCAGGCTACGCGAGCGGGCCGATTGTGGACCGTCTCTAGGTGAGCCGTGGCTATCTCACGGGGGTCCGGCCGTTCCAATGCCGTCACGTACGGTGCCGTCACTGTCCCGGTACCGTGCGGCCAACCAGACTGGTTGGAGATCAGAATGAGACAGGACCCCTCCTCGCGTAGACGCGCGGCTCGCGCTACCAAGGCAGAGGCTGTTTCCAAAGGGTTAGACCATTTGGAGATCTCAGCACTGACGTCAAGGAGGTAGCCGTGATTCGCCTCCGTGGGGAGCCTGCTCACTTGCGGGGTCTCTCTCTCCCAGTCCGGGGTGACCTGCTTCAGCTTCAGAGGCTTTGCCTTGGCAGATGTTCTTTCGTCCGAATACTCGATGAGCGCACGAATGGCAGCGGACCGCTTGCCCATTCTTGGGGCACCACCGATCACTGCCAGGCCGCCCGATCTGAGCCGTTCAATCAGGGGGGACACCGTGCCCACCGGCACCCATGCCCTGCGCAGGGTCGCTTGTTCCTCCTGGGGAATATCTTCCACTGGCACGGTTTCGCCGAAGTAGATGGAGCCAAACGCTTGGAAGATCTTGGCATCGTCGCTCGCTTCGGCGCGCATGTCAACGCGCCGCCCTTCATCATTCTGCGCCAAACCGTCCCCTAGGTGGCTGTTGTCGATCACGTCACTCCCGGTACCGGTCGTCAGACGCCAACGTGGCCGTTATCCAGGTGATCGAGCCGCAGGTGGGTACAGCAGAAGCATATGTACCTAGTCATCTATACACGTGCCTACGCAGCAAGAGGGGCTCCACCGCGTCGCTCATGACACCCAGCAAGACAATACGAGCATGGGAGATGGCGGAACAGTTAGGCCTTACTCCTCAAACGGGGAGGAACCAATATCCGCGTGTCGAAGATTAGCTCCAGATTGCTCAACGAGAATCGGCCCATGGACCGGTTGGTACGCCCGGGTTTCAACCTTCATGGTCATCTAATCTCGCTACTTAGCAAGCGATGCCACCGCGGCCCCCTCTGACGCCGGCACGTCGGCCCTCCTGGCCAGCGCGGTGATCCAGGTGTTGCCGATGATCAGCTACACCGAGTTACCCTCTCTGGCCCGCACGCGAGCCCAGTGTGCGGCCAACGTAGACCAGGCCCCGGCCAGCGCGTGCACCGCAGCCTCATCGCCCCACCCCCGCCTCCACGCCGGGCAGCTCCTAGCGCCTCTCTAGCAACCCATCCGGATTAGGGAGGGTTCACCGTTCCCGGATGGGGAGCATCCACCTGTTCTGCGGTGCCACGTCCCTGGCCACCGTTTTATTGGAGGTCAGTTCGCGCCCGGCCTGATACATAGCCCGTGCTCGGAGGCCGGACCCTTCCTCGACGTGCGGGGATCACCGCTCTTGGATGGTCTGATCACGGCCGGCTTGGTAGACGCGGCCGCGTCCGCTTGCCTTGGCTTTCATCACCAGCGAGCCGATCCGTTCCTGGTCGGCCGGTTGCAGCGCCGGGGTGAGCACCTCATCCAGCACCCGCTGGATCTCACCCGCCAGGGACGGATCGGCACGCAGCAACTGCTGCAGCCGGACCTGCCACACCCCAGCCAGAGCCTGTTCAGTATCGACATCGCCGTCACGGCGGGCCTCGAGCACTTGTTCGCGTGCCTCAATCAGCTCCGCCTCGACGACCTCGGCCTGCTCGGGGCGGACCTTGCGCCACAGCGCAACCGCGCCGTCACGAGCCGACTGCCAGGCATCGGTAGCCATGGCCGTCACCAGCGCGGTGCCCGCTGCCAAAACGATCGGATCCACCCAGACCCCCTCAACACTCGAAGACTGACCCTCACGTTAGGTAGAAGCCCATGAGCCAACGAGCCAACAGCGCAAACCGTAGATAGGGCATCGCTGTACCCACGAACGACGACACGCGCCACCCAGGGCTCAACTAGTACTCACCTGGGACATCGTGGACGATCACGAACGTGTTACCGCAGACGATGGCTCAATACCTTTCGACTATTCAGTCGAAATCGAGAGCGTCTCAAGGCATATGAGGTGGTGGTAGGGCGGGCCGCGAGCCCAACCACCGACCTGGAGACCTCCGAGCGTGACCGGAATCTTGTGATCGACCAGTTAAGCACCACACCGGCGAGGCACTGGCTCTACTGGAGAAGGCTGAGCAGCTTTCCCAATTTTCTAAAAGGGCCGAGGTGTGTGGGCCGGACGCAGTTTTTTAATATTGGCTTCGCCAAGTCCGACCGGCAAGTCCTGGTGGGCCGCTAACCCGGGACCTGCTCTCAATTTAGCCGCGGATGGATCATGAGCTGACTCTGAGTCCTAGATTGCTGCGCGATCAATGAGATCCATCAATCACGCTTGTACACCGCACGCTCTCCTACTGCGGATGTCGACCCGCTGTGGCCGTGACGATTCTTTGATGAGGTTGTCAAGGCGCCTCATAGCATCGCGTGCCCTAAGGGTCGATGATCGCCGGATCCGGCTTGCTCGACGGGATGTCTCCTTCCCGCCTCAGCACAGACTTTCATGCCCGTTTGCTACCTCCATCCATTTTGACAGGGAGGGTTACCCCTTTTCAGCGCCGAGCCACGTGGCCAGCTCTTCAAAGCTATTTGCTGCGCGTAGAGGCTGTCCTTGGGCGTTCGTATCGATTACCTCTGTCGCCGGACCCAGCGAGGTGTACGGAGTGTGTGGGAGACACACCGTCCCCAGAATCCTCCGGTATCGACTGAAGTCGTAGTTGGCCCCGACCGGGCGACCTGTGAGCGTGGCAACGACCTCGGCCCATTTGGTGACGGCATTTTCCACCAGGCTGGCGACGTTTCGAACTGTCTTGTGGTCACCCGCGTCATAACTGGCGGTGTAGGGATGGCTCTTGCACGAGACGATCAGCAATGTGTCGCTTAGCTCGCCCACTGCATCGAAGTCTGTGAGGACCTTCGTGCCCCGGGGACGCGGTTTAAAGCCCCTGATGGGGGCGCTTTGTGAGGGTTTCCAAGGTGTCTGGTCGATGAGGTGCTGCACGGTCTGCTCAAAATGGTCAGCGCGGACCTTGGCCACTTTCGGATCGTGAGTCGTCCCGGCGACGGTGCATAGCCGGTGCAGGTGCCGGCTTGCGGCTTCGAAGTCGATCAAAATGTCTGGTCCAGCCCAGTGGACGACAGGACCGGGTTCCTGTGGCCATAGGCGCAGGGGCATGTGGTCGAGGCGCTCCAGTATTTGCTGGGCTTCCGTGAAGTTATCTAGTGGCAACCAGGCGGCTAATTCCGCCTGGAGCGTCGGAAGGGTCCGGCTGAGGAGTTCCTCCAGAGCCTCCCGGCGCAGGCTCACATATCCGTATCGCACAAGACTTAGCCAGCCCGCGGAGGTGTAGTGAGTCAGGTAGTGGCTGAGGGCCTGCAGCAGCGCGATCATGGCGGGTAGTTCCGGCTCCCACCAGCGAATGCTAAGCGCCGAGGTCTGCGCGAGCACAGCCCGTACCTCGCGTAGGGATACGAGATGCGGTTGGAAGCGGCCACGCGTGGTCATGGGAATCCCCCGATCTAGGGATCCCTGCCAAGTCGGTAGCATGTCCCAGGATGGTAGGGGGCTGACGAGGAAGATCGGCAAAGGATCTCCGTCACGCCATTCAGGGGACAGCATGCGAGTACCTGGGCTGGTCAGGCCGGTCGGATTAGCGCAAACACGCTGGTCGTAGAGTTTGATCGCGTCATGGACAGGCGCGTTGGCCACGTCGACAGGAAGGTCTTCGGGCTGCGGGCTGAAGGCGACACCCTTGCTGGCTCGGCGCAGACGCGAGTGGATGTCACTCAGGGTGATTGTCATTGCGGACAGGCGAAGAACTCGTCGCATGATTCCGTCGGTGACGGGGAAACTGATCTGTCCGTCCTGGAGAGGTAGCTGGGGGCAGGCCTTGTTGCTGGTGGCGGCCATCAGATCCATCAGGGCTCGGTCGTAGGGGCCGGTGGTGGAGAGACTGTCGTCAAAGAGATCGGGCAAACGGCGCAGGTACCACAGCCATTGAACCGACGGATAGGACTGGGTCAGATCGCGGATGGCGGCCTCAGTCGTCCGACGTAGTGCGGTGAAATATTCTCCAGCTGTCTGCGGATCCAACTCCTGTTCCACAGGCGGGTGCGTTGCGAGCGCGGCTTTGAGGCTGTGCTGCCTCCAGGTAGTTCCGGTTCGCGGCCACTCGCGTTCCGCCAGTGCGGCAAACTCCAGGGCTTGGTTGTCCAGAGCCAGCCGAGCCCTGTGCGCCTTCAAAGCACGTCGTCGCTTACTCACGTGATCAGGATGCCACCGAATGTGGCGGCATTCGGGCGGTACTCCCCCACGCAGGGCGCGACTCGGCGTGTGTAAGGAACTAATCAGGTCGAACGCGTAGAGGTCGTGACGGCGGCCGGATGAAGCTGTATTGCGAGCGGCATGTGATGAGCTCGCCGTGGCGAATCCACCACTGACACCGCCTGAAATGTCCGAGTCGAGGTGGGGCGGATGCGGCGGTGGCAGCGGGCCTCTGTCACCGGTGCATGTACACCTTGCGGGCCCGCACATGATCTGGGGTTGACACGTACGCGCTGCCGACTCCGAGCTGCTCGATCTGCTGGCTCAGATCCTGCCCTTCCCGACCTCGCAAGAAGCCGGCTGTGGTCTTGGATTCCGGATAGTTCGTTCGAAAGATGATCTTAGTTCCAGCATTACCGAGAACGTCCCGGTGGAAGTCCGCTGTTCCCTGGCTGGCGACCACCACGGGGACGCCGTATTTGCGCCCTTCCTTCATCAACTTCGGCAGGGTGACATCCTTTGCCAGCCGGTGGGCCTCGTCCAGGATGACGGCCAGTCGCAGAACGTCCGCCTGTCCCCAGCGGAACATCTCCCGGTAGATCTTCCGAAGCAGGAAGGCCCCGGCCGCGAGCTGGACGGTCTCCAGGTTGAGCCGACTCAGGTCGACGACCGCTCCGCTGTTCCAGGAGGCCAGGAAGGTGTCCGAAGGTTCGTCCAAGAACAAGCCGAAGTCAGTCAGGGGCCGGATGCGGTCTCGGGCGTTCCGGCCACGGGCCACCTGTTCCGCTTGTTCCACGGCGGCAGCGAACTGCTGCATGCTGGGGACGCCCCCGGCGATCTCGTAGGCACTCCGTAGCCCGTCGTAGACATGACTGCGCTGGATCTCGCCCAGACCACAGACATAACCGATGATCTCGGCGACCTCCCACGCGGTCTCAGCGCGCGAGCGTGTCTCCACCGACGGCAGTTCAAAGGGGCTGAACGGCAATCCCTCCGCCGCGTCGATGACCTGGGCTCCCGGTGGAGGGGCCGCCGCCATGTCGCCGTGGAAGTCCACGATCAACGAAGGCAGTCCCTGACCGGCAAACTCGCTAATGATCCTTCGGGTGGTCACCGACTTGCCCTGACCTGGTATGCCCAAGACGAAGGCGTGTGGGCTTCCCTTCGTGCTGATGTTCCAGATGACCGGTGCGCCCCCAGCATCCTTGCCCAGCACTACCTCGACCGTGGACGGCCAGGACTCAGCAGGTTCGTCTTGCTCGGCGTCTTCGAAGATGACAGGCGCGCTGTCGCCGTCGGGTGCCTGAGAGAACGCATCGCTCGCTGACTCTTCCGCGACGGCTTCCCCGACGGCCGCCGGTGATGATTCGGTGTTCTGGGACGACTCAGGAGATGTTCGCGGGCTTGGCGGAGTGGCCGCACTACCGACCGTGGTGAAGCCGGCTTTGCCGAGGTCACCCGCAGTCAGAACCTTGATCGACACGTCTCGGTGCTTCGCGGGGAAACCGGCGGCGCCGCCGGGACTGATGACATAGCCGGTCTTGCCGATCTCAGCGGGCTCGGCAGATTCCTCGATCCGGTCGATGTTGCGGTGTAGCTCGGTGAGCCGACCAGCTTCGATGAGGCCATGGCGGGCGGACCGTTCCGCGTAGTAGTGGAGCAGCCCGGCCAGCCGAGAACGTTGCAGGGCGCCGTCCAGCCGCGGCGGGTCGACGGCGAAGAACTGGCGTTGCAGCACCCTTTCGGTGTTCTCAAGCTGGTCGACGATGTCGTCGGCCAAGGCCTCCGGCAGCTGTGCCGCACGCCGTCCCTTCACCTCGATGCACTCGATACGCAACGAACGCTGGGTGATACTGACGAGCAGCAGGTCACATCGCCGAGCCGGTTCGTCCTCATTCCCGGACCGCACGCCGAAAATCTCTGGATGCGCGTCGATCGGCACCACGATTCGGCCGTCGAGCTGCCCGCGTAGCTCGAGATGCGCCATGACAGCGGCCAGACTGACCGCCTCGACGGACAGCGAGGTCTCCCGAAGCAGTCGCAGCGCGAGCCTGCCGGAGACTAGCAGTAGTCGGCTAAGCGCATGCGACACCGACTTCTCATCCTGAACCAGGTCGAGGGCCCGCATGGCCTCACCCAGGATGCGTCGTACTTCACTATGGTGTGCTGTGGTGACGGTGAGCTTCTTGCCGAGCCCTTCTAGAAAGTCCGGCGTGTAGTCGAGAAGGTAACGGCTGTCGTCCGGTTCGTCGGTGGTCACCTCCTCGAACAGCTCTGGGCCAATCCCCCGGTCCAGGGTGACGACCCAATCCGCGCGGTTATGGGCGGCACGGAGTCTGCGCAGGTCCTGTGGATCCAGCTGGATCGCCAGCGCCGGTACGGCTGCCTTCAGACCCAGGTGGGCGGCAACGACGGCCTGGTGGGCGCGGTGCGCCCCCACAATGTCGGCCTCCAGCCGACCGACACCACGCGGTTTCAGCGCCGGCGTCACGAACCACGTGGCGGAGCCATCAGGCGCGCGCTCAGAACGCAGCGGGGTGAGCAGATCCTGGAATGTCGTGGTCCACGGGCCGGCCTCCGCCGCCGGGTCGGTGACTTGGCCACGGGCCATGTCCTGCACCAGGGCGAGGTGGTGTCCCTCTCGGTCCTCGGCCAGGCGGCCCAAATCACGAGCGGACAAGCCCATCGAAGGCACCAGATGCGTGGCGGTGCGCCGGATCTCTCCTGATGCGACGGACCGCTGCAACTCACGCAGATCGGCGACCGGGTCAGTGTAGGAAAGCCGGTCGCTGTAGGCGATGAGTTCAAGGCGCTGCGGATCGTGCGGCGGCGGGCCGTCCTGTTCGGGTGCCTCATCAGGCAGAACGAGCGGTTGCAGGGCCCTGCGCAGTACCGACCCCGAACCTGGGTTGACTGCCATGATCCGCAGTGTCCCGGTGCCGGGATGAGCGTCCCGGTAACTGCGGATGCGGTCACCGAGCGCCTGGGCGGAGACCGACAGATCCACGTTGTCACGGGCGATCTCGATCGCCCCGCAGATGACGTCCGAAGCGGACTGTGGTTCCTTAACGTCGGGAGGCAAGTAGAGGGCCGTTCCGTGGGTCAGTTCCTCGGTGTAGACGAGCGCCTTCCCGTCACGATCGACCATGACGAACGGCATGTTGGAGGGCGACAGTCGGGACACCATCGCCTGATCGACCCGCCCAGCCCGGTGCGACCTACGTTTCCCCTCCTGGGCAACCTCGCCGGCCCATTCGCGCAGCAACTGGTCGTGCGCCGCTGCCCAAGCTAGGCGCAGCGGGTGGGTAGGTAGCAGGACGAGCCCCCGCACCTCGTCAGTCGCGGTGCCAACCCTGACCGCCAGCGTGTCCATCGCCAGGAGCGCACTACGCGTCTGCGGCGCGGCATTGTCCAACATCCGGCGGTAGCTCTGCACATAGCTTCGTACCTGGTCGCGAAGTTCGTCGTCCCAGCTGAGCATCTCGACCACATCTCGGGGTGTACGTGCCTCGAGGGTGGCGAGCAATTTCCGGCGGCGGTCGGCCAGAGTCTGCGGGATTTCCAGCAAACTCTGCTCCGCCTCGGCTGGGTCGATCGGCTCGCCGAGCGGGGAGTGAACGTCGAAAGCGAATACATCGGGGGACTTGAGCATCCGGCGCTGGAGCTCGACGATCACCCGCGAAGCCTTGATCTGAGCGCGACGGCTGCCGACCCGGAGGTCGAACACCTGACGAGCCGCGTCCCATGCCGGAGTGCCCTCGGTCAAGTCTCCACCAGAGTCGATCGCGATGGTGAGCACCGCCTCAGGGAGGGAAGCGGCACCCGCCGCCCGCGGGACGGACGGGGGCATGTGCTCGTGCAGTCTGACCTCGAACTGGTCGCTTTCGGCCGCCGCCTTCTCGTCATGCAGGTCGAGGTCGTTACCATCGGCGTCTTGTGCACGGACACGGATTACGAACAGCGTGCCCGTGGCGAGGTCGTCCTCTCCGAGGTCCACTCGCAGCGTCGCCCGCCGTTTGTCGCCCTTGACCTTCGTGGTAGCCACCGGCGGGGTATCAGCTGTACGGAGGTCGGACGGAGGCAGCATCTCCACCCGCCATGACGCGACCGAGGTCGTCTTGGACGGCTCGGTGGCCCACTTGACGGTCACCTTGCCAGGCTGGTCGGGTGCGACGTCGCAGTACAGCTGACCGTCATCGTCCGACAGCCGAAGCTTGCACTGTGGATCTACCTTACCGTCGTCCCGGCGGAATGGAGTAACCTTGATCTTCTCTAAGCCGGCCTGCTGCACCTCGGTAAGCGGCCACTGCTCAAACGTCAGCCTCCCTGCATGATGTTCCTTAATCTCACGGCCCCACGTGACCGGATTGGCCAGCATTCCGGCTGGCTGCCGTTCGAGAAACGCCAACAGTTCCTGTCGAAACGAGCCGGCCTTCACCTCTCCCTCGGCTAGACGGTCGACGACCCGTGCGGTCGGCCGCGTTGGCCGGGCAATTGCCGCGACAGCCTTTGCGTTGCGCCGCAGTCGTGCCTGGGTTCCGTCGTTCCCCAGATCTGGGACGAGCCCGACCTGCCACAGCTCACGGCCGACCGTGTCGACGTTCGGGTCCGCTGCGACCGCGCCCAGGAAGCGGGCCCAAGTCTCAACCTGGCGAGTGCGCCCAAGAACCCGCTTGACCTCGTTGACCAGCGCGGCCACGGCGGTCGCCGACAGTTCCTTCTCGAGGGTCTCAGTGACCGTCGTGAGCAACGTGATCAGCGGCAGTGGTTCGAAGGAGTTGTCCAGCGAACTGGCCGCATGGCCCGCGCCTGCCGGAACGAGCAGCAGCAGCGGACGGCCCTTGCGATTGCGTAGTTCGATCGCCCGGTCGGCTCCGATCTCCAGCGGGTGCTGCGGCTCGCGATGCGCGAGCACATGAACCTGGCATTCAATGCGATGGCGTTCTACCTCGTCGGCGACCGCATGAGCGTCCACGGTGGACAAGTCGTCGACCCGGACGCAGTGTCCCGGCTGCCGCTGCGCCAGGCGGCTCCCCAGGTGGTCCGCGATGCGGTCAATCAACGTCCGCGGCAGCTCTGCGTTCACTCTGTCTCCAAGGGGTTCCGAACGTACTGGGCAGAGAAGTCGTCACTCAGGCCGTCGAAGCAGCCGAGCAGCCGGAGTCGACGTTTGAACGCTTCGAGATTCGCGGCAGCCGCGGCGCGGTTGTCCACGCTGTCGAAGGCGGCCGGCGGACGATCAATGAGAATGCCGAACCGATCGCGTAGAACCTTCAGTAGTTCCACGATGGGCATCCTGCTACGAAGGCGGACCCCAGGACCCTGAGCTGTGGTGAAGCACACCAGGAGCAGGGCGTACATCAGGTCGTCCGACGGCGCATACCGCCACGATCGACGAGAGTTCGGCGAACCGGTGATCAGCCCGTACGGCTTCTTGATCCCGCCAGTGGACGAGAACCACCCGACCTGGTTCTTTAGAGCTGTGCTGGACAATCCTTCGACCAACAGCGTGGTGAGCTGCTCAATGGAAAGCGCTTCAGAGTCCCTCACCGAGGCGATGAACTCCAGGTCCTCATCGGTGCCGTTCTCCTCCGTTTCCGCCTCGATCTCTTGAATCCTGATATCCGCATAGGTGTTGATCCGAAGGTCCTCCCGCAGGCCGACCATGGCCACCAGGCTGTCCGGCATCGGTAGGTTTCTGATCTCTTCGCCGCGCTTTCGAAGGGTCGACAAGGCGGCTTCGCGCAAAGAACGCAGCAGGAGGCGGTCGGGCATGAAGCCGCTCATGATCTCCAGGTCCCGCAGCACGCACTGACGGGCCAGCTCGTCCGATGCCGACCCGCGTACCCGAGTGAAGTCGCAATACAGTTCCAGAGGGTTGGCGACATCGGCGTCATCCCTCATGTCCTCGGAATGCCTTCCGGTGTTGAGGACATGCCGCGTCGCCCGGGCGACGCGCAGCGGCAACTGAAACAGCCGCAGCGAGACCAGCGCCGCGAACCGGTCGACGAAGGCCGACGGTGTCAGTCGGCCCCCATAGGCGACGAGGTAGTCCAACAGGTCGCCAGCCAGCCCACGGGTGGCCCCGGGTACGACGCTGCTGCGGAATCCATAGCTGGCCTCCCGCGCGCCGAGCGGAGTGAACTCCTCCAGGAAGTACAGCGACAGCAGGGCGTTGATGTCGATGTCGGTCCGGCCGTCGTACTCTGGTACCCACTGGCCGTCGACACCGATTTTTACTCCAGCTCCGACCGCCTTCTCAAGTGCGAGTCGGAGGTTCTTCTCCGGAGCCTCGAAGCCAAACAGCTTCAGCCGCTCGATGAGCAAGTGGTAGATCAAAGTGTGCGCATGCCGATGGCGGCGGGTTTTGGGGAGGCCCGCACGGTAGCTGGCGATGGTCAGCGGCTGGATGTAGTCCATCTGCGTGCCCGACCGAGCCCGCCCCTTGGCGCCGATCCGCACGATGGACGATCGCAACCATCCGTCGAGCACCTTCATGCCATGCTCGTCGTCAAAGCCCTCTAGGCGTTCGTTGGCTGCGAGCGCGCCGAGGTAGCGGCCGTAGTCGTCGGCATCCTTCGGCGCCGACGACATCCGGCCCTGTTTGACCACCAGCTCCCACAGGTTTGGTAGCAGGCGGTCCACATCGATGTCGTTGAGCTCCACCAGCGTCAGCTCGGTGAATTCAAGACTGCGCAGCTGCTTTGGGATGACGATGGTCATGCTCGCTCCAAGACGATGCGCCGGTCGACGATCATCGCACGCCGTGCCGTCCCCGCGGGGTTGACGACGCTGACGGCATTGGCCGGGCTCCGCCGCAGCGCGGCTGCGAACGTCTCGACCTCCTGGCGGACGGAGTCGGCGGCGCTGTCCCCGATCAGCTCCCCGTCGGCGGCCCGTATCACCAGCTCGAAGGTGTCCAAGGTGAGGGTGAGGGAGTGCCTGCTGACGTGATCGAGCCGGAGTGCATCCGGACGCCACTCGACGTATTGGGAAGGATGTTCCACCCGTTCCAGCGAGAACTCCGTTGCTGGGATCTCCTTGAGCACCGCCCACGTACCGCCGGCCCCCTGGTCGGCCACGGCCAGGTCGCCCCCCTGATAACCTGGCGCGCCCAGCAGTCTGCTTAGTCCTAGCAGGACCCGGCCACGGATCTCCTCAAGCCGTTTACCGGAACCGAGCAAGGCCTCCTCGAACTCGCCGAGGTGTCTATACACTCGGACAGTCTTGCGTCCCAATCCAGCAGAGTTCCAGAGGCCGAAGAAAAGCCGCCGCTGGACTCGCTCACGGTCCCGGTCGCCGAAGGCCGTCGGGTCGGCCACTACCGACCGATCGACACGGGCGGCCCGCTCGACATCCGGTGCCGCGGTGTTCGCTGGGTCAAGCTCGGCCCACTCCCGCACCAGGTAGTCGGCCGAGCAAGGGTCGAAGGCCAAGTCCTCGCTAAGGGCGTCACCGGCCCGGCGCAGGTCCATGCCCCGTTCGCGGGCCTGGTGCACGCTGTCGCAGGACCGGTCGCCCGTGATCAGCCAGGCCAAGGCTGAGCGCACGTCTCGGAACGTGGCGCGGCGCTGGCGCCGCAAATGCGAAGTGGCGACGAGCTCCTCGACGGCCTCCCGCGCTCGGCCACGCAGCTCGGCGGCGTTCCGCACCATGGGGCAGATATCTCGGGACAGGCAACTCTCACACTGCTTCCACTGCTCCGGCGCAGTGAAGCTGTCCAGGATGCGACCAGCAAGGCTGGGGGCATCACCGGGCCTGCGGGCCAGGGTGCGCCGCTTCAGGTCCACCAGCGCGATCGTCTCATCGCTGGCCGGCTTCCCCGACATCTGGCCAAGAACCTCACGAGCATCGTCCTCGTACAGGTCTTCATAGTCGGTGAAGAACTGCAGCAGCCGCCCATCGTTGATCGCGAGCAGGACAGTGCGCCGCTGCGGGTCCTCTCCAGGAGCCGGGTCCAGCGCCTCGCGCATCAGATCATCGGAGGACCTTCCATCGTGTGACTCGCTGGCGTCGTAGACAGCCACAAACGTGTGACCATTCAGGCTCATCCGCCATCCAGCAGCATTTTCACTGATGACTTGTGCTCCATCCTGGTGGAGTCTTTCGCTCGTCTTCACCAGGAATGACGTCTTGCCGTCACCGGGATTGCCGGTTAGCAGCACCAAGCGCAGCTCACCCCGGGCGATCGCGGGCAACAGCTCGGTGTCCAACAGGGTCGGCACGTAGGTCCGGTGCGCGAACTCGTCGTCCAGTCCGCGATTACCACTGTTGCCCACGCTGCTGGCCCGGTAGAGACCACGCAGGTTGTCCACCACCGGATTGACCAAACGCTCCCCCTGCGGCGCGACGATCTCATCGAGCAACCGCAGTTCGGCCGCCAGCTCTTCTGCAGACGCAGGACGCATGGCGGGGTCGGCGTGGGCGGCGGTGAAGAGTACGTTCAGCATCGCCTCGCCGAGCGGCCCCCAAGCTTGGCGTTCGTCGTCGGTAGGTGGCAGTAGCCGTTCCCGGTCGTCGTCGCCGCGAGCAGGGTCCCCGGCATAGGCAGGGCGCCCCAACATCGTGTGGATCATCGTGACCGCGAACCCGTAGATGTCACTCTGTACGGTAGCGCCTTGGGCCGCACGCAGTTCCGGGGCCATGAACGGTGGTGTGCCGACCACGGTGGTCGCCCGAGGGCGGCCCGCGACGCCGAAGTCGATGAGCTTGGCGCGACCCTCCGGAGTGATGATTACATTGGTTGGGGTGACATCACGATGCACGAGGTTGCGGTCGTGCAGGTGAGCGAGGGCGGACAGAACGTCCAAGGCGATCGTCCGGTACCGCTCAGGGTTCGGCGAGCCAGCGGCGGCGAAGTCCCTCAGGTTGTCCCCGGGGATGTACTCCAGTACCAGGTAGCCCGGTTTGTCGCGGCTGATGTCGTATACCCGGGCGCAGTGGTCATGCCGGATGCGATCCGCGGCCTTGTACTCCTGCTGAGCATGAGAGGCGGCGGCGTCGTCATGGAACTGCTTGATGACCCGGTCGGCCTCGGCGGAGGTGTCCCATGCCCGCCAAGTGTGCGCGAAGCCACCCTGCCCCAGGCTTTCTTTGATCTGGTATCGGTCGGCGACGACGCCGCCGACCCGAAACTCTTCCGCGGCGCCAGTTTCCCCCACCGCAACGCGCTCCTCGTTCATCGCCTCGACGATCTGCCCAATCCGCGTGACCGCCGTGGCGGCGTCCGGACGTTCGCGGGGGTCGTCAGCAAGGCAGTCCGCTAGGACGGGACCGACGACGGGAGTTCGTGCGATGGCCCCCCGCACCGCCTCTACCTGGGGTTCGGCAGCCAAGTCACCGAGCACCCAGCCACTGAGCGCGAGCGCTAGGGAGTAGACGTCCGAGGCCGGTGTCGCGTTCGCGATGCTGGCGCGGCACTCCGGCGCGCGATACGGCACGCCGGGATCGGCGTCGGCACTCATCTGGGGAGCGATGGTGCGTTCCCCCTCCACTCGGGCCAGGTAGAAGTCACTGAACTTCACTCGCAGACCGCGGCCGAGGAAGATGCGGCGAGGGTAGAGCCCGCGGTGCACCAGCCCCGCTTCGTGTACTTCGGACAGGCCTCGGAGGGCGTCGGTCACCACGTCGATCGCCACCTGCTGCTGCAGCCGACCGTCCTCCCTGACGGGATCACCGATCCGCAGCGAGGTGGCCAGGCTCTTGCCGCGCGCCGGGACGACGGGCACGACGATCCACTGCCGTGCCTCGTACTCGAAGCTGGGGTGGATCTGCCAGGCGCGGTCGCGTTCCTCCAGCCGGTCGAGGGCCAGCCGCTCTCGCTCCGTGATCCCCTGCGGTGATGCATCGGGCCCCCACCCGTGCATCGGGTAGCACCGGAGGATCACTGTGCGATCGCCGTCCTTGGCATGGAAGCAGCGGGCCGTTTCTATGGGCTCGATCTCACCCATCACCTGGTACGGCCCGATGCGCTCAGGCTTCGGCTCACGTCCAGGCAGGCCGAGGAGAAAGGCGATTGTCTCGTCCCGCACCGCCTGCAGTCCGGTTCCGCACGCATCGTCTTGGTCCCGCAGCCACGACGCAGCGACGGCGAGCTTGACGACGGCGTCCCCGTCGGCGTAGGTCGGGCCGACCACCAGCTCGACGGCGTCGTGCGACAGGACGATGCCAGCGATGACAGGACGGCCGCGGACCTTCGATCCGTAGCCAGGCACCCGGGAGCGGAGCTGACCTGCGAGTACTCGTGCCAGGTGGTTGGCCCGATCCAGCGGATTCCGACGTTCCTCCCCCTTGACCCGCCAAAACTGATCTCCGAGTTCGATGCGCGGCCCCCATGCCTTCTCGTCCAGGACGAAGATTGCGTGGCCTCCGACCACCACGAGATCGAGGTCGTCGCGGCGGGGACCGCTCAGCTTGCGACCGGCGATCACATGCCAGGAGCCGGGGAGATCACGGGCAAGGCTTTCGGCGGTCTTGCGCTCACCGGGGCCCTGGTACTCCCCCATCACTGTCAATTCAGCCACGCTCACACCTCATAGTCATCGGGCCAAGTCGATGAATGGACTCCTGCGCATCCATGGAGTCGGCCGAGATACGGGCTGTCTCGGGTGTAGGTCACGAGAAGCTGGTCACGGGCCCGGGTCATCCCGACGAAGCCGACCTTGCCGCGCCGGGCCGCCTGCCGATCGCGTTCAGGGTCGTCGCCGGAAGGGCTGGGCAGGGTCTCCAGACCGAACAACACGACTACGTCGAACTCGTGGCCTTTGGCCGAGTGCACGGTCATGATCTTCACACCCGGGGAGCACGGGTCGAAGGTCGCGGCATTGCTGCGGGTGACGACGAGGTAAGGCACCTCGGCCCCGTCGAGGGCTGCCCGCAGGCGTCCGAGCGATCCTCGCCACTGGGTGATGAGGATGGCGATGTCGTGCGGTTCCCGCTCCCCGTGGTCGAGCATGCGACGAATCTCCCACGCCACGGCGGTGGCCTGCGCGTTCCAGCTCTCCGCCCAGATCAATTCGACCGGCTCACCGTCCAGAACCGCGTCGTCTGCCGCCGGCCCGGCATCCGGTTGCGTGGTGGACGCCGCCTGGAGGATCTGCCGGGTGCTGCGATAGGGACGTCCAAGCCGTAGTTGCGTTACCCGCCGACCGGTGAGCGCCGGAGGGCGGTCCGTGTCTCGGTAGAGGGCCTGTCTCGGGTCACCCGCGAGAACAGCACCGCCGCGGCCTGGCCTCACGGTCGCCAGCGCGAACCTGATCCAAGCTTCGTGGAAGTCCTGGGACTCGTCGATGAGCAGGGCGTCCACGGTGTGGGGGATGCCTTTCGCCAGTGCTGCGGCCACATCTTCCTCAGCCTGCTCCGGGTCGTTGAGCGCGATCCGATGCCTCATGGCATGGGAGAACTTCCCGAACGTCGTAACCTCGACATCCGGGTGGTCCTCGACGAGGCGGCGCAGGTACGGCACCAGCGCGTTGTTGTAGCACAGGAGCACGATGCGCCAGCCAGGATGCTGGGCGGCCAGGTGCCGTGCCCGCCCGGCCAGCACTAGCGTCTTGCCGCTCCCCGGCGGACCGGAGAGCAGGAGCACGTCGTCCACCGGGATCGTGGCGGCAGCGGCCTGCTGGGCGTCCAGCTCGATCCGCCGCCGATGCCGCTCCCCCCGTCCTGGATCGAATGCACCCCGGCGGGAGCGAACGTTGAAGGTCAGGGTGGGTGCCAGTGCGGAACGCAGCGACGTCAGATCGTCCGATTCGAGTGGACGCGGTTCCAGCCGGGCCAGCCATTCTCCATCTTCTACGTCCGCGAAGCCGAGCGCACGTGGCGGCCCGCCCCGCGACGGCGCGACGAGCGGTTCGGAACAGGCACCGAAGAGGATGAGGCGGTGCGGCCGGAAACGCTCCAGGATCGGCGCTTCCAGCCGCAGATCCGAGATCTTTCGGTTCAGCCGGGAGAACGGCTCGCGCGCCGCCGGATCGTGCCCGGTCAGGTCAATGTCGATGGTCACCAACCCATAGGCGCGATCGACCACGATGAGGTCGGGCCGGTCGTCGCCGTCGGCGCACAGCACCAATGCGTCTGGGGCGAGATTCTGCGTCAACCGGCGCAGCATCGTCTCCCGCAGCGGCTCCGTCGCCGCTTTCATGCGCAACTCCCCACACAGGACGGCCACACCCGCCGCGTATTCCATGGACGTGCCAAGACATATACGATCAGTGAACGCTTTGTACAAGGATTCCAAATACTCGTTGAGACAGAGTCCATTCCCACCCAGGCCACCGCCCCTCATCCGCAGGCATCCGAAAGCATGGCGATTCCGGTGGATTCATGCACGATCTGGCACCTATAGGCCATATCAGCCAGATTCCGTCAAAGCCGCATGGAAGTGCACCGGTTGAGGGCCGACGGGAAGCGTTGTAGTGCAGAACCTTGTCGGCCTCGACAACTCGAGATCTAGTACTCCAGTGACACTTCGCGATCTTGGACGTCGAGGTGGCATGAAGACGGCCACCACGTGATCATTCGGAGTTTGTGAAGACATCTGAAGATCGCGTGATGGCCGTGGCCGACACTGTAGACCCTGACGGCTGGATGGTCACCTTCAACGACCTGATGGGCCGCATCGCCGGGCGTTTCGGCCGCATCGAGCCACGTCGCACCGCCACCGCCTACGTCCGAGGGCTACTGTCCGACCTCGATCGCAAGAACTGCTGGAATCTGGCCGAGCACGCCGGGCTGACCGGCCCGCAGGCGATGCAACGCCTGCTCCGCACGGCATGCTGGCACACCGACGCCGTACGCGACGACCTGCGCGACTACGTCATCGAACAGCTTGGCTACGACGGCGTGCTGATCGTGGACGAGACCGGCTTCTTGAAAAAAGGCGCCGGCTCGGCCGGGGTGCAGCGGCAATACACCGGCACCGCGGGGCGGATCGAAAACAGCCAGGTCGGCGTGTTCCTGGCCTACGCCACAGCGCGGGGACGGGCGCTGGTGGACCGGCGGCTCTACCTGCCGCAACACTCCTGGCTGGCCAACCCCATGCGGTGCGCCAAGGCGGGGGTGCCCGAGCAGGCCGCCTTCGCCACCAAGCCCGCCCTGGCAGCCGAGATGATCGACGCTGCGCTGGATACCGGGCTGCCGACGCGGTGGGTGAGCGGTGATGAGGTCTACGGCCAAGACCCGCGCCTGCGTGCCCTGCTGGAGCAACGCGGGGTCGGCTACGTGCTGGCGATCGCGGGCAACCGGCGGGTGAACCTGGACGGGACCGACCGCAGCGCCGCCGGCATCGCCGCCGATGTGGCCGATCGGCACTGGCACCACTACCGCGCTGGTCAGGGCGTCAAGGGCCCGCGCTGGTACGCCTGGGCCTGGGCACGGATCGACGAACCGGCCCACAGGGCGAGGCAGAGGGATACCGGTGGCTGCTGATCCGCCGCAACCTGACCACGGGGGAACTGGCCTTTTACCGCTGCTACGCACCCGTGCCGAGGCCGCTGATGGCCCTGGTGAAGATCGCGGGTATCAGGTGGGCGGTGGAGGAGTCCTTCCAAGCCGCCAAGGGACAGGTCGGGCTGGACCACTACCAGGTGCGCGGCTGGCGGGCCTGGCACCGGCACATCACCCTGGCCATGCTCGCTCTGGCCTTCCTAGCCGCCATCGCCGCCGCCCAACGGCCCTGCGACGAGGAACACATCCCGCTGACCATGCCCGAGATCCGCCGGCTGCTGGCTGTCCTCATCCTGACCCGCTGCTGCACCACCCGGCAGGTTCTGCACTGGTCACAATGGCGCCGCCGTCACCAAGCCACCGCTCGACGCTGCCACTACCAGCGCAGATCCCAACCATGATCGCGAAATGTCACTGGAGTACTAGACCGGTCAGCGGGTCGCCTGTCGAGCCAGCCTCGTCCAGTGCAGGGACATGCGCGGGATGATCTTCCATCTGGTGCGAGCAGCACAAAGTATTTAGGCAGGTCAAAGCACACACGTGAGCAGTGCAGCCACCGCTCTCCTGATGCGGTGCTCTTTGGACCGCCGCGTGGCTTCCGTTCCTCGGGCCCTGGCGGACCTGCGGTACGCGTCCACTTGCCATCGGATGACGTCAGATCGCCGGCCAGGAACGGGCTATCGAGCGTGGTGATCGCGCTCCACTGCGCGTCCGCGTGATCCACGTCCACGATGATGGCAAGCTCCCCCGAGCACATACTTTGGGCACACTGCCTTCATGATCCCAAGATTGGGCATTGCGAGCAGGAATGTCGGAGGTGTGCGTTACGGTTCCGCCAACGCACACGACAGGCGAGGAACCCATGGTTGAAGCAGGGATGGACAGCGACATCCACCCGCCGGAAGGGCGCGCGAGGCAGGGCAGCCACGACCGCGAACTTCGTAGTTATGCGCTGCAGATCCTCAAGGAATGGCAGGACACAAAGACCTGGCGAATCGCGGAACAGCTCAAGGCCGCAACCTGGGCGAATGCTCGGGACTACAGAGGTCGTTCTCTCCTTGAGTTGCTGCAAAACGCGCACGACGCCCACGCCGGTGACAGACACGACGGACGCGTCCACATCGTTCTCGACGAAACCGCGGGCGAGTACGGCACGCTCTACGTCGCCAACGGCGGCACACCCTTCACCTGGGAACGCGTCATGGCCATCTGCAAGTTCGCCATGAGCGAGAAGACGGTCGGCGACGGCATCGGGAACAAGGGTGTCGGCTTCAGGAGCGTACTGGAGCTCACCACGGCACCCGAGATCTTCAGCGCCCAACCAGGCGAGTCGGCTGAAACACCTCTGAGCGGCTACCGCTTCAGGTTCGCAACCCCGGATGACCTGCTCGACCTCCTCGGCGACGAGCAATTGGCCGCCAAGGCCACCGCCGAAATGCCGCCCTTCCAGGTGCCGTTCCCGATCAGTGACCTCCCCGAGGAATGCGCGGCTTTGGCCGTAAACGGGTACGTGACCGTCATCCGTCTGCCTTTGAAGAGCCAGAACGCCCTCGACGACGCGACTCGTCTTTGGACCGAACTTGCCACTGCCGATGTCCCGGTCCTGCTGTTCCTCAACCGGCTCGAACGGCTGGTTCTTGAGCGTCGCACTGACAGCGACGAAGCCCAGCACATCGCCCTCACCAGAAAGGAGCGCGCAGCAGACCATGCTGGGCTGGGGCCAGTAGATGGCGGCGAAGATCTTCCCACCGTCACATTCGCTGAGGTCGACCTGGGAGCCCTGGGCCAGTTCCTGATAGCCCGCGGCCGGATTCCCGACACCAAGCTCCGTGAGACCGTCGATCTGGCCGTCTCACTTAGTGACCTGGACGAGTCCTGGAAGGACTGGACGGAACCCGCCGTCATCGAGATCGCCTTACCACTGCAGGAAGAGAGCCGGGCGCAGCGCGAGGGCCACGGCCGCATTTACACATTCCTCCCGCTCGGCGACGATGTGCGGGCTCCGCTCCGCGGGCATCTCAATGCGCCTTTCTTCACCAAAGTGGACCGCACCGCGTTGGATCGGCAGCATCAGCTGAATGCGATGCTCCTCAGCGCGGCCGCCGAAACCTGCCTCGTAGCCGCTGATCAGCTGAGGCGGGGAGCCGATGCCCAGTTTCGCCGGACAGCGGTCGATCTCATCAACTGGGACCCCACGGAGGACTCCGTACGCCTCCTTTCTGAGGCTGCCCGACGTGTTCATGACCGCGACTTCCCAAACATTCCGCTGATTCCGGTGCTTGGTAAAGAGCCCCCCGGACTCTTCTGGGATACGCCGGCGAGTGCGGTGCAATGGCCTCGTCGTGATACCACGGTGCTCACCATTGACGCTGCCCGCAGAGCCGGAATCCGGGTGGCTGACCCCGAGGTCAGCACGGCGCGACTGGATCGGCTGAACAGACTCTGCGGGCTATTCGGCGCCTCCTTGACACCCACCGACGAGGAGCTCGCCGACCAGGTGGAACGGATGGTGGCAGCGCTCCAGCCGCCCCGCGACCATGAACCCATCGCCCTGTGGAATGACCTCTACATCGACATCTTTCGGCTATTCGAGCGGCGCCGCGCCGAAGTACTGCGGGGTAGGAGGATGTTACTCGCGGAGGGCGGCAAACTGCGGCATTTCAACGGGCAACGCCAGTCGGAGCCTGACAGCTCCGGGCGACGGCATGAGGCATTCTTCCAGCCCACGCCGGCCGAGCAGGCAGGCCTGAACGGCATCCACATACCCCGCGCGCTGAAAAAGCGGCTCTTCTACGTCCACCGGGGCCTACGGTGGAGCAACGAGCCTGGGCAGCCCAACCGGCAAGACGCGTACGCCTTCCTCGTGCGCCTCGGTCTTGTCCGGCAGTTCGATATCCAAGGGCTTCTTCAGCATGTTCAGGACGCGCTCCGGGAGAGTTCCTCCCACGATCTTCATCGCCAGTCGCTAAAGTTCGTTTTCCAACTCTACCGCTCCCGGCAAGGAACTTCCTTGCCGATCAAGGATCTCGGACTTTACGTGCCCACGAGGTCGGGCACTCTGCTGTCCGCCGCCCAGGCCGTCTTCGGGGCAGGCTGGCGCGACACGAACGGCGACGATCTGGCGGCCGTGGTAGAGGAGGGACGTAACGCCTCATCCGACCTCAAAGCCCTGGAAGCACGGCTCGTAGCCTCTCCAGAAGAATTCACGCGACAGGGCGGCAGCCAGGAAGAGTGGCGTGTTTTTCTTTCGGCGCTCGGAGTAGCTGACGGGCTGGTCCCCATTTCCTCCGCCGACGCGAACACCTATATCTACGCGCCTGGAGGCCGCGCTGTCGTTCAAGGTGCAAACGCTCCTGACGACGTGAGGAGACAATGGGAACCCGAAGTCCTACGCCTTGGGATGTACGCGCGGCGCCCGCAGTCGTTCTACTCAGGCGGCCGCGCGTACCGTCTTCCCGGTCAGGGAGTGGTCACCCAATTCAGCGACCAGGGCCGTCTCGCCTACGCCCGGCTGGTGCTTGACGGCCTAGCCAAGTGGACCAACGAGCACTTCATCAGCAGGTGGGTCAGTCGCACCACCCGAGACCATGACACCTGGGAGGTCCCCACACCGCTAAGTGCGTTCCTCCGTAGCGAGCCCTGGCTGCCGGCCCGCAACTCGGACAGGACGGTGGTTTTCGTTCTCCCCGCAGATGTGTGGCACGTCCCGGCGGACAATGAGGACGACCTCATCCCCCTGCGCAGGGTGCACCTCAAGATGCGGCACTTTCTCAAAAACTCCACCACACTAAGTAGGCTGCGAGCCGCGGGAATGCCCACATGGGGAAATTTCGAAGACAGCGTCAGAGGCCTTGTGGCCCTGGGAGAACTCGTGGCGACAGGTACCGTCGGAGTGCATGATCGCGGCTCTGTCGAACGTGCCAATCGAGAAGCCTGGAAACGGTTGGCCGACCGCTCCTCGTCCTATGGATTTTCGGAAACCGAGCTTCAGCCGCTGCTGGAGTCCCCGATCCTCATCGAGCGGGACGACGTGCTGGACGTCGTCAGGCTCCCTGATCTGCGCGAGGGCGAAGGAATCCTGTACGTCAGCGACGAACGTGACAACCTGACCGTACGCTTCATACGGGAGATGGAGAACGCTCTGCTCATCGTTCCCGGGCGGGCTCGGAGAGTGGCTGAACTGTTAACGCGGCTCTGCCCGGGAAGGATCAAGCATGTCGATGCCGCAGCTTTGGACGTTAAGGTCGATGGTCAGGCGCCTGTCCACGGTGAACTCGGGGATCCGCTTCACGCACTCCTCCCATGGCTGCCCAACGTCATCGGAGTGTTGGCCGACCACCACCAGCGCACCATCCGGCCAACCGAGAGTGAACTCACGAATCTGGTCGCATCGGTTCGGACAATCCGTCTGCACGGGTATGAGTCCCTGACCATCAGTCTCGATAGCGCGCCTGTCCAGCTGCCCGAACGCCAATCCGGTGTCCTGCCCCTCCCAGATGATCACGTTCCCGTCATCGCGGCACCGCAGGCCATGACGAACGAACTCAGCTGGGAATCGTTGGAGAAACTCTCCGACGCCATCAGCCACGTGCTGGGCAAACCGGACTTCGCGGTCCGGCTTCGGTTGGCGGCGCGCTGCCTGCGTGACTCCTACGCCGACCTCGTTAACCCCGCGAACGAAGAACTCGCGGACGCACTGGACGTCTCGCTGTCGCAGTACGAGGAGACGACCAGGCGACTTGACGGCTCCCTCGCGGAGATCCTGGTTCGTATCTACCCGGTGCTCGTGCACACCCTGGGTATCGACCAAGCGCAGGAGCTGACGGACCCGCGCCCCGCAGATGCCCACCAGCTCCAGGCACTCCTCGCCGAGCACGAGGCCAGCCTTCCACTCGCCTCCGACCAGCTGGTACGTACCGCCCGCGCGGCTCGTACGGTCGACGAATTGCGCGAAGTCCTGGAGATCGACTTCGCGCAATTCAACCGGACCCTCCTCGAGCTCGCCCCTCGCTACCAGCCGATCAGCCGTGCAGAAGCCCACGAGGCGGCGATGAGAAGGCGGGTGGATCAGCGACGGACCGAACTTGTTGACCGGCTCCGCCAGGCTTTCCTGAGCAAATTCGATTCCCGCGATCCCATCATGAATTGGACTAAGCTCCGCTCACTCCAATGGATCACAATGCCTGAGTCCTGGGCCCTCACGGTGGACACAATGACCATCGAGCGCCTCGACGCCTGCATCGGCTCGGCCCTTACCACCCGTCTGGGTGACGCTCCAGAACCGGAGCAGCCCGTGGAACTGCCTGGCGTGGATCGAGTGCGCATCAACAACCTCAGCCTCGTCCGGGCGACCATTCCCGATCTCCGAACACTGATCAAAGCTGCGGGGCGGTCCCTACCCGCCGCACTGGCAGGTGACGTCACTGACCTGCTGGACCAATGCGGCGCCCTGGACTTCCGGCCCCTCGGCAAGGACGACGTCGTCGCGTGGCTGGCCGCGCTGGGGCACTGGCCTTCAGAGATGCCGCTAACGACGGCCCCGGAAACACATGGGATCACCCGGGAGTCACTTGCCACCCAACAATCGGCGGCCGCACGTGCCCGGGAGGAACAACTCCGGCGGCGCCGCATCATTCACCTCGGCGAACGGGAGTTCGACGCTGGATCCGGAGACTTCACGGACCTAGCCGACGAGTTGCGGCGAATGTTGACCGATAATCCGGGAATCATTACCAGAAACAAGCACTTCGCGCCGCTGGAACCAATTGCTCCACGCCGACACCCACTCTCGCCGACTGGTCAAGGCGGTGGTTTCGGTGGTGGACGCCACGACGAACTCTCCCAGGAGCAGCGCACCGCTATCGGTTTCGCCGGCGAGTTGATCGCCTACGAATGGCTCCGCGCCAGCTACCCAGCCACCACCGAGGAGAGCTGGGTTTCCACCAACCGCAGGAAAGCCTTTCCCGGCTCTCCCGGAGATGACAGCCTCGGCTACGACTTCAAGGTGGGCACCAGCAACCACGCCCGGATGTTCGAGGTGAAGGCAACCCAAGCTGACGGAGGTCAGATAGAGCTCGGGGAAAGTGAGGTACGTGCCGCGCAACGGTACACGGGGAGCAATCGCTGGAGCATCCTCGCCGTGACATGGGTTCTCACGCCCGAGCGGACGATGGTGCACAGGTTGCCCAACCCCTTCAGCACCGAGGGACGCGGACTCTACCGGATGGAAGGTGGCTCGCTCCGCTTCTCCTACCGGCTGGACACCTGATCCTTCTACAAGCCGTAACCACCCAATCTTGTCGATCCGGAAATGTCACTGTTGGTGTGGCCGTGAGGAACGGCATGATCGTGATCGACGGTGCCCGAGCTGGTGACGCGCCCCGCACCTGCCGGGTACTGGTGCATCGCCAATGAGCTCATCATCCGCGGACGGTCCTGCCGTACGAGTCGGCTTGCCTCTGGTGGTCGTCATTGAACTGAACACGGGACGTATACGGGATGAGCTTGCCCGCGCTGCGGGCTATGCCAGGCGTTCGCGCAGCTCGGCCGTGCAACCCGGCTTTCGCTGCACTTACCCCTGGCCGCCCAGAGATCTGCGCTGGCGCAAACCATCTTGGATCGGCCCAGGGACCACCCAACTCGACGCTTACCTTGTGAGAGCACACGACGTTTCCGCTTGAGTCACGGGCCGCGCTTCTTCGAGACGAATCTGGACTGGCGTTGATTCCGAGCTCTGGGCGTGCGCGCAGCGGTCACTGGCCGAGTAATCGTAGCGCGCGCTCGCTGCGGAGAAGGGGCCGGGCGATCCTCTGATCGCAGCGCCTTGATCAGACGTTCAATCCGTGCCGTGGGGTCGTCGCTGCGGTGGAAGATCACCCCAGCCGCGATGGCGAGCATCCCAACCGCGAGAACGGCGAGGGCGATCGACCAGGAAGACGAGAGGGCCGCTGCGGCGAGCGTGCCACCGCCGCCCAGCGCAGCCAGCAGTGCCTTCATGACCGCGCCTTTCTCGTGAGTTGCGATAGCGGCAAGGCAACCGGATCTCCACTTGGCTCGTCCGCCGGAGCCGTCCGGGAGGTCGAACGCAGTTCGACCTGCCCCGGCCGGCGCCTGCGGCGGCGAGCACCTGCCGACGGCGGGCGGGTCGCGTCCGGAGGCGCCTCGATCTCGCCAGCGTCGACCATCGCCCACGCTTTCAGTCCGAGCCGATACATCCTGGTGCTGACTACCCCTTTGCTGACACCCAGTTCGGCGGAGATCTCGGCAAGGGTGTATCCCCGCAGGTAGAACTGGCAGATGAGCTGAGTCTCCCGGGGGGCCTTAGCCACGATGCGCCGCAAGGTGTCGCGCTGCTCAACCTGCGCTTGGGGGTCTTCTGTTGCCGGGATGCTCTCGTCAAGAGACAGGGCGCTAATGAACGCCCGCCGGGCGCGGCGCCAAGCCCTGAACGCGTCGGGGAACCGGTATTTGCAGCCCGTGACGAAGTAGGTCGTCAGCGCAGCTCCTCCGTCCTCGTCCCACTTGGTGATCAGGTCGCCGAGATACCGAGGCCAAGCCAATTCCATAGTGGCGAGCGCGAGATCGTGGCGTTCGTCCCAAGAGGACTGGAGGACTTCGCGTTCGCTGTCAGTGGGAGTGACCGGTGCCTTGCCGAGAAGGTCACGGCACTCAGAGAAGATCGTGCCGTTTCCGATCATCTTGAGGAGAGTGGGCCAGGCATAGGCGAGGGCATGGTGACGCAGGGCCTCTTCCGTAACCGGGCTGCCCATGCCGCCGGCCTCACGGAGCCGTCTGACCCATGTGGCACCGTCGCGGAGTTGCTCGGCCGCCCGGGCCGCCAGCGTCTCAGCCTGACGAGGGTCGCTCTTGATCATGACGAGAGGCTCTAGAAGGAGGTTTGCGATAGAACCCCCAGCCCCCAGTTTTACTGACATGCACAGCTATAGGAGTTGCGGCACGTTTCATCACGGCTTTTTGGAAGATTTCTTATAACGATGGGGATACAGGCCTCCGCCAGATGGTTCGCGATGGCGCACGGGGCGGCACAAGCCGGTCAGCGTGGCGACAGGACACGAGTGAACATGGACGCGTGGCGCGTGATGCCCCAGATATAAGGAGGAGTGCAGGAGCGCCACGTTCTGCCGCTGCGCGGCGGTGACCGCAGCGCCACCGTCGCCGCCTGGCACCGCTCCCTGCTCGCCGACGCCGCCTCGCCCGCCACCGTTAATCGGGCCTGGCCGCCATCGCCCTGCTGTACGGGCACGGGGCGACATGCGCATCACGCACAGGACCGCTCGCGTCTCCACACCGGCAGCCCAAGGCGCTCACCCGCCCGCAGGAGAAAGCGCCGCACCACCGGCCGCCGCGGCGGCCCACAACGCCGCCGTCATCTAAACCGTGCGCGGCACCGGCGTCCGCGCCGAGGAATACGCCCGGCTGCGCGTCGAGGACGTGGCCATCACTCCGCGCACCGGCGTGGTGCGCCTGTTCGGCAAGGGCGACCAGGTCCGCACCGTCCCGATCGCGCCGCCGGCCCACGAATGCCTCACCACGTGGCTGGAAGACCGCGCCGAATTGCCGGCCCTCCCGAAGAAGGCTGTCCTGGCCGAACGGGTGGGCGACGGGCTTGTGGGTCGGCAAGCGGCGGCCCGCTCACCGTCGACGGCATAACCGACGTCGTCCTGGCCACCGCCAACGCTGCCCCGGGCACCGCCAATCTGAAGGGCACCCGGCTGCACTAGGACGGCTTCGACCTGGAGCGGATCTGCGCATTGCTCGGCCACGACTCCCTCGACACCACCCGCCGCTACTTCATGACCTCGTAGGAAGAAGTCGCCGCGCTGGTCGACCGCGCCCTACTGATCACCAGACCAGCAGGTCCCAGCAGCTGACGGCCGCGCGGTCAGCCATAGTCCGCCGATCCCTCGGGTTCCTCGAGTGCCATTCACCGATGGCTCCCACATTGCGTTGATCGGGGCGTTCAGCCGATCCAGCTCGACCCGAGCAGCCTTCATCTGCTGGTGCCGGAAGCGTACTGACCTGCCGAATAGAGGTGTCGCCGCAACTTGTAAGAGCTTCAATTTCTTTAGTCAGTTAGTCAGGAATCTCTGCCATGCGTCTGAAGGCGAGGACGGCACTCTGCGTTGCTTCGTCGTCCACCGCCGTCAAGGCGGGGGATTCTAGCGATCTTCGCAACACGCGGTCATTCGACTGTTGCGACGAGCTTAGCGAAGAGCTCGGCAAGTGTGTGTGCCAGCCGAAAATCTTGTGGGACGGTTGTTGAGCTCGCGGCAACGGTGGCGAGGTCAGCCGCTGCGGCGCAGCAGGTACATCGCCTGGTAGATGGTCTCATGCGCCGGGTGGCGGTCCGGCTCGCCGGGAAGCGTTGTGCCAGCAGTCAGCAGTGACGCGGGACATGCGCGGGATGATCAAGCATGATCTACGAGCCCATCCATAAGTTTCAGCAGGTCAACCCGCCTAGGTTGGCCTCTCCGTCCGCGCTCTCCTAAAGCGGGTACGCAGATTCGAATCCTGCCGGCCGCTCTTTTGACCAGGCATTTCGCCCTCCGACCTGCGCTTTCTCTGCCGTAGCTCTTTGGTTTTCAGACCCTTGGCAGGCCGCCGAGGGCCCGGAAGCGAGTCGGCGCCCGCCTACGCTGGCGCGGGGCTGCGAGGCCGCCATGCGCCAGCGCGTCCTTCGCGATCAGGGTACCGAGTCGGTGCGAGGTTGCCGACGTCGGAGAACGCGCGACGCGCCCTCGGGACCGTCGTGAGCCGAACGGGCCATCGGGCTTCCTAGCGTCCTGTACCGCGTTTACGCAGTTGAGGTCACCGATTCATGAATTCGTGTGCCCATTGACTGCGGAACGTACGTGACGCGCTGATGAGGGGATGCCCGTTGGCTGGCGGGGAACGGCGATCTCTGGGGTGGAGTTCGTGTTGCGCCGTTCCGTCGTGGAGTTCGGGGTGGTGGCCTGCAGGATGACTTGGGAGATCAGTTGGGGGGCGTCGTTCATCGGTACGTGGCTGCATTCGGGGAGCCACACCATTCGCATCATGGGGATCATGGCTGCCGCACGTGCTGCCTGGCGAGCCGGCAGGATGCGGTCGGCTGTGCCCCAGGCGATGGTCACCGGGAGGTCGGGGACGTCGCCGACGAACAAGTCCCCGGCGCGGCCGGCGCGCATGGTGGACTGGAAGGCGACCGCCTGGCGTAGGGCACGCAGCGCTGCTGTCACTGCGTCCGGCGTGGACTGGTCGGCGCGGGTGTACAGGGTGCCGGTCAAGGCCGCATGGCCCAGGATCGTCTGCGAGAGCCAGGCCGTGATCGGCTCTGGCAGGCGGGCGATCTGACGGGCGCCGTTCAGTACGGCGAAGGCGTACCACCGCTCGGCCTGGCTCCAGAATCCGGCCGGGGCCACCGCTGTCACGCTGCGTGCGAGACCTGCCTGGCCCAACCGCAACGCGATCAGTCCGCCCAGGGAATGCCCGACCACGTGCGGCCGCTCCAGCCCGAGCGCGTTGAACACCGCGCCGAGCCCATCCACCACGGTGGGCAGATCGCGCGGCTGACCATCGGGCAGATCAGGCGACTCGCCGAAGCCCGGCAGGTCTATCGTGATCACGTCTCGCTCGCCTGTCAGCAACGGCACCACCGCGTCCCACGCCTGGCGATTCGACCCTAGGCCGTGCAGCAGGACCACCGGCTCACCGGTTCCGCGCCGTTCGTACGCGACGGTCATGGGAGGCAGGCCCGGCAGGCGTGCCTCCACAAAGGACGCCGTAGCGGAGGAGACCGCAGGTGGAATGGTCCTGCCACGGTTGACCAGCGGTGCGGGCATGGCCAGCACCGCGGCCGGCAGCCCGCCCGCCCAGTCGCAGACCTTCCCGACGGCCAGGGTCCCCGCGCGGACCACACCGCCTCCGAGGCGGGTGATGGAGGTGAAAGCTGAGGACAACGACAGGACGTTCAACATCGTGGCCGGGCGCACGCCCATCCCTCCCTACTTCGGTCATAGGTGCACCAAAGTTTCGGCAACGTTAACGGTCTACCCGAGTCATGGCATAGCAACGGACCGAAATTTTTACCCTTGAGACGGAGGTCGTCGGTCAAAGCTGTCGCGAAGTGATCTGCATGTACGGGCGCCGCCCCAGTGCAGGACGATCAGCGTTGACCTCGGCCCGCCAGCCGATGTGGTCGGGCTCAGCAGGTCGAACGGTAGGGCACCTCCGGGATGTGCCTGCCCATTCGTCCGCGGTCAGCCCGCCATTGGCACGGGCGCAGACGGCGGCCGTCACGGCGGTGTCGCCGAGTTCCAGCGTACGGACTGTGCTGTCGGAGCCGACCGTGGTGAGAACGCCGCCGTTTGCCAAGGAGAGTGCGAGCACTTCCGTGCGTCCACCGGCAGTCCAACGGGCCGATGATCGCCAGCATCCCATAGCCGCATGGTGCTGTCGGCGCTGATGGTGGCGATCAGCTACGGCCGCGCAGGCTCGGGCCGTCGACGTACTCGCTGACGATGTACGGGCGCTCGGCGTCGAGATCCACCTCCAGGATCTTGGCGGTGGAGAAGGACGCGACCCTCCGCGCCGCCGCGACCTCCTTCGCCGGCGGGCGACGGATACCGCCTGGACGCAGCACTTTGACCGCGACCCGGACGCCTGCCGGATCGTACGCCTCGTACACAACCCCCTGGCCGCCCGCGCCGATGTGGGACGGGGCATCGTTGGTGAGAGGCGCAAGGCTCATGGCATCCCCCAGGCGAGGTGATCACTTCCTGAGACGCCTTCAGAGCGGGATTGGTTGCGGAGCGCTCCCGGCTGCCCGGGCCTCAGGGCAATCCGTATTCTCTTCTGATCGCCATCGCTTCCTCCTCGGTCACCTGAGCCGGCGTGCGGCCTAGCGCCGTCCGCAACTCGCCGACCATCCCCTCTCCTGATGCCCGTACGCGAGACCGGAACTGTGCGAACTGGTCCGCGAACAATTTCGCAGTGGGCCCGGTCCAAACGGTTCCGCTCTGGAACTGCTGGTAAGGGCGCTCGATGTCGCTGCTTATCTCCTCGATCATCGGACCGACCAGGCGCAAGGCGTTCTGCAGGGCTTCGTGCAGCGGATTGACCACCATCGCCGCCATGGTCAGCCCTTCTTCTTACGGGGAGCGGTGGCATCGGTGATCAGCTTGGGTGCGATCAGCTTCATCAACGCGATCACGTCGGCCGCGTTGTCCCGCCCTTCGAGGCCCCTCGACATCCCGACGAACAACTGGGCCTTCCCTCTCACCAGCACCGCGCCGGCCATCGTCTTGTCCGCCTCTACCGTTCCGCCTTGTGTGTAGAATCCGATCCCACCTGGGACGATCTCGGGCAGCGGCTTGTCGCCGGCCTTGATCTGGGCCCTGACCCACTCCTCTCCGCCTTCCGGGGTCAGGTCGACATCGAGCAGTTTCTTCTTGTCACCTGTCGGCTGATAGATGGCACATCCGCCTATGCCCACCCCCTCTCCGAAGCTCAGGTCGAAATCTCCACGAGCGATCGGTTGGCGTACGCCCGTCATCAACTCCACAGCGCGAAGAGGTATGTGGTCGCAAAGGTAGGGCGGCGCGGCGACGGTCGGCAACGGGGTTCTGTCAACCGGAGGCTTCTGGGGAGTTGTGCAACCGGACAGCACCAGAGCCATGGCCAGAGCGGCGGACATTCTCATTTGTGCTCGCTGAAGGCGCGGCCGTAGGCACTGACCAGCTCCTCTTTCGTCTTCTTCCATACCGTGCCCTTGTGGTCGTCCTCCGCCCACTGCTCGTAGGCGTCGAAGTGCGGATGCTGAACAGCGCCTTCCGGTGTCATCTCCTCCAGCGTCATCAAGGTCCCATCCGCTTTGACGAAGCTCAGGGAGCGGCGAGCGTCCTGTCCGAAGAGCCCGTGGTCGAACATGGCCTGGGCCATGAGCTGGGTCGCCAGGAACTCCGACCTGGCCTTGGCCGTGTTGGCTTCGTACGTCGCCTGGTTCTTGTTGACCTCGGTCTTGGCGCTGTCCTCGATCAGGCTGGTCCAGGCGCCCACCACGGCGGCCGTGATGGGCCAACCGGCTTTCTGCGGAATGGCCAGGCCGGTGTTGACCACCGCCATGACGGCCTTCATCTTCCGCTCCTGGGCGTCATCCAATTTCTGGCCCTCGGCCACACGAGCGAGCCCTGTCGCATCGGTTACCAGGCCGAACCCGGCGCCCGTCTCCTTCGCAGCAGCGGCGAAGGCGTCACGGTCGCCGCCTGCGGCATTGTGACTGAGCACTCGTTCGGACCACACGGTTTGGGCCGCCATCAGCGTCGAGACCGTTTCGGGATCCTTCTCGAACACCTCCGCCATGACCACGCGCACATCCTCGGTGCGAAACTGCGCACCCCACGGTTCGTTCGGCGGCCAGTGCGGGGGGTTGATGGTGCGTACGCGAGCCCCGCTGAGCCCTGACCGCTCCGAGACGTAGGCGACGTCCGGAACATAGGCGGCGAGGATGAGCGCGGTCGTGCCGGCCGGAACGGCCGATTCGCCACCGTTGTTGATCCTCGCCCGCTGCAACTCGATGAACTCCGAGGCCAGTCGGGCGGATATGAAACCGCGGGACTGATTCTGCTCCGTGCCGTCGCGATCCCTGAACACCGTGGTGGCCGCCTCCACGGCCTTGCCCACCGCTTCCTGTCCGTTCACCGTAGGACGCTCGGTGAGGAATCGTTTCAGCGCCGTGGGATCCTGCGCGAAGAAGTCCTGGGCAGTTGCGGGATGGCGGCCCAAGGCCGTCATCATGTCCACTATCGGATCTCGGTGGAAGTCGCGGACGATCGGCCCGCCTTGGGCCGGAAGCTTGCGGTCGTGCGCGTCGATGGCCCGGGCCGCCTCCAGCAGAAAAGCCGAGTCGAACGAGCCGTGTCTGATCGCCTTCGCCAGCGCCTGATGGTCCTGCCCCTTGAGCCCGGAGGTGAACTCCTTGCGCCAACTGACGTCCAGCCGAGGGCTGGCCTTGCCGAGGGCCTTGCTGAGCGCGACCTGGAGCCGGTGGAGCTCCTTGTCACCGTGCACCGTCTTGGCCATGACATTCCGGTACGTGGCGGCGCCCAGCGCGTGCATGAGCATCGTGGCGAACGCGGGGTCGTCGCTGCGTTTCTCCAACTCGGCCAGGGTTCTGTCGTCGACCTTGCCGGTCTTCGCCGTTCCGGCCAGCAGGGTCGCGGCCGCATCGACATCGGGATCACCGGAGGCTCGGGTGTACAGGGCCTCGTCGAAGGGTGCCATGTCAGCGGTGTCGGCGCCCCAGGTCGTGGTCAGCGCCTGGATGGTCTCATTGCGTCGGCGCAGTTCCGGGCGCTTGGAGCTGATCCAATTGCCCATCTCCCGCATGACCGTGAGGGCGGAGGTGTCGAGGTGCATCTGGCTCAGGGCCTGGCGGATACGTGGTTCGTGGGCACGGAGCACGTCTTCGACACTGCCGAGATCGCGCTCGAAGCGGTTCATCTCCGATGGGGTGATGCCGGAGTAGTTCCAGTTCGGAGCCTTGGGGGTCAGCGATGGTCGCGCCGGGTCCAGGTCACCGGTGCCGGCTGGAGGCGTCGTGTGCTGGTCAGGGGGACGGACCGGTGTGGGTAACGGCGTAGGGGTCGGCTGTGTATGGTCACCAGGGGTCTTCAGCGTCGGCCGTGAGGCGGGGCGGGGATCAGGTACTGGGTGACTCATCATGGGTCTCCAGCACAGCGCGGCAACCGAACAACGGGATTATCTCCGGTTCCAGTACGCCTCGACCGGGGCTTATAACGCAAGAGCATGGGCATTCCTGGCTTAGGTACTGCGGAGTCGCCATGATGTACGGAAAAATCCCGCTCTCGGTTCGCTCCAGAACGGCCGTTTTCCGGGCTCCGATGAATTCGGCGGCCGCGCCGGGTCTACCTCTGCACACGGCAAGCGTGCGCACATGATCAGTGAGGGACCCATGAGCACAAACGCACTACCGCCCGTCGTCGACGCCGACACCTGGCAGCGTCAGCTCGAAGCACTGCGTGCCCGGGAGAAGGCCGCGACCCAGGAGCTCGACGCCATCGCCGCCCAGCGCCGCCGCCTGCCCATGGTGCGGATGCCGGACTACACCCTCGAGGGCGAGAACGGACCGGTCCGGCTGGCGGACGTCTTCGAAGGCAAGCGGCAGCTGATCGTCTACAACCACATGTGGTTCGCGGGCAAGGAGTGGCAGTGCCCGGGCTGCACGGGGTTCACCGCGCAGTTTACCCGGCTGGAGTTCCTGGACGACTACGATGCCCGGTTCGTCATCGTCACCCAGGGCCCGATCGACGAGGCACTCGCATACAAGCGGCGGGTCGGGAACAAGATGGCCTGGTATTCCACCGCCAACAGCCCGTTCGGCAGCGACGTCGGCGCCCCGCCCGGCGAAGGCTTCGCCGTCAACGTGTTCCTGCGCGACGGCGACACCGTCTATCGCACCTGGCACACCAACGGCCGGGGCACCGAGCAGCTCACCCACACCTTCGCGCTGATCGACCTGCTGCCGTACGGACGGCAGGAGGAGTGGCAGGACTCCCCCGACGGATGGCCGCAGTCACCCACCTACAGCCGGTGGGCCGGCTCCAAGGACATCGCCGCGCTGTACGGCCCGGATACCGCCTAGTGGGGTGACCACGAACGTTCACCGGGTCGATTGAGGCATCGGTTGAAGATGCGTGAAGGCGGGCTGATCGGTCACCCTCGATAGGCATGTGTCGTCGTCGAGGGTGAGGTGCGTGGATGGCAG
>NZ_POUD01000339.1 GCF_003236395.1 Nonomuraea aridisoli | reverse complement strand
GGTTGGGGGTGGCCTCGGGGGAGCCCGCGCCGGACGGGGTCGTGTTGTGGACGCGGCTGGCCGTGGAGCCGCTCGCGCCCGACGGGCTCGGCGGGATGCCGGGGCGGGCGGTGGAGGTCCAGTGGCAGGTGGCGCTGGACGAGCGTTTCCGGCAGGTCGTGCGTTCCGGGTGCGAGGTCGCCCGGCCCGAGGGGGCGCACAGTGTGCATGTGGAGCTCGACGGGCTCGACCCCGGACGGGAGTACTTCTATCGGTTCCGGGCCGAGGGCGAGATCTCGCCCGCCGGGCGTACGCGCACCGCGCCCGCTCCGGGCACGCGCTCCACGCCGTTGACGTTGGCGTTCGCCTCGTGCGCCGACTACCAGGCCGGGTGGTTCACGGCGTATCGCAGGATGGCGGAGGACGAGCCGGACCTGATCGCGTTTCTCGGCGACTACGTCTACGAGTACGGCGACTACACGTACCCGGTCCGCGACCAGGCCGGGGGAGAGTGCGTCGACCTGGCCGGGTACCGGCTGCGACACGCCCAGCACAAGGCCGACCCCGACACGCAGGTCGCCCACGCGGTCGCACCCTGGGCGGCGGTGTGGGACGACCATGACGTCGCCAACGCCTGGGCCGGCGACACGGCGCCGGAGCCGGGGCCGCCGTTCGGGCAGCGCAGGGCCGCGGCGTTCCGCGCGTACTACGAGAACATGCCGCTGCGCCGCGCCCAGCGGCCGCGCGGGGCGGCGGCGCGGCTCTACCGGAGCATCCGCTGGGGTGAGGTCGCCAACCTGCACCTGCTCGACACCCGCCAGTACCGCGACCTGTACGCCTGCACCGGCCGCACTGGCACGATCGGCCCGGACTGCCTGGAACGCTTCGAGCCCAACAGGACCATCCTCGGCCAGGAGCAGGAGTCCTGGCTCGACGGCGAGCTGCGGAACTCGCGGGCCACCTGGGACCTGCTCGGCCAGCAGGTCTTCCTCATGGAGATGGACTGGGCGAACGGTCCGGCGAAGGGTTACTCGAACGAGGGCTGGGACGGCTACGTCGCCTCACGCGACCGCCTGACCGCCGCCATCGACGCCTACGAGCGCAACGCCGTCGTGCTCACCGGCGACGTGCACGCGCACTGGGCCGGCCACATCAGGCGCGACCGGCGGGACCCGGGCTCCCGGCCGGTGGCCGTCGAGCTGGTCACCACGTCCGTGACCAGTGAGGGCGACGGCCTGGACGAATACCCCGACACACCGGACCTGCTGCGCGAGAACCCGCACGTGACGTTCTTCAACGGCCGCCGCGGCTACGTGCGCGCCACGATCACGCGGAGCGAGATGCGGGTCGACTTCCGGTCGCTGCCGCGCGTCACCGAGCCGGGCGCCGCCGCGCACACCTCCGGGTCGTTCGTCATCGAGCCCGGCGATGCCGTCCTGCACCCGACGTCAGCGGGTGACCGGTAGCGGTCCGCTGTCGGGAGTGAAGAGCTGGTCGTCGAGGTGGTCGACGGCGTAGTCGATGGCCCCCACGACCACGCATTCGTCGCCCAGCGTGGAGGCGCGCACCTCCGGCATGCGCATGCACGAGCGCTCCAGCCGCCGGCGCAGCGGATCGAGCAGCACGTCGGCCGAACGGGAGAAGCCGCCGCCGAGCACCACCATCTCCGGGTCGAGGATGAGCACCATGGCGGCCGTGCCGACGGCCAGGTCGTCGACGTAACGCTCGACCGCCTCGAGCGCCGCGGGATCGCCGTTCCTGGCGGCGGCCAGCGTGTAGCCGGCCGCGTCCTCCGGCGGGGTGCCGTCGGGGACGGACACGCAGGTGTTGAGGTGCTCGGGGGCGTGGAACCAGCGGGCCTCGGGCAGCATCACGATCTCGCCGGACGCCGCGCCGAAGCCCCTGTGGACCTTGCCGCCGATGATCAGACCGGCGCCCATGCGCCTGCCGACGTGCAGGAACACCACGTCGCGGGCGCCCTTGGCGACGCCGCGCCGGTGCTCCGCCCTGGCGGCCAGGCGGCTGTCGTTCTCGATCAGCACCTGGCAGGGGAACATCCGGCGGAGCTCGGCGGCCAGGTCGAGGTCGCGCCAGGCGGGGACCGCGGCGGAGTAGACGACCCGGCCTTCGGGGTCGATCACGCCGATGGTGCCGACCGCGACGGTCCACAGGTCGTCCACGGTCGTCCGGCTGAGCGCGAGGCAGCCGGAGACGGCGCGCTCGATCGCGGCCAGGCGGTCCTCCAGCGGGTCGTCCGGGGAGACCGGCTGCCTGGTCTCGGCGAGGATCTCGCCGTCGAGGTCGGACAGGGCGGCGCGGATGTTGTGACCCCCTATGTCGACGCCCACCAGGTGGCCGCTGTCGGCGCGGAACCGGTAGCGGCGGGCCGGCCGGCCCATCGTGCCGGGGCTCGGCGGCACCTCCTCCACCCAGCCGAGCTCCATGAGCTCGGCGGTGACCTCCTTCATGGACGGACGCGACAGCCCGGTGCGCTCGGCCAGCGCCGACAGGGTCAGGGGACCGGCTCTGCGCAGGGCCCGGATGGCGGTCAGCGAGTTGAGCTGCCGCAGCCGGGACAGGTCGCCGCCGCGTAGGTCCGCCATCGCCGTCCTTAATGTAGGTCTCCTCTGTAAGCCCGATTATGCCAGCCTCCGCGCCCATGCGCGCTCAGGCCGGTTTCTCCGCAGAGGGCCGGAGAAATCGCCCATTGCCCGCTCAGGCCGCGCAGTGCTAGTAATGAAGGGCTCCTTCGTAAGTCGAGTGGAAATGAGGACTGATGTCGTTCCATGACATCGGCGAGGTCGCGTGCCGCCCCGACGAGGCCCGGGTGTTCGAGCACGGCTGGCAGTCGTGGAGCCCCACCGGCTCCTACCGCTGGACGGACACCCCGCCCCGGCCCGCCGACGAGACGATCCAGATCCTCTGCTACCGCCCCGAGACCCCGGTCCCCGCCGGGACGTTCCAGGGCGAGGGGCTGCTCGCGATCGAGACCGGTGACGGGGCCGTCGAGCTCTGGTCGGCGCCGAGCCCGACCGAGGTGCCGTCGATCAGGGTGCGGGAGGAGGGCGGCCGGCTGGTCGTCTCCGCCGACGGCCCGGTGCGCCACCGGCGCGGCGAGTCCGGCCTCGGCCGGGCCCTGCGCGACTGGGCCGACGGGCTCGCGCCGCGGCGCGAGTTCCCCGCGGTGCCGCCCATGTGGTGCAGCTGGTACGGCTACTGGGACAAGGTCACCGACGCCGACGTCATCGACAACCTGGAGCTCAGCGAACGGTTCGGTCTGGGCGCCGAGATGTTCCTCGTCGACGACGGCTACGAGGCCGGGATCGGCGACTGGCTGGACCCGCGGCCCGGCTTCGGCGACCTGCGCAGGGTGGTGGACGCCGTGACGGGCGCCGGCCGGCGGACCGGCATCTGGACCGCGCCGTTCCTGGTCGGTCACCGCAGCCGGATCTTCGAGGAGCACCCCGACTGGGTGGTGGGCGGCGCGTACGCGGGCCACATGTGGGACCAGGAGCTGGCCGTGCTCGACGTCACCCACCCCGAGGCGGCCGAGCACCTGACCGGCGTCTTCCGGACGTTCGCCGCGATGGGCATCACCCACTTCAAGCTCGACTACCTCTACGCCGGCGCGCTGGCCGGCCGGCGGCACGAGGACGTCGACCCGATCACCGCGTACCGGCGCGGGCTGGAGCTGGTGCGGCAGGGCGCGGGCCCGGACGCCACGCTGCACGGGTGCGGGGCGCCGATGCTGCCCAGCATCGGCCTGGTCGACATCATGCGGGTCAGCCCCGACATCGCGCCGACCCTGCACCCCAGGTCCGGCGACATCAGCCAGCCGTCACAGCTCGGCGCCCGGCTGACGGGCGCGGCGCGCGAGTTCCTGCACGCCCGCTGGTGGGTCAACGACCCCGACTGCATCATCGTGCGCCCCGAGGTCGAGGCCCGGGAGGAGTGGGCGCGGCACATCGAGGGCACCGGAGGGCTGCGCGGGTCGAGCGACCCGATCGCGGCGCTGGACGCATGGGGGCTCGCGACCACCAGGCGGCTCATGGTGCCGACCGCGACGGAGCCGTCGTGACCGGGCCCGCCGTGACACGCACGCCCGTACGGCCCGCCGCGGCCGGCCCTCGGCCGGTCGTCCCGGTCAGGCGGCGGCGGGGGAGCGGCTGGCAGGCGTACCTGTTCATCGGTCCCAGCCTCTTCGGGGTCGTGGGATTCCTGCTGCTGCCCATGGTCATCGTGCTGGTGCTGAGCCTGTTCGACTGGGAGCTGCTGTCCGCCCCCGAATTCGTCGGCCTGGACAACTACCGCCGCCTGGCCTCCGACGGGCAGACCTGGCACTCGCTGTGGGTGACCGTCGCGTACGTGCTGCTGTGCATCCCGCTGCAGACGGCGCTGGCGCTGGCCGTCGCCATGCTGCTCAACCAGCGGGTCAAGGGCGTGCGGTTCCTCAGGTCGCTGTTCGTGGTGCCGTGGATGGCCACCCCGATCGTGCTCGGCCTCATCTGGAACTGGATCTTCGACCCCCGCGACGGCGCGCTCAACAGCGCCCTGGCACTGGTCGGCGTCACGGGGCCCGACTGGCTGTCCGACGCGACCTGGGCGCTGCCCGCGGTCGCCCTGGTCAGCGTCTGGCAGCACACCGGCTACAACATGCTGTTCTTCCTGGCGGGCCTGCAGGGCATCCCGCAGGAGCTGCACGACGCGGCCGCCACCGACGGCGCCACCCCGGCGCAGCGGTTCTGGCGGGTCACGCTGCCGCTGCTCAACCCCACGATGTTCTTCGTCACGGTGACCAACATGATCGGCGCCTTCCAGGTGTTCGACACGGTCTACGCGATGACCGCCGGCGGCCCCAGCGGCAGCACCGAGGTGATCAACTTCAGGATCTTCGAGACCGCCTTCAAGCAGTTCGACTTCGGCTACGCCTCCACGCTGTCGATGTTGCTCTTCTTGATCATCTTCCTGGTGACGCTGGCGCAGGTCAGGTTCTTCGGCAAGCGCACCACGTACGACCTGAGCTGAGAGACCCATGACCAAGCGAATCCTGCTCTACGCCACGCTGGCGGCCGGCGCGTTCATCTCCGTCTTCCCGTACCTGCTCGTGGTGCTGACCGCGTTCAAGACACAGGGGCAGCTGAACTCCACCGCGCCGTGGCTGCCGGGGCTGCCGCCGACCACGGACAACATCGCCGAGATGCTGGCCGGCGACTTCCCCCGCTTCATCCTCAACACGGCCCTGATGACCGCGGCGCTGACCGCGGGCCAGCTGGTCTTCACCACGTTCGCCGCCTACGCCTTCGCCCGCCTCCGCTTCCGGGGCAGGGACGTGCTGTTCTGGCTGTACGTGGCCACGATGATGGTGCCGAGCGCCGTCACCATGATCCCGCTGTTCCTGATCATGCGGGAGCTGGACCTGGTCAACACCTGGTACGGCCTGCTCGCGCCGTACATCCTCGGCACGCCGTACGGGATCTTCCTGATGCGGCAGTTCTTCAAGGGCCTGCCCGCCGGGCTGGAGGAGGCGGCCCGGATCGACGGGGCCGGGTCGCTGACGATCCTGCTGCGCATCATGCTGCCGCTCTGCCGCCCCGCGCTCGGCACCCTGGCGATCATCACGGTGATCTCGTCGTGGAACAGCTTCCTGTGGCCGCTCATCATCACCAGCGGCGACGACACCAAGGTGATCACCGTCGCCATCGCCACCCTCAAGCAGGGGATCGGCGTGGACTACAACCTCATGATGGCCGGCAGCCTGATCGCGCTGGTGCCGATGGTGGCCGTCTTCGTCTTCTTCCAGAAACACATCGTCAGGTCTGTGGTCCTCACAGGCCTCAAATAGAAACAAGAAGAGGTCAGCGAATGCCGAAGAACCCCCCGATTCGCTGGGCCGGGGCGCTGCTGGGCGTCGCCATGCTCACCCTCACCGCGTGCGGCTCAGGCGACGGCGGTGGCGAGTCAGAGAAGGTCACGTTGACGTACCGGCTCTGGGACGACCAGCAGAAGGTCGGCTACGAGAAGGTGATGGCGGCCTTCGAGCAGGCCAATCCGGACATCGACGTCACGATCGAGCTGCTGCCGTACGACCAGTACTGGACGAAGCTCACCGCCGACGCGGTGGCGGGCACGGCGCCGGACGTGTTCTGGATGACCCCCACCCAGTTCCCCGAGTACGTCACCAAGGGCGTGCTGGCCCCCGTCCAGGCGGACACCGCGAAGTACCACAAGACCGTCGTCGACTCCTTCACCTACGAGGGCAAGCTGTACGGCGTGCCCAAGGACTGGGGCATCGTCGGCCTGCTCTACAACAAGGACCTGTTCGAGGCGGCCGGCGTCGAGATGCCGGAGAAGCTGACCTGGAGCCCCGACGGCTCCGGCACGTTGCTGGAGGTCGCCCGCAAGCTCACCGTCGACGAGGCCGGCAAGCACCCCGGCGAGGACGGCTTCGACCCCGGCAAGGTCAAGACGTACGGCTTCGCGTCCTGGAACCACTACCAGACGCAGTGGATGAACTGGGTGGCCTCCAACGGCGGCAAGCTCGTGGACCGGCCGTTCGGGAAGTACACCTTCAACGACCCCGCGTCGGTGCAGGCGCTGCAGTTCGCGGTGGACCTGGTCGACAAGTACCACGTCTCGCCGCCGGCCACGCAGACCAACCCGCCGACCGGCAAGGTGACCGACATGTTCACGGCGGGCGAGGTCGCCATGTTCCCCGCCAACAACGCGCTGCTGCCGTTCGTGGCGCCGGAGTCGACGTTCGAGCTGGGCGTCGCCGCCATGCCGGAGGGCCCGGCCGGCCGCTCGGTCAACCTGAACTGCCTGGCCGAGGCCGTCTACGCCAACAGCGACCACCCCGAGGAGGCCATGAAGCTGGCCGCCTACCTCGGCACCGAGGCCCCGCAGAAGACGATGGCCGACGGCGGCTACGTCTTCCCCGCGCTCAACGGCCTGGAGCAGGGCTACGTCGACCACTGGAAGGCCAAGGGCCTCGACGTCACACCGTTCGTCGAGGAGGCGGCCGGCACGACCTTCCCCCTGCCGATCACCACGGGCTTCACCGGTTTCGAGACGAAGCTCAACCAGATCTTCAACCAGATGTACCTCGGCGAGCTCACCCCGCAGGAAGCGGCGGACCAGGCCGTCACCGAAGGCAACGCCAGCATCGAGTAAGGACCCCCCACATGATCACCCGGCGTTCACTCATCGCCGGGGGCGCGAGCGTGGGCTTGTCCGCCGCACTGGGTGCCGCACCCGTGCGCGCGGCGGCTCGCCGTGCCCCCGTCTCCGACCCCTTCCAGCTCGGCGTCGCCTCCGGCGAGCCCACGCCCGACGGCGTGGTCTTATGGACGCGCCTGGCCATGAACCCCACCGCCCTCGACGGGCTCGGCGGCATGCCGGGCCGCCCGGTGCCGGTGCAGTGGCAGCTCGCCGCGGACGAGAACTTCCGGCGCGTCGTGCGCTCCGGCTCCGAGACCGCCCGCCCCGAGTCCGCGCACAGCGTGCACGTCGAGCTCGACGGGCTCGACCCCGGAGCGGAGTACTTCTACCGCTTCCGCGCCGAAGGCGAGCTCTCGCCCGTCGGCCGCACCCTCACCGCCCCCGCCCCCGGCACCCGCGGCACGCCGCTCAACCTGTCGTTCACCTCGTGCGCCGACTACCAGGCCGGCTGGTTCACGCCGTACCGCAGGATGGCCGAGGACCAGCCCGACCTGATCGCCTTCCTCGGCGACTACGTCTACGAGTACGGCGACTACAAGTACCCCGTCCGCGACCAGGCCGGGGGAGAGTGCCTCGACCTGGCCGGATACCGGCTGCGGCACGCCCAGCACAAGGCCGACCCCGAGTCGCAGCTCGCGCACGCCATCGCCCCGTGGGTCGTGGTGTGGGACGACCACGACATCGAGAACGGCTGGGCCGGCGACGTGCCCGAGCAGCCCGACCCGCCGTTCCTCAAGCGCCGGGCGGACGCCTTCCAGGCGTACTACGAGAACATGCCGCTGCGCCGCGCGCAGAAGCCCGACGGCGCCGCGCTGCGGCTGCACCGCAGCATCCGCTGGGGCGCGGTCGCCAACCTGCACCTGCTAGACACCCGGCAGTACCGCGACCTGTACGCCTGCACCGGCAGGAGCGGCACCGTCGGCCCCGACTGCCTGGAACGCTTCGAGCCCAACAGGACCATCCTCGGCCAGGAGCAGGAGGCCTGGCTCGACGGCGAGCTGCGGAACTCGCGGGCCACCTGGGACCTGCTCGGCCAGCAGGTCTTCCTCATGGAGATGGACTGGACCAACGGCGAGGGCAGGGGCTACTCCAACGAGGGCTGGGACGGCTACGTCGCCTCCCGCAACCGCCTGACCGCCGCCATCGACACCTACGAGCGCAACGCCGTCGTGCTCACCGGCGACGTGCACTCCCACTGGGCGGGCGAGGTCAAGCGCGACCACCAGGACCCCGAGTCGAAGTCGGTGGCCGTCGAGCTGGTCACCACCTCGGTGACGAGCGCGGGCAACGGCCTGGACGAATACCCCGACACGCAGAACCTGCTGCGGGAGAACCCGCACGTGAAGTTCTTCAACGGCCGCCGGGGTTACGTGCGCACCCGGATCACCGAGCAGGAGATGAAGGTCGACTTCCGCTCGCTGTCGCGCATCACCGAGCCGTACGCGCCCGCCTACACCTCCGGCTCGTTCGTCGTCGAGCCCGGCGACCCCACCCTCCACCCCGCCTGACAGGACCCCCATGCGCATGATCACGGCCGCCGCGGCGGCCTTCCTCGCCATGCCCCTCGTCGCCTTACCCGGTGCGGCGGAGACGATCTCCGGCCCGCCGATGGGCTGGAGCAGCCGCGCGCTCGGCTGCTCGGTCTCCGAGTCGGCGGTCCGCCAGGCCGCCGACGCCCTCGCCCCGCTCGCGCCCCTCGGCTACCGGTACGTCGTCATCGACGGCTGCTGGCAGGCCCCGCAG
>NZ_POUD01000338.1 GCF_003236395.1 Nonomuraea aridisoli | reverse complement strand
CCACCGGGGTGGCCTCCGGGGCAGGGGCCGGTGACCGCGTGTCCAGCGGGGGCGGCGCCTGGCCGCCGTCGAAGGGCACGATGTCGCGTTCGGCCGCACTCTCGTCGCCGGCGCCGCGCGCGACCCGGCCGGCCTGTACGTGCTTGATCAGCAGGAGCCACAACCACAGCGCCACGGCGACCATCACCCAGGGCGCCACGGCCACGCCGATGGCCGCCTGCCGTACGTCGAACACGAACCGCACCGCCGTCGCCACATCGACCGCCGCGGCCGCCGCGATGAGCAGGATGAGCACGAACGCCGCCTGGAGGCGTACCAGCAGCCTGGCCGGGCGCAGCAGCAGCACGCCGAGCAGCGCCACCACCAGGAGCGCGTCGAAGGCGGCCGGATAGAGGAAGGCCAGGTCCTGCCTCGCCTCGCCCGTGACGGCGAGCGCGCGCAGATCGTCGAAGGAGAGCGCGCAGGCGGCCCCCGTGAGGGCGGCGACCGCGAGCCCCGCCAGGGCGATGCCCAGGCGGCGGAGCGTAGAGGGGGGATTCACGTCCATGGCGGTTCGAGCCTACAGAACAATGGGGGTCTGGACCGATCAAGGGAGGACCGCGTGGTCAAGCTGTCGGAAGATGTCCGCAAACTCTTGGACGCGCCGAACTACGCCACCGTGACCAGTCTGAACCCCGACGGAGGCCCTCAGTCGACCGTCGTGTGGGTGCGTACGGACGGCGACGACGTGCTCTTCTCCACCGTCAAGGGGCGCAGGAAGCCGCGGAACTTCGCGCGCGACCCACGGGTGAGCCTGCTCGTCATCGACCCCGACGACCCCTACCGGTACGTCGAGGTGCGCGGCCGGGTCACCATGACGCCCGACCCCGAGGGCGCCCTCATCGACGAACTGTCGCATAAGTACCGAGGCATCCCATGGGAGGACAAGCCGGGCACCGAGCGTTTGATCGTACGGATTTCTCCTGAGCGAGTCACTTTGCGGAGCTGATTAATCGACGTGGCGACCGCCGTGAGGCGTTAGCCTTGCGCTGTGAGCCTGCACATCTACGACACCAGCACGCGCGCCATCCGTGAATTCGTTCCGGTCGAAGCCGGCCGGGCGTCGATTTACCTGTGTGGGGCGACCGTGCAGGCTCCTCCGCACATCGGGCACATCCGCTCGGGCGTGAACTTCGACGTGCTGCGGCGCTGGCTCATGCGCTCCGGTTACGACGTGACGTTCTGCCGCAACGTCACCGACATCGACGACAAGATCATCAGGGTGTCGGCCGAGGAGGGCGTGCCCTGGTTCGTCGTCGCCGAGCGCAACCAGCGCGCCTTCACCTGGGCGTACGACACGCTGGGGTGCCTGCCGCCGACGGTCGAGCCGCGGGCCACCGGTCACGTGCCCGAGATGGTCACGCTGATGGAGCGGCTGATCGCCCGCGGCCACGCGTACGCGTCCGGCGGCGACGTCTACTTCGACGTCCAGTCCTACGCCGACCGCTACGGCTCGCTGTCCAACCAGCGAGTGGAGAACATGCGGCCGGCGGCCGACACCGACGACGAGTCCTGCAAGCGCGACCCGCGTGACTTCGCCCTGTGGAAGGGCGAGAAGCCCGGCGAGCCGACCTGGCCGACGCCGTGGGGCCCGGGGCGTCCCGGCTGGCACCTGGAGTGCTCGGCCATGGCGACCAAATACCTCGGCCCGACGTTCGACATCCACGGTGGCGGCATCGACCTGGTCTTCCCGCACCACGAGAACGAGATCGCCCAGTCGCAGGCGGCCGGCGACGGCTTCGCCCGCAACTGGATGCACAACGGCCTGGTCAAGATCGGCGCCGAGAAGATGAGCAAGTCGCTCGGGAACTCGCTGCTGATCCCCGAGATGGTGCAGAAGGTCCGGCCCGTGGAGCTGCGCTACTACCTGGCGGCGCCGCACTACCGTTCCTCGATCGAATACTCCGAGGAGGCGCTGCAGGAGGCCGCGGCCGCGTACCAGCGGATCGAGGGCTTCGTGACGCGCGCCGCCGAGGTCATCCACGACGTCGACGCCGACGCGCCGCTGCCGCAGGCGTTCGTCGACGCGCTCAACGACGACCTCGGCACGCCGCAGGCGCTGGCGGTCGTCCACGAGGTGGTGCGCGAGGGCAACGTCGCGCTGTCGCGGGGCGACAAGGAGGCCGTGGCGCGGCTGCTCGCCGAGACCCAGAACATGCTCGACGTGCTGGGCCTCGACCCGCGCTCGCCGCAGTGGCGCGGCACCGGCTCCGACCTGTCGCCGGTGGTCGACGCGCTGGTGGCGGTGGCGCTGGAGCAGCGCAAGGCCGCCCGCGAGCGTAAGGACTACGCCGCCGCCGACGCGATCAGAGACCAGCTGGCCGCCGCCGGCATCACGGTGGAGGACACCCCGCACGGGCCCCGCTGGGAGCTCAGCCGCTGATCCGGTCCTTCGCGGCCCGAGGTGTGCGGAGGCGCCAGTACCCTTGAGGCATGGCAGCTGGCGGTAGGGCTTCGGGCAGGCCCGCGAAGAAGAAGGGCCCGGCCAAGGGCACCGGGGGGCAGAAGCGCCGGTCGCTCGAGGGCAGGGGCGCGACTCCGCCTGCCGAGATGCGTCATTGGTACAAGGACAAGGCCCGCGCCGAGCGGATCTCGCGCGAGGAGCGCGGCGGCGCCCGGCGCGCCGGTCCCGCGCGCCCGCAGCGGCGTTCCGAAGACGCCCCCGAGTACATCGGCGGGCGCAACCCGGTGCTGGAGGCCCTGCAGGCGGGCGTGCCGTCCAACGCCCTCTACGTGGCCCAGCGCATCGACAACGACGACCGCGTACGCGACTCCATCAAGATCGCGGTGGAGCGCGGCGTCGCGTTGCTGGAGGTCAGCCGCGACAAGCTCGACCGCCTGACCGAGGGCGGCGTCCACCAGGGCATCGCCCTTCAGATCCCGGCCTACGACTACGCCCATCCGTCCGAGCTGGTGGAGATCGCGGAGGAGGCCGGCGAGGCGCCGCTGATCGTCGCCCTCGATTCGGTCACCGACCCGCGCAACCTGGGCGCCATCGCCCGTTCCGCCACGGCGTTCGGCGCCCACGGGCTGCTCGTCCCGTCCCGCCGCTCGGCCGGGGTCACGGGAGGGGCGTGGAAGACCTCCGCCGGCACGCTGGCGACCCTGCGGGTGGCCCGCGCGTCCAACCTGACGGCGGCGCTGCGCGAATACCGCGACGCCGGCCTGTTCGTGGTGGGCCTCGACGGCTCGGGCGACACCGAGATCGCCGACGTGGACCTGCTGGCCGAGCCGCTGGTGGTGGTCGTGGGCTCGGAGGGCAAGGGGCTTTCGCGGCTGGTGCGCGAGCAGTGCGACGTCGTGGCCCGCATCCCGATGCGCGCCGCCGCCGAGTCGCTGAACGCGGGGGTGGCGGCGGGCGTGGCCTTGTACGAAGCCGCTCGTCACAGGCGTCCCTAGCGTCTACACTGGTAGGCCGTGCCGACGTAGCTCAATCGGCAGAGCATCTGTCTTGTAAACAGAAGGTCAGGGGTTCGATTCCCCTCGTCGGCTCTGCAACCGAAAGGCCCCTGAACAGGCGTGACGCCGTCAGGGGCCTTCCTCGTTTCGATCTTCAACCGGTGTCTTCGGCACCTTGGGGAGCCACCTTGGGAGCCACCGGGTTCTCTCTCCCCAGAAGCGCGCTGGAGATGGCTTCGGTCGCGGCGCGGCGGTCGCCCTCCAGAAGGTGTCCGTAGATGTCCTTGGTGATCGCGATGCTGGCATGGCCGAGGACTTCTGACACGACGTGGAGAGGAGTGCCCTGGGCGAGCATGAGCGACGCGCCTGAGTGGCGAAGCTCGTGCGGGTGCCAGTGGCCGAGGCCCGCCTTCTTGGCCAGGCGGGAGAACAGGTGAGAGAAGGTATCCGGGTCGGACGGATTGCCGAAAGCAGTGGGGAACATCAGGCCGTGCTCCGTCCAGTCCTCGCCTGCCTTGAGACGCTCCTTGTTGTGGGCGGCTGTTGGTCTCCATCGAAGTCGGGGCGCTTCAGTCAGTTCGGGCCACGACGCCAGGTTCGGGTGATTCTCAGGACGTCCCGGGAACAGTCCGTCGATTGAGATAAGGACTTCACCGTTCACGGTGAGGGACAGGCAGTTCACGGAGTTGACGTTCCACCAGGCGCTGTAGACCCGGGCATTCGACGACAGCCGCCGGAGCGCTCCGCTCGAATACCCGAGATGGTCGAGCCCATATAAGACGACCGCCGCACCGGATCGATCCACGACCGCGCAGGGGCCCTGGCGGCGCAAGGGGAGGTTGACGAAGTGGGGCTTCACCACTTCGCGCAGCTCATAGCTGGTTCCTCCGCCCAACCGCGCGCTCACCTCAGGCAAGGGGAGAGAGTCCAGGCCGTCGTCGGGAACCACGACCGCCCAGCACGCCGCCACATCCAACTCTGGCTCACCGACCAGCCGTTGATAGTGCCCGAACACCTCGTCGGTCGAGGGGCGTCGGATATCCACGTGATGGTCTCTCCGATCATTGGTGAGAGTGGACGATGATCCTTGCATAAGCGAGGGCCGCTTCTACAACGTCAAGCGCAGGCACGGTGCCGACGACGGGCTGCCGCCTGTCACATTCCAGCGTCTGATGATCGAGAAGTGGCAAGCATCAACGGCCCTGCTGAGGGCCGCAGTGGCATAGGACCGTCTCCACGGTTTGAGGAGATTGACAGCGCTCAAGCACCGGGGTGCCCTGATCACAGGGTCCCAGTTGCAGTTTCAGTTGCAGTTCCATGCCGTCCAGGAACGTTCAAGGCAGTGCGCACACTGTCGCTGACCTGCATTTGAACGATCTGGAACGGCTCAAACTGGATCTTTTAATCCGCATGTTGGTGATCCGCTGACTTCCAAGACACCATCGCCGCGCCAGTGCCCCGACGCGTTGCCATACGGCTGACCAAGCAGGTACGTGGGCGGGCTTGCCAGCGGATCACCACGAGTATCGGCGGCTCACGCGGGCACTGGCAAGCCCATTTCCGGGAGCCACCTTGGGAGCCACCCGGATGGACGACAACGAACTGAGCCGGACAGATCTGAACGGTCCAATGACTCGCGAACAGCGCGCCGAACGAGTCTGAACGATCCTGCACATCGTTTGGGGACCTTGTAAACAGAAGGTCAGGGGTTCGATTCCCCTCGTCGGCTCCAGGTCAGAGGTCCTTTCGGAGATCATCCGAAGAGGGCCTCTGATCATTTGGGATACAGCTGGGATATGGGCCTTTTGGTCCCGTCGCGGAACGGTTTTAGGAGAGAGTCCCGCGAGATCGCCGCCCCCGCGGCCGGCGACCGCTCCCAGCGCGCCTGGAGCGTGTCCGGCAGCGACTTCCGCGCGGCGGTCGCCGCCCTGCTCGCGGGCAAGACGACGGCGGCGCGGCTCAGCTGGACGGAGGGGCTCGTGGAAGATCTGCTCCTGGTTCGGCCCGGCGCCGACAGCTACGACGTGAAGACCGTCCGGGCGTGCCTGTTCGTCCGTGGCGGTCTGCAGCCCGCCCGGTACGGCGGCCAGGTCGGGCTGAAGGCATGGATGGAGAACATGGCTCACGACCCGGATCTCGTCGTCGACGTCCGCGCGTTCCAACGCGCTCAAGGCCTGGACGACGACGGCATCGTCGGCCCGAGGACCTGGCCGGCGCTGCTACGCGTCGACTAGCGCGTGCTCGACCACCTGGTGCAGCTGTACCTGCTGCGCCGTACCGCGCTGACGTGCGACGACGCGCGTCAGGTAGAGGTAACTCCTTGCCTTTAGTCAAAGCGAGTGTGAGGGCGCCGAACTCACCGCTGCGGGTAGTGAAGTCGGGACGTGTTCATGCGCTCGAGATGCTGTCCCTAGAGGCGGGTGCGTCGCCCGCTCCGATGACGTCGAACGCAGCGGTGAGCCGACCGACGATCGTGGCCGAGGACGCCCGTGTGCCACCGGTCAGTACTTGAGCAGCACCTCGGCGACCTCGTCGGGGTGTGTCAGCATGGACTGGTGGCCGCCGGGCACCATCAGCGGCGTCAGACCGATCCGGGCGGCCAGTTCGGTGCCCGGCCGGGCCAGGGCCAGGTCGTTCTCGCTGAGGACGTACGCCGCCGGCACCCCCAGCGTCGTCACGTCATCCACGTCGAGCGACTGCAGGAAGTACGTGCCCGGCTGCGGCACGAGAAGCTCGTGGAACAGCCGCTGCGCCGCCTCGGGCAGCTCCGGCATCAGCACCGGGACCTGCTCGAACGTGACGGAGACGCTGCCGTCGGGTGAAGCGTCGATGGCCGCCCGCAGGATGGCGGCGTAGTCCTGGTTCTCGTCGATGAACGGCACACCGCGAGCCGGGACGAAGGCGTTGAAATACACGATCTTGGCGAGCCTGTGCGCGACCCGATGGGCGGCCCCGGTGATCGGGTAGCCGCCCCAGCTGTGGCCGACCAGCACCACGTTGCTCAGGTCGCGCTTCTCGATCTCGCCGGCGACATGGTCGACTGCGTCCGAGAGGTGGAGGCCGGAGCGCGAATCGCCGCCCGCCAGCCCGGGCAGGGTGATCGTCACGGCGACGTGGCCCGCGGCACGCAGGCGCTGCGCCACCGGCTCCCAGGACCAGCCGCCCTGCCAGGCGCCGGGAACGAGAACGAACGTCATCGAGATGTCGGACATGAAGAGCTCTACCTTCCGGTCGTTTCGAAATCACTGACACGATCCGGTGGCGCGTCGGAAAGTTCGCTCCGGCGCCAAGATTCTTTTCAGGCCGCCGCGCGGTGGATCATCCGCACTCGACGAACCCGGTCGGCGTCGTAGGACAGCAGCCAGCACATGGACGGCGCGCACCCTGGTCCGGCGTCGGGCGGGCTGGACACGTCGGTCTCCCACACCACGACGTCGATGCTCGCGGCCACACCGGTGAGGCGCTGCCGGGTCCCGGCCGCCGTGCGGACGTCCACCACCTGCGTCAGATGACCGATACCGCGCGTGCGGCGGCCGTTGCCGAAGACGATGTCCACGTCAGGCCACCAGCGCTCCCGCAGGAAGGCCTCGAACGTGCCCTGATGCCCGGCCGCGACGGCCTCCTCCGCCTCCCGGCGGCGCTTCGCCGCCACCGCGGCCATGTCGTCGTATGCGTTGTGCCGGGAGGCCGACAGCGTACGGGAGAGGATGCCCCGCGCCTCGTGCAGCCTGCGGCGGACGGTGCCGACCGGGACGCCGCAGGCGGCGGCGATCTCGTCGTAGCGGGTGACCGAGGAGAAGTACCGCAGCAGGGTCACCGTACGCAGGGGCGGGGACAGCAGCCCGACGGCGTGCCAGACCCAGTCGCGCTGCGCGTGCCGCTCCAGCACCTCCTGCGGATCGGCTGCCCGCTCGGCGGACGGCGGCAGGTCTCCGGCCAGGATCGCGGTCGTGGCATTCAGCCGCTTGCGGCAGAGGTTGCGGACGATCATCCGCAGCCACGGTCCCACGGCGGCGGGATCGCGTAGATCTCCGATCCGGGCCAACGCGGTCAGCGACGCGTCCTGGACGGCGTCCTCGCTCTCGGCCGGATCCCGCAGCATGCTCACCGCCACTGCCAGCATTCCCGCACGATGCCGGGCCAGCAGCGTGCCCAGCGCGGCCGAGTCACCGGACTGAGCGAGCAGCACCAGTTCACGGTCGAGGGTCAACGTTGGCGGGGAACTGAACACTTCGTCACTCTGACACACGTCGTTCCAACGGTGGCTGCCAGGCTTCTCAGTGCGCAGTCGTGGGTGGAGCGGTTGTGGACGGCCCAGAACCGGATTGACGGCGTACAGGTCCAACGGGTCGCCGGAACCGCGGGGACCGGTAGCGATGATCTCGGCGAGCGTTTCCGGAGCCGACAGAACAGCGAGTGCGAGGTGGTGAGCTCCACGACCGTCGTCGGCTGCGTCGAGCGTCCCCGAAGTCCATGCGCAGGGCCCCGACGGCGGCAGGGCCGGCGACAGCATGCGTCGCCAAGGGCAGGTTGATCGCATTTCCTGAGGTCGGCCCGTACGCCGGTCTCGGCGTCACGCACCCTATGGCCGCCGTCGGCATCCAGGTCGACGCCTGGGACGAAGAGGTCTGGGCCCGCCCAGCGGCGCGCGAGGAGGCGCAACTGCTCCGCATTGGTTCTGACAGCATCGTGATGGTGGTCGAGCGGGCGTACTTCGCTGGCGAGCAGGCCGTGGAAGTCGCCGACATGGTAGTCCCGGCCGACAGTACGAAGGTGATCTACAACGGGCCAGTGGGCGACGGCGGTCGCGCTGACCATGGATTCCACAGACGGCTTTGGGTCGCTCCTCCGCCAGGCAGCGTATGGCGTAGTGCGTGCCATTGCTTCATTGGACATCGTGTACACCCGCCCCAATCTGGGGACTTTCGTGTCTCCGCGAGGAAAAGAAGACGCCGACCTGGGATCACAACAGCCACTATGGTCGGCCCATCTCTACCAGAGGGTGCCTTTGCCCCCCTCGCGCCGGAGCCATCACGATGACGATATTCAGCCCGACGGTGCGCCGGCGCTGTCTGTCGCGGGCGCTCGCTCGGCCCTGCGTAGCGAGCTGGTCGATTAGTGACAGTGGTGAACACCAGTGGACGATCTCGAACTGGTTTCTGACCAAGCTCGTTGGCCTCACTCCTGCCGTCGGCCGCTGATCGGAACGACCACGGCCGAACCTACGGAGTCGAGCAGGCGCTGATCGAGGGCTTCCTACTCCCGGACGGGCCCAGGGGCAGGCCCTGACCCACCAGTGAGGTGGGGTGGTGATCGTCCACGTGGTCAGCCGTTGGCGTCGGCGTTCTGGCAGACCGGGATCTCCAGGATGGTGGTGCGGAGGCCGTCGGCGTCGGTGAGGTGGTCTTCTGCTGTGGGGCCGGTGATGTTCAGGTGGTGGCGGTGTATCCAGGCGAACAGGTCCTGGCCGGCGTGGATCACGCTGGTTGAGGGTGGGACGACGGCTCGTACGACGGTGCGGGTG
>NZ_POUD01000337.1 GCF_003236395.1 Nonomuraea aridisoli | reverse complement strand
GTGGGGTCCTCGTCGATCGGGGGGTCGAGGCCTTCTTCCAGATCGTCGCCCAGCTCGGCGAGGCGGGCCAGGGCGGTGCGCTCGAGGGCGCGGCGGCGGCCCAGGTAGCGGCGGGTGATCAGGGCGCGGTCGGGGTGGCCGGCGAGCCAGCCCTCGCCGGCCCTGACCAGCTTGTCCACCTCGTCCGGCGCGATCCAGTAGTGCTTGGCGTCGTCGAGCACCGGCAGCAGCACGTACAGGTGGTTGAGCGCGTCGGCCAGGCGGACGGTGCCGCGCAGGGTGAGCCCGACATAACGGGACTCGCCCCACTCGGGGAAGCCCTCGTCGAGCGGCACCGGCCGCGCGTCCACCGCCCACCCGAGCGGCTCGAACAGCCGCCGCGCGAGCTCCGGCCCGCCCCGGCACGGCAGCGCGGGCAGCCGCAGCTCCAGCGGCAGCGGCGTGCCGGGCAGCTCGGGCCGCGCCTTGCAGCGGCCCGCCCGCGCGGTGCGGAACACGTCGGCCAGCGCGACCGCCAGCAGCGAGGACGCCGCGTACGGGCGGTCGTTGACGTACTGCGACAGGCTGAAGTCGGGCGAGCCCTTGCCCCGCGACCTGACCAGCGCCACCGGGTCGACCTCCAGCAGCAGCGCCGCCGTGCAGCGGTCGTCGCCCGCCTCCGGATAGAAGACGGTGGCCGTGCCGAACGACTGGCCGAACTCCTGCACGCGCTCAGGATGCTTGTGCAGGAGGAAGCCCAGGTCTGTCGCGGGCGTGGCCGTCGTGGAGATCATCAGCAGCACGCGGCACAGTCTGCCCCAACGGCGCGAAGCACCGCCAACGGATTACCCGACGTGCGGCAGCACCTCGGCGGCGATCAGCTCCAGGTGCTCGATGTCGTGCAGGTCGAGGATCTGCAGGTAGACCAGCTCGGCGCCGAGCTCGGCGTACGTCCCGATCTGCTCCAGCACCTCGGCCGGGGTGCCGCACAGGCCCTGCGCGGGGTCGTGACCGACGGCGGCCGCGCGCCGCTCGACCTCGGCCCGGTCGGCGCCGACGATCGTGGTGTGCGCGGCGGAGTACTTCAGGCTGCGCCCGGTCTCCTCGCACGCCCGCCGCACCCGGTCGAACGCCTGCCCGGTCTCCTCCGGCGTGTGGAACGGCACGTTGTACTCGTCCGCGTACGTCGCGGCCAGCCGCGGCGTGCGCTTCGCCCCGAACCCGCCGATGATCACCGGCGGCCGGGGCCGCTGGACCGGCTTGGGCAGCGCCGGCGAGTCGGCCAGCCGGTAGTAGCTGCCCTCGAAGGAGTACGACTTCTCCGCCGTCCACAGCCCGGTGATGATCTCCAGCTGCTCCTCGAACCTGCCGAACCGCTCGCCCACCGGCGGGAACGGGATGCCGTACGCCGAGTGCTCGCCGTCGTACCAGCCGGTGCCCAAGCCCAGCTCGACCCGGCCCCCGCTCATCTGGTCCACCTGCGCCACGCTGATGGCCAGCGGCCCGGGCAGCCGGAACGTGGCCGGCGAGACCAGCGTGCCGAGCCGGATCCGGGACGTCTCCCTGGCCAGACCGGCGAGCGTGATCCACGCGTCGGTCGGGCCGGGGCCCGGGTCGCCGGGACCGATCCGCTGGTAGTGGTCGGACCGGAAGAAAGCGTCGAAACCCAGGCGTTCGGTGGCCTGGGCGACGGTGAGCAGGTCGTCATATGTGGCGCCCTGCTGTGGTTCGGTGAAGATCCGCAGCTTCATGACCACATTATCCGCACACATCGGACGCGAACCGGAAAAGCCCCACGCCGAGTCGCCCCGGCTTGCTAACGTTCATCCGCCGGTGCCGTACCGTAGCCGACCGACTACGTGGGGTGGTCCATGTCTCGGCACACCAGGGAGCCCGGCCTGCTCCCGCGTCCGATCGCCGTCCTCGCCGCTCTCGCGCTCGCCGCCGCCACCGCCGTGGCGGTCCGCCTGCTCCCGGCCGACGCCGCCCGCCCGCCCGTGGCGGCGCGCCCGGCCGTCTCGCCGACGATCACCGTCGCGCCGCCGCCCGAAGCGCCGCCGCCGGCCTTCGTGGGCTTCGTGGACACCGCCCTCGACTCCGGCTTCGACCTGCCCGCCGAGGCCCGCCGCAGCGGCGTGCGCCACTACGCGCTGGGCCACCTCGTCGCGGGCGGCGACGGCTGCGCGCCCCGGTGGACCGGACGCGTCGACCTGGGCAGGAACGCGGTCGCCAACCGGGTCGGGCGGCTGCGGGCGCTCGGCGGCGACGCCGTGCCGATCTTCGGCGGCCCCGGCGGCCGGGAGCTGGCCGTGGCCTGCGCGCGCCCGGCCGCGCTCGCCGCCGCCTACCGCCGGGTGGCGGGAGCGTTCGGCGCCGAGGCCGTCGAGTTCGAGGTCCGCGACGGCGCCGACCGGGCCGCCGTGCTGCGCCGGGCCCGCGCCCTGCGCGCGGTGCAGCAGGAACGCCCGCTGCGGGTGGTCCTCACACTGCGGCTGGGCCCCGGCGGGCTGGAGCCCTCCGACGTCACGATGTTGCGGCTCACCCGCCGCGAGGGCGCCGAGGTCGCCACCGTCAACCTGCTGGCAACCGTCGAGCCGCGGGCCGCGGGCGACGGGCGGCTGCGCAGGATGGCCGCGGCCGTGCGCGCGGCCCGCGACCAGATCGCGCGGGCCCACGGCCTGGCCACGCCGGAGGAGGCGTGGCCGCGCATCGCGCTCACGCCGGTGCTGGCCGACGCGGGCGACCTGAGCCGGGCGGACGCCCGCACGCTGGCCGCCTACGCCGACCGCCACGGCCTGGCGTGGTTGTCGCTCCGCGGCGTCAACCCCATTCCCGACGTTTCACGGATTCTTTGGAGCACTTCTCCCTGAAGATAGGATTCCGCCCAGGCGGCGAGGTTCTGATCTGCGGGGGAGGGCGTGATGGCGACACGTCCCGAGACGGCACGGAAGCTCCTTCTGTTCTGGATGGACAGCATGGTGGCGATGTTCGCCGTGTTGTTCCTCGTCCTCACCGTCCTCTACTGGCTGCAAGGCGCGATCTCCCTGCCGCACTTCGTCGCAGCCGTCGCCTGCCAGCTCGGCTTCTACGCGCTCTTCCCCTTCCTGATGCGCGAGACCTACGACCGCACCCGGCGCCCGTCGCCGAAGCTGCTGATCGCCGGGGCCTGCGCCGCGGGCGCGCTGGCGCTGCTGCCGCCCCAGCAGCTGGCCGCCGCGCCCACCTGGATGGAGGTGGGCGTGTTGTGGTTGTCGGCCGCCTCTCTCTACCTGTCGCTGCGCGCCACGGTGGTGCTCGGCGTCGTGGTTGTCGGCCTGGTCACCTGGTGGGCCTCGTTCGTCACCGGCCGCCACTGGGTCGGCGTGCTGGTAGGCGAGACCATGAGCGCGGTCGCGCTGGTGGCCGCCATGCTGGTCTGGCGCTGGCTCTGGCGGTCGATCAGGGACGCCCACGACGGCAAGGAGGCCAAGGCCAGCCTCGCCGTGGCCGAGGAACGGCTGCGCTTCGCCCGCGACCTGCACGACCTGCTCGGCCACAGCCTCTCGGTGATCAGCCTGAAGAGCGAGCTGGCCGCCAAGTTGTCGACGAAGGACGCGGCGCGGGCCGAGGCCGAGATGGCCGACGTGCGCCACCTGGCCGCCGAGGCGCTGACCGAGGTGCAGCTCGCCGTCGACGGCTACCGCTCGCTCGACCTGGAGGAGGAGCTCGCCGGCGTACGCGCCGCGCTGGAGGCCGCGGGCACCCGGTGCGTCGTGGACGTGCGCGCGGACGGCCTGTCGCCCGCCGCCAGGACGCTGCTGGCGTGGGCGGTCCGCGAGGGCGCCACGAACGTGCTCAAGCACAGCGCCGCCACCCGCTGCGCGATCACCATCGACCGAGGGGTGCTGGAGATGCGCAACGACGGCGTCCTGGACGGCTCCGCCGGCCCGGGCAGCGGTCTGCGCGGCCTGTCGGAGCGGCTCGTCACGGCCGGCGGGTCGTTCTCCGCCGAGCCGACGCCGACGGGTGAGTTCCTGCTGCGCGCGGCGGTGCCCGCGTGATCCGGCGCGCGACGAAGCTCGACAAGGTCCGCTGGCTGGTCGTCTACACCATGGACTTCGTGGTCCTGGTCTCCGTCTTCGGCTACTACGACCTGTACGTGCGCGTGCAGATCGGGATGTCGTGGCAGCTGGCCGCCGGCGCGGCCGTGCTCCTGCTGGCCGTCCAGGTGCTCACGATGCGGTCGTTCCGGGTGGCCCTGCGGGAGGGCTCGAGGCCCACTGCCGTCCTCGTGGTGAGCGGCGTGCTCACCGCGCTGCTGTCGATCTTCCCGATCATGTGGGCACACCCGCCGTGGTTGTCGGCCCTGGCGCCGTTCGTCCGCCGGCGCACGATCATCGTGCTGTCGGTCGCGTCGATCGCGGTGCTCAACCTGTACGTGACCCTGGCGCAGGGTTTCGAGCCGCAGTTCTTCGTGATGCAGAGCGTGCTGACCGCGGTCAGCGTCGGCGGCGTGCTGGCCAACCTCTGGCTCTGGCGGGCCGCCAAGGAGGCCCACGAGGGGCAGGACGCCCTGGCCCGGCTGGCGGTCTCGGAGGAGCGGCTGCGTTTCGCCCGCGACCTGAACGACCTGCTCGGCCAGAGCCTCGTCGACGTCGCGGCCCGTACGGCGGACGCCGAGCGGGCCCTGCGCACCGACCCGGAGGCCGCCGCGGCCGAGATGTTCGAGGTGCGCGACCTGGCCAGGACGTCGCTGCGCGAGGTCCGCGCGACCGTGCAGAGCTACCGGGCGCTCGACCTGGACGAGGTGCTCGCCAGCGTGCGGGCGGTGCTGGAGGCGGCCGACGTGCGCTGCACCGTGCGCGCCGAGACCGGCACGCTGACGCCGGAGACCCGTACGCTGCTGGCCACCGTCGTCCGCGAGGGCGTCACCAACGTGCTCAAGCACAGCAAGGCCGAACGCTGCACGATCACGATCAAGGATGGAGTGCTGGAGATGTCCAACGACGGGGTGAGCGGGCCCGTGGGCGAGCACGCGCAGATCGGCCTGGCCGGCCTGGCCGAGCGGGTGCGGGCGGCCGGCGGCACTCTGGAGGCGCGGCCGGTTCCCGAGGGCCGCTACGTGCTGCGGGCGGCGGTGCCGGCATGACCACCCGCGTGCTGCTGGCCGACGACGAGCACCTCATCCGCGGCGCCATCGCCGCGCTGCTCGACCTGGAGGACGGCATCGAGGTCGTGGCCCAGGTGGGCCGGGGCGACGAGGTCGTGGCGGCCGTCGCCGAGCACCGACCCGACGTGGCCGTGCTCGACATCGAGATGCCCGGCATGGACGGCCTGAGCGCCGCCGAGCAGATCAGCGCCCAGTGCAAGATCGTCATCCTGACGAGCCTGGGCCGCCCCGGCTACCTGCGCCGGGCCATGGCGGCGGGTGTCAGCGGCTTCCTCGGCAAGGACGCCTCGGCGGAGGAGCTGGCGAGGGCCATCCGCAAGGTCCAGGGCGGGGGCCGCTACCTGGACGCGGAGCTGGCCGCGGCCGCCATGGCGGCGGGCGACAGCCCGCTGACCGAGCGCGAGCGCGACGCGCTGCGCCTGGCGGGCGACGGCGCGACGATCGCCCGCATCGCCGGTGAGCTGCACCTGACCGAGGGCACCGTGCGCAACTACCTGTCGAGCGCGATGACCAAGCTGGGCGCCCAGAACCGCCTGGAGGCCATCCGCACGGCCCAGCGGATGGGCTGGATCTGAGGCCGGTCTGACGCCGCTGCCAGGAGGCGCAAGCGGCGAGCGGCCGCGTTGAACCGGTCAGCCGCTCGCCGCTGAGAGCGTTTGCACGGTCACGTCTCGAAAGCGTCACGGCTCTTGACTGCACGGTCACGTGGAATTTACGTTCGCGGTACTTATCCGGTTCAGCAGGCCCTTCGGGCCATGAGTCCCATGTGAAGACTGATCGCTCACCGGTATCCGGGCAAGGGCGTCTTGCGCGTCCTGTTTGGGAGCGCTCCCAACGGAGGCCGGTCCATCGGGGTGTCTCGACAGACTGCGAACCTTCGCGCCGCGCGCGGAGGAAGGAGAGTAGCGATGCGTATCCGGGCTCGGTTGATGATCCCGCTCGTGGCGGCGAGCCTGCTCGCCTCCGCCTGCACCAGCGGCGGATCCACGCCGTCGCCGGCGGCCTCGCAACCTCAGGGCGGCCAGGGCGCGGTGGCCGACCCCGGCCAGTTGCCGCGCAACGAGACCCTCTACACCACCGGCACCCAGTGGGGGCCGCCGGTCAACTTCAACCCGATCAGGGAATGGGACTCGGCCGTCGGCACCAAGGGCCTGGTGTACGAGACGCTGTTCCACTACGACACCGTCAACGCCCAGCTCAAGCCCTGGCTGGCCGCCGGCGGCTCGTGGACGGACGACACCACGTACGAGATCAAGCTCCGCCCCGGCATCACGTGGTCCGACGGGCAGCCGTTCACCGCCGAGGACGTCAAGTTCTCCTACGAGCTCGGCAAGATGGAGACGATCCCGTACCACGACCTGTGGAACTGGCTGGAGAGCATCGAGGCGGTCGACGACCAGACGGTGCGCTTCTCCTTCTCCCAGGCGAACTACCAGCAGTGGGACTTCAACCTCTACAGCCGCTCGATCGTCCCGCAGCACGTCTGGAAGGACCGCTCCGAGAAGGAGGTCCTGGACGGCGTCAACGAGAACCCGGTCGGCACCGGCGCGTACAAGATCCTGCGCAAGGGTCAGGACCGCGTGGTGCTGCAGCGGCGCGACGACTGGTGGGGCAAGACGGTGCTGAACATGGAGCCCAAGCCGCGCTACATCGTCGACATCGCCACCCCGAGCAACGAGGTCGCGATGGGCATGCTGCTGCAGCGCCAGCTCGACCTCAGCAACAACTTCCTGCCCGGCGTGGCCAACCTGGTGCAGGGCAACTTCGGGCTGACGACGTACTACAACGAGCCGCCCTACATGTTGTCGGCCAACACCGCCTGGCTGGTGCCCAACACCACGAGGAAGCCGATGGACGACGCGGCCTTCCGCAAGGCGCTGGCGCACTCGATCAACGTCAAGCAGATCGTCGAGAGCGTGTACGGCAACCTGGTGCGCGCCGCCAGCCCCACCGGGCTGCTGCCGCAGTGGGAGAAGTTCGTCGACCAGGACGTGGTCTCCTCGGCGGGCTTCACGTTCGACACCGCCAAGGCCAAGCAGCTGCTGGCCGACGCCGGCTACCGCGACCGCGACGGCGACGGGCTCGTGGAGAACAAGGACGGCTCCAAGATCGACCTGACCCTCATCGTGCCGTCCGGCTGGACCGACTGGATGGAGTCGGCCCGCTCCATCTCCGCCAGCGCCAAGGACGCCGGCATCTCGATCACGCCGGAGTTCCCCGACTTCAACGCGCTGGTCGAGCAGCGTACCGAGGGGGACTTCGACCTGCTCATCAACAACGAGCGGCAGCTGTCGAACTCGCCGTACACCTACTACGAGTACATGTTCCAGATGCCGGTCCTGGAGCAGCAGAACACCGTCAACTTCGCCCGCTACGAGAACGAGCGGGCCTGGGACCTCGTCCGCGACCTCGACCAGGTGAAGACCGACGACGTCGCGGGCATGCAGGAGATCATCTCCCAGCTCCAGCGGATCCATCTCGACGACCTGCCGGTCATCCCGCTCTGGTACAACGGCCTGTGGGCCCAGCACAGCACCAGCGTGTGGAAGAACTGGCCCTCCTCGCAGGGCAGCGCCCCCAAGACCGGCGCCGTGATGTGGCGTAACTGGTTCGAGCTCGGTGGCTTCGAGACGCTCACGCAGCTCCAGCCCGCCGGCTCCTGACCGGGACGACCCCTCCCCTCCGCCCCGCGGAGCCCCGGGGCGGAGGGCCTTCACGGAGAGACACACGTGCGCCGTTATTTCCGCAGGAAACTGCTCGTCTACGGGCTGACGTTCTTCGTCGCCGTCACCGTCAACTGGATGATCCCGCGCTTCATGCCGGGCGACCCCGTGGCCAGCATGGTCGCGCGGGCCAACGTGGCCCAGCCGCAGGCCGTGGCCGCCATGCGGGCCTACTACAACGACCTGTTCGGCTTCGACGAGCCGTTGGTGCAGCAGTACCTCAACTTCTGGGGCGCGCTGCTGCGCGGCGACTTCGGGCTGAGCATCTGGCTGTTCCCGACGCCCGTCGGCACGGTGATCGCCGACGCCGTGCCGTACACGCTGGCCCTGGTGGTGCCGTCGGTGCTGCTCAGCTGGGTGGTGGGCAACTGGTTCGGCGCGTACGCCGCCCGCCGCCGGGCGCTCGACAACACCGTCCTGCCGGTCGGCTACATCCTGACCGCCACCCCGTACATGTGGCTGGCCGTGCTGCTGGCCTGGGGGCTCGGCGTGGTCGCGGGCGTGTTCCCGGTGGCCGGCGGCTACAGCTTCTCCCTGCAGCCCACCTGGTCGTGGGCGTTCCTGCTGGACCTGCTGCACCACTGGGCGCTGCCGTTCCTGTCGCTGTTCCTGGTGGCGCTCGGGGGCTGGGCGATCGGCATGCGCAACATGATCATCTACGAGCTGGAGTCGGACTACGCGAACTACCTGTCCGCGCTCGGCGCCCCCTCCCGGCTGATCCGCAGGTACGCCTTCCGCAACGCCGTCCTGCCGCAGATCACCGGCCTGGCGCTGCAACTCGGCACGATCGTCGCCGGCGCGCTGGTGACGGAGATCGTCTTCGCCTACCCGGGGCTCGGCAGCCTCATCCTCGCGGCGATCCAGAACAGCGACTTCTTCCTGTTGCAGGGCACGTTCCTGTTCATCGTGCTCGGCGTGCTGATCGCGAACTTCATCATCGACGTCGTCTACGTCGTGGTCGACCCCAGGACGCGGGCGGGAATGGCGGGTGCTCAGGCATGACGGCACTGCAGGAAGCCGCCCCTCAGGAGCGGGAGGGCGTACGGCGCGAGGCGCTGTACTTCGCGGTGCGCAACGGAAAGCTGCTGACCGGGTTCGGCGTCGTCGCCGTGCTGCTCGTGCTCGGCCTGGCCGGGCCGCTGCTCACGGACGTGCCCCCCAACCAGTACGGCCCCCGCCCCATGAG
>NZ_POUD01000336.1 GCF_003236395.1 Nonomuraea aridisoli | reverse complement strand
AGATGTGTATAAGAGGCAGGACAAATGTCGCGCATTCCGGGGAAACGGATGAAACATTATGTCAGGGCATAAGCCTTAGTGTGTCTGTCTGATTACTCTTGGTTATCGTCGCGTCAATGTGACCAATCCGTAGCCGTTCGCTATGACGACAGGCCGGATCAGTGCGGGCATCATGCCTATCGTGAGCGAGGGAAGCGTCGCCGACGCCAAAATTGGGGTAAGGCTCGCGTCGAGACTTCCGGCACGGACGGATGACTCCGACCTTAGGGAACTGACGAGCCTCGCCGTACAGGGAGATCGCAGTGCGATCGAATCCCTGCTCGGTGAGTTGCGTCCGATGGTGGTGCGCTATTGCCGCGCCAGGCTGGGCAGGGTTTCGGGGCAATATCACATTGCCGACGACGTCGCCCAGGAGGTGTGCATCGCGGTGTTGTCCGCGCTGCCGCGATACCGCGACATGGGCCGGCCTTTCGCGTCGTTCGTGTTCGGGATCGCCTCGCACAAGGTGGCCGACGCGTTGCGCAGCTCCGTGCGCTCGGCCGTACCGACTCAGGATCTGCCCGACGGGCCCGACGACGGGCCGGGGCCCGAGGAGACGGTGGTCCGCTACATCGAGGTGGAGCACGCCCGGCGGCTGCTGGCCAGGCTGCCCGACAATCAGCGGGAGTTGTTGCTGTTGCGGGTGGTGTCGGGGCTGTCCGCCGAGGAGACCGGTAATGTACTCGGCATGTCACCGGGTGCGGTTCGCGTCGCCCAGCATCGGGCGCTGGCGAGGTTGCGGCAGATGGCCGAGCTGGAGTCGGCTTGACGCCTGAGGAAGAGACCGACGCGCTGCTCGACGCGCTCGGCCGTGGTGAGAGGCCGGATCCGGGCGATCGGGCCGTGCGGTTGCTGGCCGCGTTGCTCGACGACGTGGGTCAGCGGCGTTCTTCGGTGTCGATGACGCCGTCGACGTAGCCTCTGGCGTAGTCCCAGCTCACGTAGTCTGCCGGGTCGGGGTGGAAGGCCGGCTCGTGGACCTGCGGCTGGCCTTTCTCGATCATCTGTTTGAGGTTGCCGCGCAGCAGCTCCCAGTCGAAGAAGTGCTGCTCGCCGCATTCGGGGCAGTCGAGTACGAGCCCCAGCACCCCTTGCGGTTCGAGCAGCGAACGGAACACCTCGACGTCGGCGAGATCCGTGATGGCCTCGTCGCGCTCGGCCGCGGTGAGCGGCTCGGCGTCGTCGAGGTCGCCCATCGCCGAGGAAGGGTCGTTAGGGTCGTCCGCGAATGGATCGCGGGGGACGTCTTCCAGCACCTTCCCACCATATGACCGAAGCGGGCCGAGCGGTGGTTATTACCTGAGCCATCCGCGACGGGCGGCCTCCACGCCCGCGTGGAAACGTGATTGGGCCCCCAACTCGGTCATCGCGTCGGCGAACCTGCCGCGGACGGTGCGCACCGACACGCCGAGCTGGCGGGCGATCGACTCGTCGCTCATTCCCTGCGCGGCCAGGCGCAGCACCTGCATCATCCCCTCGCCCCTGCGTCCTCGCAGGAGAGGCACGGCGCGTGACCACAGCTCGTCGAAGAGCGTGCGCAGCACGCCCACGACGACGGGAGTGCGTACGAGATAGAAGTTGTAGGCGTGGTCGGGCAGGTTGCCGCCCCAGTGGGCGGGCAGGCCGGCCACCTCGTCGCCGGCGGTCATGAACCAGCTCGGCACCCGGTCGAGCGTGCGCACCCGGCCGCCGGTCTCCACCAGGCGGGTCAGCTGGTCGCGGACGCCGGGCAGCACGAGCGTGGAGACGGGCACGATCACCTGGACGCGGAGCAGACCACGAGTCTGCGCATCAATCCACGGGTCCGCAAATTTCCGCGTAAAGTCGGTCATGGTGCGCTCGTCGGGAACCGCGGTGGTCAATTGCATCGGCGGTGCCTGCACGGCGATGCCCAGCACGCTTTCGTACAGTACGTCCGCCCCGCTCGCCATCTCCACCGTGAAAGGGCCGCTGCGATAGTCGCGCCCGGCGTCGTAGTCGCGGATCAGGTGGCGGATCGAGCCGAGCGCGGAGTCGATCATGCGACTCTCCTCCGCCAGCCGGTCGAGCCGCCGGGCGATCAGCCGGCCGAGCGCGGCGGCGGGATGCCGGGGCAGGTAGTGGCCGGAGCGCTCGTCGATGACCCCGAGCTTGACGAGGTCGTCGAGCTGGCGGCCGACCGTCTCGACGGACCCGTCCATGGCCAGCGCCAGATCGGTGCGCGTGGCTCTGTGCAGACGCAGGACCGCGGTGTAGAGCGCGGTCTGTGCCGGATCCAGGCCGAGGGTCTCGAAGGGATCGGGCACGGTGTGCGGCTCGTCGCGCATGCGGGCGGCTCCGTCGGGGGGATACGGGCGTGCGGCGAGGATAACCCCGCTCCCCGCCGCTGTCCCCTTGTTTCGCGGACTCCTTGGACTCACCCCGGCTCGCTCCGCAGGGCGTTCCGGGCGGCGCGTGCAGCTTCGTGCAATTGCACGTTTGCACCTTGCCCCTATGTCGTTGAGTGACGCAGGCTTTACCTAGCGTCGGCAGTCCGTCAGGGCGCGGCAGCGCGGTCCATCCGGACGCGGAGGGGGGTTCGGTGGTGCTTTGCGCCGCCATGCCCGGACGCCGGTGGCCGGGGGAGGGGACAGATCACCGACCGTCCCGTCCCCCGGCGCTTTTCGCGTGCCGGGAGTACGTCGGACCGTGGGGGTCGTCGTGCTCCCGGCACCCCGAACGCCCGCGCGGCGAGCCGTGAGCGGCCCGGCGAAGTCGGTTTGGAGCCAGGCCCTAGACTTAGCTCAATCAGCGCAACGGCAGGAGGGGGCCGCAGCATGTCCAAGTTCACCGAGATGGGTTTGACCTTCGACGACGTGCTGCTGGTGCCGGCATATTCCGACCTGCAGCCGGGCGAGGCCGACACCCGTTCCCGGCTGTCGCGGGGCATCACGCTGGCCATCCCGCTCATCTCCGCCGCGATGGACACCGTGACCGAGGCCCGCATGGCGGTCGCCATGGCCCGCCAGGGCGGCATCGGCATCCTCCACCGCAACCTGTCGATCGAGGAGCAGGCCCAGCAGGTCGACCTCGTCAAGCGGTCCGAGGCCGGCATGGTGACCAACCCGGTGACCTGCAGCCCCGACGACACGCTGGCCGACGTCGAGCGGCTGTGCGCGACGTACCGGATCTCCGGGGTGCCCGTCACCGACTCGGCCGGCACGCTCGTCGGCATCGTCACCAACCGCGACATGCGCTTCGAGACCGACCAGACGCGGCCCGTGCGCGAGGTCATGACGCACATGCCGCTGGTCACCGCGCCGGTCGGGGTGTCGCGCGACGACGCGTACGCCCTGCTGCGGAAGAACAAGATCGAGAAGCTGCCCCTGGTCGACGGCGACGGCAGGCTGCGCGGCCTGATCACGGTCAAGGACTTCACCAAGAGCGAGCAGTACCCGCTGGCCACGAAGGACGCCGACGGCCGGCTCACCGTCGGGGCGGCCGTGGGCGTCGGCGGCGACGCCGAGCTGCGCGCCAAGACGCTGATCGAGGCCGGGGTCGACGTGGTGGTGGTCGACGTCGCCCACGGTCATTCCAAGGGCCTCGCCGACATGATCGCCAAGGTCAAGGCCAACAGCAAGGTCGACGTCATCGGCGGCAACATCGCCACCAGGGCCGGCGCGCAGATGCTGGTCGACGCGGGCGCCGACGCCGTCAAGGTGGGCGTCGGGCCGGGCTCGATCTGCACCACCAGGGTCGTGGCCGGCGTCGGCGCGCCGCAGGTGACGGCGATCTACGAGGCCTCCAAGGCGTGCGCGCCCGCCGGGGTGCCGGTGATCGGCGACGGCGGCCTGCAGTACTCCGGCGACATCGTCAAGGCCATCGCGGCCGGCGCCGACACCGTGATGCTCGGCTCGCTGCTGGCCGGCTGCGAGGAGTCGCCCGGCGAGCTCATCTTCATCAACGGCAAGCAGTTCAAGTCCTACCGCGGCATGGGGTCGCTCGGCGCCGTGCGCAACCGCGAGCGCGGCGGCGCCTCCTTCAGCAAGGACCGTTACGCCCAGGCCGACGTCGGCGGCGAGGACAAGTACATCCCCGAGGGCATCGAGGGTCAGGTGCCCTACCGCGGCCCGGTGTCGGCCGTCGCCCACCAGCTCGTCGGCGGTCTGCGCCAGGGCATGTGGTACGCCGGCTGCCGCACGATCGAGCAGATGCACACCGACTGTGAGCTGATGCCGATCACGATGGCCGGCCTCAAGGAGAGTCACCCCCACGACATCCAGATGACCGTGGAAGCTCCGAACTATCACAGAAGGTAAGTCCATGACTCAGCAGGTGGAGATCGGCCGGGGCAAGACCGGGCGGCGGGCGTACTCGCTTGACGAGATCGGTCTGGTGCCCTCGCGGCGCACCCGTGACCCGGAGGAGGTCTCGATCACCTGGCAGATCGACGCCTACCGGTTCGAGCTGCCCGTGGTCGTCGCTCCCATGGACAGCGTGGTCTCGCCGGCCACCGCCATCGAGATCGGCCGGCTCGGCGGTCTGGCCCCGCTCGACCTCGAGGGCCTGTGGACCCGCTACGAGGACCCGCGCCCGCTGCTGGAGGAGTGCGCCGCGCTCGACCAGGAGGCGGCCACCAGGCGGCTGCAGGAGATCTACGCCGCGCCGATCCAGGAAGACCTGATCGGGCGGCGCATCGAGGAGATCCGGGCCTCCGGGGTGACCACGGCGGTGCGCCTGTCGCCGCAGCGCACGGTCCAGTACCACAAGGCCGTCATCGACGCCGGCGTCGACATCTTCGTCATCCGCGGCACGACCGTCTCCGCCGAGCACGTGTCGGGGCGGGCCGAGCCGCTCAACCTCAAGCAGTTCATCTACGAGCTCGACGTGCCGGTCATCGTGGGCGGCTGCGCCACCTACACCGCGGCGCTCCACCTCATGCGCACGGGCGCGGCCGGGGTGCTGGTGGGCTTCGGCGGCGGCGCCTCCCACACGACCCGTAACGTCCTGGGCGTGGCGGTGCCGATGGCCACCGCGATCTCCGACGTCGCCGCGGCGCGGCGCGACTACATGGACGAGTCCGGCGGGCGCTACGTCCACGTCATCGCCGACGGCGGCATGGGCACGTCCGGCGACATCGCCAAGGCGATCGCCTGCGGCGCCGACGCCGTGATGGTGGGCTCGCCGCTGGCCCGCGCGGTGGAGGCTCCCGGTCACGGGTTCCACTGGGGTTCGGAGGCGCACCACCCTGACCTGCCGCGGGGGCGGCGGGTCGAGTTCGGCACCGTCGGCACGCTGGAGCAGATCCTGCACGGGCCGTCGAGCGTGGCCGACGGCTCGATGAACCTCATGGGCGCGCTCAAGCGCACCATGGCCTCGACCGGCTACTCCGACATCAAGGAGTTCCAGCGGGTCGAGGTCGTCGTCGCGCCGATCCAGCGCTGACGTCCTCTCCGGCCGTCGTCCGGCGAGAGCCAGGGCGGCGGCCGTGACGTAGGGTTTCGGCATGGATTCCCTTGAAGAGAGGATCGCCCGGCTGGAGCAGCAGGTCGCCGTGCTGCAGCGCCGTCTCGGCGTCGACCCCGCGCTCCCCGAGCCCCGTCCCGGCACGCCGGCGCTGTCCGCCGAGTTCTACCGGGCGCTGGAGAACGGGAAGACGATCAGGGCCATCAAGATCTACCGCGAGTCCACGGGCGCGTCGTTGCTCGCCGCCAAGAACGCCGTCGAGGCCATGGAGCGCGGCGCCAGGCCCTGAGCCTGCGTTGACGTGGTGAGCGGTGGTGTGGGGTTGAGCGCGGTCGAGCGGGTGTTCCGTGAGCAGTACGGGCGGGCGGTCGCCGTGCTCGTGCGGGCGTTCGGGGACATCGACCTCGCTGAGGAGGCCGTGCAGGAGGCGTTCGCGGTGGCCGTGCGGCAGTGGCCCGAGGCCGGGATGCCGCCGAGCCCGGCGGGCTGGATCATCACGACGGCGCGCAACCGGGCGATCGACCGGCTGCGGAGGGAGTCGAGCCGGCACGAGCGGCAGGTGCAGGCCGTTCAGCTGTACGACGCCGACCCGCCGGTCGCCGCGGACGGGCCCGTCCACGATGACCGGTTGCGGCTGATCTTCACCTGCTGCCATCCCGCCCTGGCCGTGCACGCGCAGGTGGCGCTCACGTTGCGGCTGCTCGGCGGGCTCACGACAGCGGAGATCGCCCGCGCGTTCCTCGTGCCCGAGGCGACCATGGCGCAGCGGCTGGTCAGGGCCAAGAGCAAGATCCGGCGGGCGCGCATCCCGTACCGGGTGCCGGGGGAGGGCGAGCTGCCCGAGCGGTTGCGGGCGGTGCTGGCCGTGGTCTATCTGATATTCAACGAGGGGTACGCGGCCAGCTCGGGCGACCGGCTGGTCCGCGAGGACCTGTGCGCGGAGGCCGTCAGGCTGGGGCGGCTGCTGGCCGCGCTCATGCCGGACGAGCCCGAGGTCAAGGGGCTGCTCGCGCTCATGCTGCTCATCGAGGCGCGCCGCCCGGCCCGTACCGGCGCGGACGGCCGGCTGGTGCCGCTGGCCGAGCAGGACCGCGCGCTGGGGGACCGGGCGCTGATCGAGGAGGGGCAGGACCTCGTCCGGTGGTGCCTGCGGCGCGACACTCCGGGGCCGTACCAGGTGCAGGCGGCGATCAACGCGGTGCACGGCGACGCCGCGAGAGCGCGGGAGACCGACTGGCGGCAGATCCTGCGGCTGTACGACCTGCTGCTGACGCTCGACCCGACCCCCGTGGTCGCGGTGAACCGGGCGGTGGCCGTGGCCGAGGTCGAGGGGCCGCGGGCGGCGTTGCGGCTGGTGGACGACCTCGACGCGGACGGCTACCACCTGTTCCACGCCGTACGGGCCGATCTGCTGCGGCGGCTGGGCCGTAGCGAGGAGGCGGCTCGGGCGTACGAGGCCGCGATCGCGCGGTCGGGCAACGACGTCGAGCGGGCGTTCCTGCGCGCGGCCGCTCAGCGGCTTGCAGGCGCTGGTCTGGTTGTTCCTGCTCTCGCACGAGGGCCCGCGCAACCCGCCCGGGACCTTCCTGCGGCAGGCCGGACGCACCCTCGCTACCCTGGGCGCGTGAGACTCGCGGGACCGGCCGACCAGGCGGCCGTCGAGCAGCTCGTCCACGACGCGTACACGCCGTGGATCGAGGCCGTCGGCGTGCGGCCGCTGCCCCTGGAGGCCGACTACGGCGCGCTCATCGCGGCCGGCCGGGTGCACGTGACCGACTCGCTCGACGGGCTCGTCGTGCTCGTCCCCGAGGACGGCGCGCTGCTGGTGGAGAACGTCGCCGTACGTCCGGAGACGCACGGCAGGGGCATCGGGCGGGCGCTGCTCGCCTACGCCGAGGACGAGGCGCGCAGGCTGGGGCTGCCCGCGCTGCGCCTCTACACCAACGTCAAGATGACGTCGAACATCCGGCTGTACGCCTCGCTCGGCTACGTCGAGACCAGGCGCGCGGGCATCGAGGGCCGCCAAGCCGTGCTGATGCGCAAGTCGCTCAGCCCGTGAGCACGCCCAGCAGGTGGGTGACCTCGCGGGCCACCGCGTCGCGCCCCGACTTCACGTACTTGCGCGGGTCGACCACGCGCTCGTCGCGGCCCAGGTGTTCGCGGATCGCGCCGGTGAACGCCTTGTTCAGATGGGTCGCGATGTTGATCTTCTTCATGCCCCGGCGTACGGCCTCGCGCAGCGTGTCGTCGGGGACGCCCGAGGAGCCGTGCAGCACCAGGGGCACCGGCACGGCCGCGCGCAGCTCGGCGATGAGATCGAGGTCGAGCACCGCGTCCTTCGTCGTCATCGCGTGCGAGGTGCCGACGGCGACGGCGAGGGCGTCCACGCCGGTCCTGGCCACGTAGTCGACCGCCTCGTGCGGCTTGGTGCGGGCGCCGGGGGCGTGCACGCCGTCCTTGCCGCCGACCTCGCCCAGCTCCGCTTCCACCCATACGCCGTGCTCGTGACAGAAGGCCGCCACCTCGGCGGTCGCGCGGACGTTGTCCTCGTCGGGCAGGGCCGAGGCGTCGTACATGACTGAGCCCAGGCCCAGCACCACCGCCTCCTCGACGAGCGCCCGGTCGGTGGCGTGGTCGAGGTGGACGGCGACCGGCACGTCCGCCCGGCGGGCGATCGCGAGGCAGGCCAGCGCCAGGGGTTCCAGGGCGCCGTGGTAGCGGACGCAGTTCTCGCTGATCTGCAGGACGACCGGCCGCCCGGCGGCCTCGGCGCCGGCCACGACGGCGGTGGCGTGCTCCAGCTGGATCACGTTGAACGCGCCCACCCCCGCGGGGGACTGGTGGACGATGTCGCCGATGGGAGCGAGGGGCATGAGGGCTCCTTCAGGAGAGGCTGATCAGGGGGTGGATGGCGGCGTACACGCCGGGGTCGAACTCCCCGGCCACGGGCGTGGCCACGGCCGCCGCGCCGAGCGCCGCGGCGCGTCTGAGCCGGTCGGGCCACGGGGTTTGCTCGACCAGGCCGAGCGCCAGCCCGGCCACCAGTGCGTCGCCCGCGCCCGTCGGGTTGCCCTGGACGGTGTACGGCATCCGTGCCCGGAACGTCCCCTCGCCGGTGACCGCCAGCAGGCCGTCGGCGCCCATGGACACCACGACGGCTCCCGCGCCCCTTTCACGCAGCGCCTCGGCGCCCTGCGCCGGGGTGCCGCCGGGGACGGCTCTGGCCAGCTCGTCCGCGTTGGGCTTGACGATGGCCGGGCGGCCCCCGGGGGCGTGGCGCAGGGGCTCGCCGTCGGCGTCCACGATCGCCGGGACGCCCCGTTCGGCGGCGAGGGCGGCCAGGGTGGCGTAGACGTCGGCGGGGACGCCGCGCGGCAGGCTCCCCGAGATGACCACGGCTTGCGCGTCGTTCAGGAGCGAGATGTAGTGCCGCGTGAACGCCGCCAGCTCCTCGGCCGTCACTTCGGGGCCGGGCTCGTTGAACAGCGCCGTCCGCCCCCCGCCGGGTGCCTCCGCGATCTCGGGAGCGGTGGCGGGCGTCCCGAGGG
>NZ_POUD01000335.1 GCF_003236395.1 Nonomuraea aridisoli | reverse complement strand
AGATGTGTATAAGAGTCAGTCACGGGACCGCAGCGCCGGCCACCCTCCCCCGGGCTTCCCGGACCCCTGCGCCACGTTCGACGACTTCCGCCGCGGCGCCTGCCACGCGTTCCTGGACCACCTGTTCCGCTGAGAACGCCGAAAGGCGGCGCCGTACGGCACCGCCCTTCGTCAAGCCTCGTCAAGCCGAACCCGCGTCAGTGGGCCGAGCAGCCTCCTGTGGCCGCAGCGGACGGCTGCGGCCGGCCGATGGTCGGCATGCCCAGCAGAACGCCCGCGCCCTGCCCGGCAGGGCGCCCCTGGCGGGCCTCCCAGGCGTCGCCCGCGCGGGTGCGCCGGACACCGAGCAGCGGCCCGTCGGCCACCAGGTGGTGCGGCGCCGCGTACGTCACCTCGACCGTGACCATGTCGCCCGGCCGCGGCGTCGCGTCGCCGGCCGCGAAGTGGACCAGGCGGTTGTCGGGCGCGCGCCCGGACAGCCGGCGGGTGGTCTCGTCCTTGCGGCCCTCGCCCTCGGCGACCAGCACCTCGAGCGTGCGGCCGACCTGCTTCTTGTTCTCCTCCCAGGAGATCTCCTCCTGCAGGGCCACCAGCCGCTCGTAGCGCTCCTGCACGACCTCCTTGGGCACCTGGTCGTCCATGGTGGCCGCCGGGGTGCCGGGACGGATGGAGTACTGGAAGGTGAAGGCGTTGGCGAAGCGGCTGCGCCGGACCACCTCGAGCGTCTGCTGGAAGTCGTCCTCGGTCTCGCCGGGGAAGCCGACGATGATGTCGGTGGAGATGGCGGCGTCGGGCATGGCCGCGCGCACCCGCTCGATGATGCCGAGGTAGCGCTCGGCGCGGTAGGAGCGCCGCATGGCGCGCAGCACCCGGTCGGAGCCCGACTGCAGCGGCATGTGGAGCTGGTGCATGACGTTGGGCGTCTCGGCCATGGCGGCGATCACGTCGTCGGTGAAGGCCGCCGGGTGGGGCGAGGTGAAGCGCACCCGCTCCAGGCCCTCGACGTCGCCGCAGGCGCGCAGCAGCTTGCCGAACGCCAGCCGGTCGCCGAACTCCACGCCGTAGGTGTTGACGTTCTGGCCGAGCAGCGTGACCTCCAGGACGCCCTGCCCGACCAGCGTGCGGACCTCGGCGAGCACGTCGCCGGGCCGGCGGTCCTTCTCCTTGCCGCGCAGCGACGGCACGATGCAGAACGTGCAGGTGTTGTTGCAGCCGACCGAGACGGCCACCCACGCGGCGTACGGCGACTCGCGCCTGGTCGGCAGCGTGGAGGGGAAGACCTCCAGCGACTCCTTCAGCTCGACCTGCGCCTCGCCCTCGATGCGGGCCCGCTCCAGCAGCACCGGCAGTGAGCCGATGTTGTGGGTGCCGAACACCACGTCGACCCACGGCGCCTTGCGGACGATCTCGCCCTGGTCCTTCTGCGCCAGGCAGCCGCCCACGGCGATCTGCATGCGCGGGTTGCGCGTCTTGGCGGGGCGGAGGTGGCCGAGATTGCCGTAGAGACGATTGTCGGCGTTCTCCCGCACGGCACACGTGTTGAACACGACCACGTCCGCCGTCTCCCCGTCGGGAACGGGCACGTAGCCGGCGTCCTCCAGCAGGCCCGACAGCCGCTCGGAGTCGTGCACATTCATCTGGCACCCGTATGTGCGCACTTCGTATGTGCGGGCGCTCTCCTGGGTCACAGTCATGGCACGTTCAAGGGTAGTCGCACTCGGACTTGACATAGCCCTCACCGTTCCAAAAGGCCAGCTTGATGGCACGATGTGATCGGATCGGTACCGCTCGGTTAGTGACCAGCGCTCTAACGCCCTCTACCGTTTCGTTCCATGACGGAGAACGGAGACGCCACTCCACTCGTGCAGTTGGAGAACGTCAACAAGCACTTCGGGTCGCTCCACGTCCTGAAGGACATCAACTTGACCGTCTCTCGTGGCGAGGTTCTGGTCGTCATCGGCCCGTCCGGCGGCGGAAAGTCCACGCTCTGCCGCGCGATCAACCGGCTGGAGACGATCGACGGCGGGAGGATCGTCTTCGACGGCAACGTCCTGCCCGCCGAGGGCAAGGGTCTGGCCAAACTTCGGTCCGAAGTCGGGATGGTCTTCCAGTCGTTCAATCTTTTCGCGCACAAGACCATCCGGGAGAACGTCACCCTGGGCCCCGTCAAGGTGCGCGGCATCGCGAAGGACGCCGCCGACAAGCGGGCGATGGAGCTGCTCGAACGGGTGGGCATCGCGGCGCAGGCCGACAAGTATCCGGCCCAGCTGTCGGGCGGCCAGCAGCAACGCGTCGCGATCGCCAGGGCGCTGGCCATGGACCCGAAGATGATCCTGTTCGACGAGCCGACCTCCGCACTGGACCCCGAGATGGTGCAGGAGGTGCTCGACGTCATGATCGGGCTGGCGCGCGACGGGATGACCATGATGGTCGTCACACACGAGATGGGCTTCGCCCGGCGGGCCGCCAACCGCGTCGTGTTCATGGCGGACGGCCAGATCGTGGAGGAGAACACCCCCGACGAGTTCTTCACCAACGCGCAGACCGACCGAGCGCGTGACTTCCTTTCGAAGATCCTCACGCACTGAAGATTGAGGCAGGTACACATGCACATGCGTCGAGCGGGAGCACTGCTCTCGGTGTTGGCAATGGCCGCCGGCCTGTCCGCCTGTGGCGGCGGCAGCGAAGCGACCTACGCCACGGTCGCGGACAAGATCGCGGCCGGCGAGACGATCGTGGTCGGCACCAAATGGGACCAGCCGAGCCTCGGCCTGAAGATGGGCGCCGAACCCGAGGGCTTCGACGTCGACGTGGCCAAGGCCGTGCTGAAGCAGATGAACGGCGGCCAGGACGTCACGGTCGAGTGGAAGGAGTCGGCCTCCTCCAACCGCGAGCCGTTCCTCCAGAACGGCACCGTTGACATCATCTTCGCCACGTACTCCATCACCGAGGAGCGCAAGACCAAGGTCACCTTCGGCGGCCCGTACGTCGTGGCCCACCAGGACGTGATGGTCCGCGGCGACGACACCTCGATCAACACCCCGCAGGACCTCGAGGGCAAGCGGATCTGCAAGGCCGCCGGCTCCAACTCCTACGCGCGCATCACCGAGCCGCCGCCGGACGGTGAGCTCGACCTCGACGCCACCACCGTCGACGCCGCCAACTACTCCGAGTGCGTGCAGAAGCTGACCGGCAGCAACCTCGACGCGGTGACCACCGACGACCTGATCCTGGCGGGCTTCGCCAAGCAGGCGCAGGAGTCCGGCGGCAGCTTCAAGGTGCTGGGCCAGGGCTTCACCGACGAGAAGTACGGCGTCGGCCTGAAGAAGGGCGACACCAAGACCTGCGAGGCGGTCAACGCCGCGGTGAAGGCACTGTGGGACAACGGCACCATGAAGACGCTGCTGGACAAGTGGTTCGGCGGCATCCAGGGCCTGAAGCTGTCCGAGACCGCGCCGCCGGCCGAGGGCTGCGCCTGATCACACATGAGGCGGCGGCCGGCGACCCGGCCGCCGCCGCCCTATGTGGTGGAGCACGATGGAAGATCTGATTAGGTACGCGCCCGACCTCGCCCTGGGGTTCCTGGAGAACATCAAGCTCTCCATCGTGGGCGCGATCACCTCCCTGATTCTCGGCACCATCCTGGTGGCGATGAGAGTTTCCCCCACCCCAGTCCTGCGGGTGGCCGGCACCTTCTACGTCAACGTGGTCCGCAACACTCCCCTGACCCTGGTGCTGGCGTTCTCCGCGCTCGGGCTCAGCGACCAGCTCGGGCTGGTCTTCTCCTCCGAGCCCAGGACCAACTCGTTCTGGATCGTCGCGATGGGCCTGTCGGCCTACACGGCGGCCTTCGTCTGCGAGGCGCTGCGCGCGGGCATCAACACGGTGCCGCTCGGGCAGGCGGAGGCGGCCCGGGCGATCGGGCTGACGTTCACGCAGTCACTCCGGATGATCATCCTGCCCCAGGCGTTCCGCGCGGTCGTCGCGCCGCTGGGCAGCGTGATGATCGCCATGATCAAGAACACCACCGTCGCGGTGGCGGGGGGATTCGCCGCCGACTCGGCGGCCAACATGAAGGAGGCCTTTGACCAGGTCGGCGCCTCGATCCCGATCTTCCTCGGCATCGTGGTCGCGTTCATGGCGGTGACCCTGCCCATCGGCTGGTTCACCGGCCGGCTGGCCCGGCGCCTGGCGGTGGCCCGATGAGCGCTTCGGTTCTGTTCGACGTCCCCGGGCCGCGGGCGAGGACGCGCAACGCGCTTCTCACGGTGGCCAGCGTCATCCTGGTCGGCGCCGTCCTGTACGGCCTCTACAGCGGCTTCGACGCCAAGGGCCAGTGGCGGGCCCAGATCTGGCAGCCGTTCCTGGAGTGGGAGACGTGGGAGTTCTACATCTTCCCCGGCCTGCTCGGCACGTTGCGGGCCGCCGCGGTGGCCTCGGTGCTCGCCCTGGTCTTCGGCGCGGTCTTCGGCCTGGCGCGGTTGTCCGACCACCGCTGGATCCGCATCCCGGCCGGTGTGGTGGTCGAGGTCTTCCGGGCCATCCCGCTGCTGCTGCTGATCTTCTTCATCTTCTACCTGGCGCCCGCGCTGGGGGGTCCCGGCGACTACACGTTCATGGCGGTCGTCGTCGGCCTGATGCTCTACAACGGCTCGGTGCTGGCCGAGGTCGTCAGGGCCGGCGTGCTGTCGGTGCCCAAGGGCCAGTCGGAGGCCGCGTACGCGGTCGGCATGCGCAAGAACCAGGTGATGCGGCTGGTGCTGCTGCCGCAGGCCGTCACGGCGATGATGCCGGCGATCGTCAGCCAGCTCGTGGTGCTGCTGAAGGACACCGCGCTCGGCTACATCATCGCCTACGTCGACCTGCTCAACACCGGGTTCAAGATCCTGCCGGCCCGCTTCTTCGGCTCACTGATCCCGGCGGCCATCGTCATCGGCATCATCTACGTGGCGCTCAACATGGCGCTGAGCTTCCTCGCCACGTGGCTGGAGCGGCGCAGCCGGCGCAGCCGCAAGACCAGCGCGGCGCCGATCGCGCCTCCTGGCGCTCCGGCCGTCGGCGCCGGGGCGGGCACGGGGCCCGTGGGCGGTGGCGTCGCGGCCGGCCACGGCATGGAGTGACCTCAAGGCGGCGGGCCCACGTGCCCGCCGCCTTCCCGGGCCCGCCTTCTTGGGACTCCCAAGAAATCGCCAGGTCTGCTTTGCCGCAGGTCTGGGGGCGTACCCCCGCAGGTAGCCTCCTTGCAAGGAGGTCGGGGGGAAGCATGCGGGGGGCGGCGCACGCGGGGCTCGTCATGGTGCTGGCACTGTCGGCGTGCGGGGGCGGCGGCTCGTACACGACCGTCGCCGACAAGATCAGGAACACCGGCACGGCCGTGGTCGGCACCAAGATCGACCAGCCGGGCGTGGGCCTGCGCACGGGCGCGGGCGATCCGCAGGGCTTCGACGTCGACGTCGCCCGCTACATCGTCAGGCAGCTCGCCGGCGGCGACGACGTCCGGATCACCTGGCGGGACTCGCCGTCGTCAGCCCGAGAGGCGCTGCTCCAGAACGGCACCGTCGACCTCGTCGTCGCCTCCTACAGCATCACGCCGGCGCGCTCGGCCAGGGTGACCTTCGCCGGGCCGTACGTGATCGCCCGGCAGGACACGATGGTGCGGGCCACCGACGACAGCATCAGGAAGACCGCCGACCTGCGGGGCAAGCGCATCTGCCTGGCCGAGGGGTCCAACTCGTATCGGCGCATCGTGGATCCGCCGCCCGACGGCCAGCTGAACCTGCCCGCCGTCCTGGTGCCCGCGGCGAACTACTCCGACTGCGTGCGCAAGCTCGCCGCCGGGCAGCTCGACGCGGTCAGTACCGACAACCTGATCCTCGCCGGGTTCGCCGAGCAGCAACCCGGCAGGTTCCGGCTGCTGAACGACCCCATCTCGGTCGAGAGGTTCGGCGTCGGCATCAAGGAGGGCGACGTCGCCACCTGCGAGGCCGTGAACCGGGCGATCACCCGGATGTGGCAGGACGGCACGGCCGCGCGCCTGCTGCGCAAGTGGTTCGGTGGGACGGGGCTCGAGTTGCCCGCCTCGATGCCCACCCTCCAGCGCTGCGGCTGAACCGCGGGAGCCCCCTGCGTTCGCGCAGATCTTCCGGCAGGATGCGGGTATGCCTTTCTGGCCCTCCCCCATTTCGACCAGAGACGTGGCGAGTTCCGGCACGCGCCCCGCCTGGCCCATCGCCCGCGACGGCCGGGTGTGGTGGACCGAGGAGCGTCCCGACGAGGGCGGGCGCACCACCATCGTGTGCCGCGCTCCCGACGGCACCCGCACCGAGTTACTGCCGGCCCCGTGGTCGGCCCGCACCCGGGTCCACGAGTACGGCGGCCGCCCCTACACCGTGACCCCCGCGGGCGAGATCGTCTTCGCCAACCTCCAGGACCAGCGGCTCTACCTCCTGGCCGATGACCGCGATCCGCGCCCGCTCACCCCCGAGGGCTCCCGCTACGCCGACCTGCTGGTCCACGACGGCCAGGTGTGGTGCGTCCGCGAGCGCCACAGCGGCGACGGCAAGGTGAGCCGCGCGATCGTGTCCGTCCCGCTCGACGGCGGCGAGATCCGCGAACGCGTCAACGGCTGCGACTTCTTCGCCTCCCCCGCCGTCTCCCCCGACGGGCGGCACCTGGCCTACATCTGCTGGGACCACCCCCGCATGCCGTGGGACGGCACCGAACTGCGCGTCACGTCCCTGGCCGACGGCCGCTCCTGGACGGTCAAGGGCGGCCCGGCCGAGTCGGTCCTGGCCCCGGCGTGGAAGGACGACTCCCGCCTCTACCTGATCTCCGACTCCTCCGGCTGGTGGAACCTCTACGAGGTCGGCCTCCAGGGCGAGGACGCGCGGGCGGTGCACCGGGCCGAGGAGGAGTTCACGCTGCCGCCGTGGCGGCTGGGCGGCATGCCGTACACCGTGTTGCCCGGCGGGCGGCTCGCGGTGCTGCACGGCCGCGGAGACCTGCGGCTGGGGGTGCTCGACCCCGGGTCGGGGGCGCTGAGCGACCTCGACCTGCCCTTTGCCGGGTGGGACGCCGCGCTGGCGGCCGAGGGCACGTCCGTGGTCGGCGTCGCCTACGCCGCCACGGCCCCGCGCTCGGTGGTGCGGGCCGACACGGCCGCGGGAGGGCATCTCGCCCTCGGGAGCGACCTCGCCTCGCTGCCCGATCCCGAATATCTGCCGCTCCCCCGCGCCGTGCGCGTGCCTGGCGAGCGCGGGGTGCACGCCTTCCTCTATCCGCCGTACGCCCCGGCCACCGAAGGCGACACTCCTCCGTACGTGATCTTCGTGCACGGCGGGCCGACCGCTCAGGCCGACACCGCGCTCGACCTGGAGAAGGCGTTCCTCACCTCACGCGGCATCGGCGTGCTCGACGTCAACTACGGCGGCTCCACCGGCTACGGCCGTGCCTACCGCGAACGGTTGAAGGGACAGTGGGGCCTGGCCGACGTCGAGGATGTGGTCGCCGCCGCCCGCTGGCTCGCCGCCGAGGGCCTGGCCGACGCCGGGAGGATCGCCGTACGCGGGGGCAGCGCGGGCGGCTGGACGGTGATGGCGGCCTGCTGCCGTTCCGACGTGTTCGCCGGCGGCGTCTCCTACTACGGCATCAGCGCGCTCGCCCCGCTGGTCGCCCACACCCACGACTTCGAGTCGCGTTACGTGGAGTGGCTGGTGGGCCCGGAGGACTCCGAGGTGTACGCCGCCCGCGAGCCGCTCGCCCTGGTCGGCGGCGTGACCTGCCCCATGCTGCTCCTCCAGGGGCTCGACGATCCCGTGGTGCCGCCGGAGCAGTCGGAGACGTTCGCCGAGGCGCTGTCCGAGCGCGGCGTCCCCTGCACGTACCTCGCCTTCGAGGGCGAGTCCCACGGCTTTCGCCGCACGGAGACGCGGGCCGCGGCGCTCGCCGCCGAGCTGGCCTTCTACCAGCAGATCTTCTGAGCGGAGTGGTCACGGTTTGCTAGCATGATCGCCGCTATGGACGATTCCCTCGGCAGCTCCTACCGCCTCGTCGAGATCCTCGGCGAGGGCGCCATGGGCACCGTGTGGCGTGCGCTCGACCGCCGCACCGGGGAGCAGGTGGCGGCCAAGCTCCTGCATCCCCGGCTGACGCGCGAGCCCGACACCGTCACCAGGTTCGTCCGCGAACGCACCGTCCTGATCCGGTTACGCCATCCGGGCATCGTGTCCATCCGCGACTTCGTCCTCGAAGGCGACCGCATCGCGATCGTGATGGACCTGGTGACCGGCGGCGACCTGAGCGCGCTCGTACGCCGCTCCGGCACGCTCCCCGCGGCCACGGCCGCCACGATGACCGCCTCGCTGGCCGAGGCGCTCGCCCACGCCCACGAGCGGGGCGTCGTCCACTGCGACGTCAAGCCCGCCAACGTGCTGGTCGACCAGGCCACCGGGGCGCTGCGGCTGACCGACTTCGGCGTCTCGCGCATCCTGCACAGCTCCACGGCCAGCACGACCGGCTCCGTGGCGGGCACGCCCGTCTTCCTGGCGCCCGAGGTGTTACGCGGCGAGCGTCCCTCGCCGGCGGCCGACGTCTACGCGCTCGGCATGCTGCTGTACGAGCTGCTGGCCGGGCGTCCGCCGTTCGCGGGCGGCCACGGGCTGAGCGCGCTGCACTCGGCGCTGCACATGGCGCCGCGGCGGCTTGAGGGCATGTCCGACACCCTCTGGGACGTCATCGACGCCTGCACCGCCAAGGACCCCGCCGCCCGGCCGCCGCTTCCTGAGATCGCCGCCGTCCTCCACACGGCCGCCCGCACGGAGGCCCAGCTCCCCCTGCCGCCGATCTCCCGCGACGAACCCCTCTCCGCCACCGCCGTGGCCCTCTCGCTCCCGACGGCCGCCAGCGCCGCGTCGTACGACCGCTCCGAGTCCTTCGGCCCCGTGTACGCCCAGCGCTTCCTGGCCAAGGCCGAGGGCCGGATGTTCGTCGACTG
>NZ_POUD01000334.1 GCF_003236395.1 Nonomuraea aridisoli | reverse complement strand
GCGTCCACCCGAGCGTCGAGCGACGGCCCCTCCTTACGCCGCAGCAGCTTCACGACGCCTCCTCCGGTCCGGCCTCGCCCCGCCCACGAGAGTGGCGCCCCTCCCCGGGCACCGGCAACTCCGCCGTGGACGCGTCATCGTCCTGCGGCCCCACGCTGGGCTGCACCGGGAGCTCCAGGGTTCCCGTGCCGCTTCGCCCGCCTGGTTCCTGCGCCGGCAGGGCGGTGGCGGCCGGGAGGGTGGTGCGGTGGTGGCGGATCTGGCGGGCGGCTTCGCGCAGGGCCTTCGACGTGCCTTTGGGAGGCTCGACGGTTTCGAGGACGGCGGTGAAGCGGGCGGCCTCCTCGTCCAGGAGGGTGCGCACTCGTTCGCGCAGGTCGTCGCGTGCCCGGATGGTGAGCGTGCGCACCGCCTGGTCGCCGAAGACGGCTTCCAGCAGCTTCTGCGACAACACGCTCGTCCCACCGGCGATCCCCACCTCGATCCCGGTCAGCCCGCCCGTGGAGGCGAACACGGCCAGCATGAGCAGCAGCCCGGCGCCGTTCACGCCGAACGACGCCACCCGGGCCGCCGTACGGCGCTCGCTCCCTTCCTCGCGTACGAGATCGAGGACGAACTCCTGCCACCCCCGCACCGCCGCCTCGGCACGCTTGGGCAGGTCGGGAGAGGCGCGGCCGAGACGGGCGGCCTCGACGGCGCCGAGGCGTTCGAGCAGGCCGGGGCCTCCGGGCGCGGCGGACCAGCCCTCCAGGGCCCGCTCGGCGGCCCCGTCGGCGGCGCCCCTGATGAGGGACTCCACGCCGCTCTCCAGGGCGTCGCGCAACTGCGCCTCCGGCACCTTGCCGGTGAAGAAGCCGACGAGCCGGTCGCGGATGCGGCCCACCCGGGTCTCCAGGGAGCGCATGAGGTCGCCGGTGCCGATGAAGTCCTGCCAGCGGGCCAGCACCTCGCCCCGCAGCAGCGACCCGTCGCGCATGCCCGCGTCGAAGTCGGCCATGCCGCCCGCGTACGCGCCCGCGACGATGGAGCGCAGCCCGTCGAAGGCGGCCTGCTGGCGTTCGACGGCGTCGGCCAGCGCCGGGACCCGGGTGGACAGGCTGTCGAGCGCCCCGGAGAGCGTCTGGCGTACGACGCGGGACCTCTCTGCGGCGTCGGCGGCCAGCTCGGCGAGCCAGGACGAGATGGGCTCGACGTACGACGCGGGCAGCCGGGCCTTCTCGTCGGGCAGCGGAGCCTCGGGGACGGTGAACAGGCGGGTGCCCTCCAGGCCGTTCTCGGCGAGGAGGCGGGTGAGGTCGCGGGAGACCGGCTCCACCGCGTCAGGCGGCACCCGGTCGAGGACGACGGCCAGCGCGGTGCTGCGTTCGCGGGCCGAACGCAGGAAGCTCCACGGCACCTCGTCGGCGTACCGTGCGGCGGTCGTGACGAACAACCACAGGTCGGCGGCGGCCAGCAGTTGCGCGGCGAGCTCGCGGTTGGCGGTCACCACGGAGTCGATGTCGGGCGCGTCGAGCAACGCCAGCCCCTCTCCGAGCGTCCCGGAGGTGACCACGCGCAGCGCGCCGGGCCCGGCGCCGGTGGCGCGGGAGAGGCCGGGCAGCACGTTCTGGCCCATGAACCAGGTCCGGTCGGCCGCGCTGACCACGAGCGTGGGCACCAGCGTGGTGGGCCGCAGCACGCCCGGCTCGGTCACGTCGGCCCCGACCAGCGAGTTGACCAGCGTGGACTTGCCGGCCCCGGTGGAGCCGCCGACGACGGCGAGCAGCGGCGCGTCGATGGCGCGCAGCCGGGGCAGCAGGTAGTCGTCGAGCTGGCCGGTCAGCTCGCGCAACGCGCGGCGGTCCGCCCCGGCCTCGCCCACGGCGAGCGGGAACAGGTCGCGGTCGAGCGGCCGGCGCAGCGACTCCAGCGCACCCAGCAGGTCCATACCGATCACGCTACCCACGGCAGGCCCTCTTCAGCGGTCCACCGCCGGGGCGACCTTCAGTGGTGGGTGTGGGCTTCCCTGAGGGGCTTGCCGGACAACCGGGCGGCGGCGATGGCGCGGAACGTCGGGCAGTCGTGGACGTCCGGGTGGCCGCAGCGCAGCGCGTGGTCGAGGGCGTCGCGGGCGGCCTGTGCCGTGGCGATCTGGTCGTCGAGCTCGGCCTGCTTGCGCCGGGCCAGCCGCCGCCACTCGCCGGGGTCGGCGGGGCGGGCGGCGGCGAGCGCCTTCTGCTCCTCCAGCGAGAACCCGGCGTCGCGCAGCAGCAGGATGGCCCCGACCAGCGCGACCGCCGACTCGGGGTAGCGCCGCTGCCCGGAGACCCGGGTGGCGGGCAGCAGCCCGACGGTGTCCCAGTAGCGCAGCGCGGAGGCGGCGACGCCGGTGCGCCGCGCCAACTCGCCGACGGTCAGCTCGGTCATCTTGCCTTCAAGCCTACGTGAAGGGGTTGGCTGCGGGTCATGGACATCAGACGCATGATCGTGAACCAGTTCGGCCACCCCAGAGGCGCGGCCGGGCGCGTGGTGGGCTGGGTGATGGCGCACCGGCCGTCCAACCGCCGGCGTAACGTCTGGGCGGCCGGGCTGCTCGACGTCCGGCCCGGCGACAGGGTTCTGGAGATCGGGTTCGGCCCCGGCGTGGCGGTCGCCGAGTTGAGCCGCCGGGTCGGCGAGTCGGGGCACGTCCACGGGATCGACCGTTCCGCCGTGATGCTCCGGCAGGCGTCCAGGCGCAACGCCGCCGCCATCAGGTCCGGCCGGGTCACCCTCACGCTGGGCGAGGCGGAACGGCTGCCGCTCGACGGCCCGTTCGACGCCATCCTGGCCGTCAACACCCTCGGCCACTGGACGGCGCCGGCCGAACGGCTCGCGGACCTGCGCGCACGGCTCGCGCCCGGCGGGCGCATCGCCATCGTCTCCCAGCCGCGCGCCAAGGGAGCAACCAGGGACACCTCGTTGGAGGCCGCCCGCCGGATCGGCGACCTGCTCGTGGCTGCGGGGTTCAGCGGGACGCGGACCGAGCTGCTCGACCTCGACCCGCCCGCCGCCTGTGTGCTGGCCGACTCACCCTGACGCGGGGTCGACCAGGACCTGGAAGAGCGACCCGATCCGCCGCGCGAGCTCCTCCGGTTCCTCTTCCACCAGCGCCGTCGTGCCGAGGACGCTGCGCATCAGCCACACTCCCGCCTGGACGGCGAGCATCAGCTCCGCCCCGACCCCGTCGGACAGCTCCTCGGTGAGGTGCCGCCCGGCATGCCGGGCGATCGCCTCGCGCATGATCGCGGCGGCGCTCGGGTCGGCCGCGGACCTCAGCAGGAGCAGGAACGGCCCCAGCTCCTCCGCGTCCGGGGCCGTCCGCGTCACCAAGGCCCGCGCGGTCGCGCCGGGCAGGTCCGCGCCGGTGCCGGAGATCACCGTGCGCGGGGCGAAGGCCACGTCGACGGCCTCGGCGAACAACCGTTCCTTCGACCCGAAATAGCGGTTGATGAGCATCGCGGTCACGCCCGCGTTCCTGGCGATGTCGCGTACGCCCACCCCGTCGTATCCGTGCCGGGTGAACGCGGCGACGGCCGCGTCCAGGATGGCCTGCCGGGTGGCGGCGGCGTCGCGGCGGCGCGCGCCGCGGCCTCCCGGCTCGGTCGGGTCGGTGCGGTCAGTCATGTCTACAAGTGTAGACTCAGCACAGAAGTCTACGACCGTAGACATGGGAGGACACCATGGATCTGCACCTGACAGGCAAGCGCGCGCTCGTCACCGGCGCCAGTTCCGGCCTCGGCGAGGCCATCGCCAAGGCGATGGCCGCCGAGGGCGCCGACGTCGTCGTCCACGGCCGCGACCGCGCCCGTGCCGAGGCCGTCGCCGCCGCCGTCCGCGCCGCGGGCGGCACCGCCGGCACCGCCATCGGCGACCTGACCACCGACGCGGGCGCCGACGCCACGGCCGAGGCGGCGCTCGCCGGCGGCCCGGTCGACATCCTGGTCAACAACGCCGGCGTCTACCCCAGCCGTACGTGGGACGAGGCGACCGCGGACGACTGGCGCGACCTCTACGAGACCAACGTCATCTCCGTGGTCCGCATGATCAAGCGGCTGCTCCCCGCCATGCGCGGACGCGGATGGGGCCGCTTCATCCAGATCGGCGGCGGGCTCGCCCTGCAGCCGGGCGCCGACCTGCCCGACTACAACGCGAGCCTGGCCGCCCGCCACAACCTCACGGTGTCGCTGGCCCGCGAGCTGAAGGGCAGCGGAATCACCTCCAACACCGTCGCCCCCGGCGCCATCCTGGTCGACACCGCCCAGCGGCACTTCACCGGCCTCGCCGCCGCCCGCGGCTGGGGCGAGACGTGGGAGGAGATCGAACGCAAGGTGGCCGAGGAAGTGGTGCCCAACGACATCGGGCGGATGGGCCGGCCGGAGGAGATCGCCGCCGCGGTCCTCTACCTCAGCGGCCCGCTCGCCGACTACGTGACCGGCACCACGCTGCGCGTGGACGGCGGCACCGTCCTGGGCGTCCACTAACCGGCGGGCGGCTCCCGCAGCACGTAGCCGACGCTGCGCAGGGTGTGGATGAGGCGGGGCTCGACGTCGTCCACCTTGCGCCGCAGGTACGACACGTACGACTCCACGACGCCCGCGTCGCCGCCGAAGTCGTAGTTCCACACGTGGTCGAGGATCTGCGCCTTCGACAACACGCGCCCGGCGTTGACCATGAAGTAGTGCAGCAGCTTGTACTCGGTGGGCGACAGGCGCACCTGGCGGCCGCCGCGCCAGACCTCGCGCGACTCCTCGTCCAGCTCCAGGTCGGCGACCTTCAGCCTGCTGACGGGCGCGGCCTCCCCCTGCGTACGCCGCAGCACGGCCCTGATCCTCGCCTGGACCTCCTCCAGGCTGAACGGCTTGGTCACGTAGTCGTCGCCGACCCGCAGCCCCGCGATCTTGTCCTCGGTGGCGTCGCGCGCGGACAGGAACAACACGGGCGCGGAGATCCGCCTGGCCACCTCGAACCCGTCGAGGTCGGGCAACATCACGTCGAGCACCACGAGGTCGGGCGAGGCGCGCTCGGCCACCTCCACGGCCTCCTGCCCGTCGGCGGCGGTGAGCACCTCGAACCCGGAGAAGCGCAGGCTGGCGGAGAGCAGATCCCGGATGCTGGGCTCGTCGTCCACGACCATGATCAGCGCCTCGGGTTTCGTCACCTACTCAGCGTGACGCAACGACCTGAAATTTTCCTGAACGCTCACTCCAAGGCGAGTGGGAGTTCCACGCGGAAGGTCGAGCCGGACTCGGGCGAGCTCTCGACCGTGACGACGCCGTCGTGGGCCTGGACGAGCGCCTGGACGATGGCCAGCCCCAGGCCGCTGCCCCGGTCCTCGGCGGAGCGGCGGCGCGAGCGGGCGGAGTCGGCGCGGTAGAAGCGTTCGAAGACCCGCTCGATCTGCTCGGGGGTGAGGCCGGGGCCGTTGTCGACGACCTCGATGAACAGGGTCTCGGCGTCCGCCCCGGCCCGCACGATGATCGGCGAGCCGGGCTCGGTGTGCACGATGGCGTTCGTGACGAGGTTGCTGATGACCTGGCGCAGGCGCACCTCGTCGCCGGAGACGATGAGGGCGGCGCCGCCGACCACGTCCAGCTTGATCACCCGTTCGGGGGCGAGGATCCTGGCCTCCTGCACGGCGTCGGCGGCCAGGGCCAGCATGTCCACCGGGCGGGTCTGGAGCGGCCGCTGCTGGTCCACCCTGGCCAGCAGCAGCAGGTCGTCCACCAGCACGCTCATCCGGCCGGCCGCCTGCTCGACGCGCTGCATGAGCTCGGCGGGGTCGGCGCCGGGGTTCTGGCGGGCGTACTCGGCGAAGCCCAGGATCGACGTCAGCGGGGTGCGCAGCTCGTGGGAGGCGTCGCCGACGAACTCGCGCATGCGCAGCTCGGAGCGCCGGGCCGCGGCCTCCGACTCCGACCGCGCCGCGAACGCCGTCTCGATCTGCGCCAGCATGCCGTTCAGCGACGTGGCCAGGCGGCCCACCTCGGTACGGGGGTCGCCGTCCGGCACCCGGCGGCCCAGCTGGCCGCCCGCGATGGCCTCGGCCGTGCGCTCGATCTGGGCGAGCGGGCGCATGCTGCGCCGGACGATGGTGATGCCGACCACGGCGAGGATGAGCAGTGTGCCGCCGCCGCCGAGCAGCTCGATGAGCACGAGCCGGGTGGTGATGGCGTCGACCTCCTCCAGGTCGACCGCGACGACGAGCGTGCGGCGCTGCACCTCGCTCTCCAGCACCCGCCACTGGCCGTCGCCGCTGGCGGCCGGCGCCGTGTAGGGGTCGTCGCCCGGCGAGGACGACAGCACCGGCTTGGGCTTCAGGTCGACGTCGCGGTCGTCGAGCATCGGCTCGAACGCGCCGCCGGGCTCCCTGACCAGCACGATCGCGTCCGACTCGATGGTGATCGGCCGGTCGGCGGTCTCGCGGTCCTTCTTCCAGTCGCTCAGCACCTTCTTGTGCATGCGGACGCTGAGCAGGCTGAGCTGGCTGTCGACGCGGTCGAGGAGGTAGCCGTGCAGCACCGAGACGCTCACCAGGCCGATGAAGCTCAGGCCGAAGCCGAGCAGCGCCAGCATGGCCGCGATCAGCTTGATCCGCAGCGGCAGGCCGCGCATCAGGGGCCCGGTGGCAGGCGCAGGACGTAGCCGACTCCGCGCAGGGTGTGGATGAGCCGGGGGCTGCGATTGTCGATCTTCCGGCGGAGCACCGACACGTACGACTCGACGATGCCCACCTCGCCGCGGAAGTCGTAGTCCCACACGTGGTCGAGGATCTGCGGCTTGGACAGCACCCGGCCGGGGTTGGTCATGAAGTAGCGCAGCAGCTTGAACTCGGTCGGCGACAGTGCGACCGCGTGCCCGCCGCGCCACACCTCGTGGCTCTCCTCGTCCAGCTCGATGTCGGCGAACGTCAGCCGGGGCGGCGCCGCCTGCCCGTCGCCGCTGGTGCGGCGGAGCACCGCCTGGATGCGGGCGACGACCTCCTCCAGGCTGAACGGCTTGGTCACGTAGTCGTCACCGCCGATGGTGAGACCACGGATCTTGTCCTCGGTCTCGTCGCGGGCGGTCAGGAACACGACCGGCGTGCGCATCCCGCCGCCGCGCATCCGCTTGACGATCTCGAACCCGTCGAGGTCGGGCAACATCACGTCGAGCACCATCAGGTCGGGACGGTGCCGTTGAACGGCTGCGACGGCGTCCTGTCCGCTTTTGGCGGTGGTCACGTCGAAACCCGCGAACCTCAGGCTCGCGGCGAGGAGTTCGAGGATGTTGGGGTCGTCCTCGACGATCAGCAGGCGTGATTCCATCACCCCTAGGATGCCCTCATCGGACGAGTGCTGGGACAATTCCGGCAACATGCCGGGCGATGGCCAGACTCGACGTGGCCGCCGGCGAAGGGGCGTTCCTGACGAGCACCACCCGGCCCTCGACGTCCACCACGAAGTCGTCCACCAGGCCGCCGTCCCTGGCCACGGCCTGCGCGCGGACGCCGCCGGGAGCCGGGACGAGGTCGGCCGCGGTGAGCTCGGGCACGTACCGCCGGGCGCCCTTGAGGAACGCGCTCTTGACCAGCGAGCCGTAGGTCTCCCTGATCCCGGTGCGCCAGTGGGCCCTGGCCATGCGCAGCGTCCCCGGCCAGCCGAGGATCCGCCCTGCGTCGCGGAGACCGCGCCCGTCGTACGCCTCGTAGGCGAGGGCGAGCACCGCGTTCGGGCCGACCAGGACCTCGCCGCCGATCTGCCGGGTCAGGTGGACGCCGAGGAACGGGTAACGCGGGTCGGGCACCGGGTAGATCAACCCCCTGACCAGGTCCTTCGCCGCTCCCTGGAGGGCCTGGAACTCGCCCTTGAACGGCACGATCCGCACCTCGCCCGGCACGCCGGCCATCCGGGCCACCGCGTCGGTGCCCAGCCCGGCGCACACCACCAGATGGTCGAAGGCGAACCTGCGCTCCCCGGCCAGCACCTCCACCCGTCCGGCGCGTTCCCTGACCGCCCTGACGGGGTGTGACAGCTGGACGGAGCCGCCCAGCTCGGCCACGTCCTGGGCGAGCCGTCGGGCGACGGCGGGGAAGTCGCAGACGGCGGTGTGCGGTGAGTGCACGGCGGCCACGCCGACCGCGTGCGGCTCGATCTCGCGCAGCCCGAGCGCGTCCAGCTCGGCGATGCCCGGCACGCCGTTGGCCCGCGCCCGCTCGGCCAGCGCGCGCAGCTGCGGGCGCTCGGCGCGGGTGGCGGCCACGACCAGCTTGCCGAGCTCGGCGTACGGCAGTCCGTGGGCGGCGCAGTACTCCTTGAGCAGCGCCACGCCCTCGCGGCAGAGCCTGGCCTTGAGCGAGCCCGGCTGGTAGTAGATGCCCGCGTGCACGACGCCGCTGTTGTGGCCGGTCTGGTGGGCGCCGACGCGCTCCTCCTTCTCCAGCACGGTCACCTCGGCACCCCTGGAGGCGGCCAGCTCGCGCGCCACCGCCAGCCCGACGATGCCCGCGCCCACGATCCCGATCTTCTCCGTCACACCTCGATTTTCCGACTTACCGCCGCATACCGCCATATCGGGGCGAATCGAACATGAGTACGATGTTTTCCATGTACGTCCCGCCGGAGTGGCCCGCCGAGGTCCGCCCGCCCAGCGTTCCCGACTGGGAGACCTCGGCCGTGGCCTGGCTGCTCGACGCGGTGCCGCCCGACTACCGGGCGTACGAGGTGCTCAGGCGGCACCCGGTGGCGCTGGCCGCGATGGCCCGCCACCACGTGAACTCGGCCGTCGAGGCCGCGCGCGCCGGATACCGGGCGGCGGCGGTGGACCTGAAGGGCCACCTGCCGCCGCACGCCATCGAGGCCGTCCTCGACACCTACCGCCAGGAGGGGCCCCGACTGGTGCGCCTGTCCCGCTCGATCGCCGCCGTCGAACGCGCCCTCCGCGGCGACCTCTTCACCTCCCGCCACTGACCCTCACCCCGCCCGGCGGGGCTTTTCATCCTTTACGACCGCCCGTGGTTCTTCATTCTTCACGGCTGCGCCCGGTGGGCCCCACCCACCGACGCGGCTTCCCGACCTTCCAGGGAGACGCTCACCACC
>NZ_POUD01000333.1 GCF_003236395.1 Nonomuraea aridisoli | reverse complement strand
CCCCCTGCAGACCAGCCTCCTCCCAACAGCCCCGAATCCGCCCCAGACGGGTCTACTCCATCTTCGACCGGCCCAGCGTCCCCTTCAGACGGGCCTGCCGCGTCCCCGGCCGATGCCGAATCCGTTCAGGAGAAGTCGGCCTCAGGTCCGGCGTCCTCATCGGACAACCCTGCTGCGTCTTCGGCCGGTCACCCCGCCTCCTCCTCGGAACGACCCGCAAGCCCTTCTCCGAGCACGAAGACCCCCGCCGATCCGGCAACCACCTCAGGTCGCGACCGGGCAAGGAACTCTTCGACGCCCGATGAGCAGGGGAGCACACCGCCGCCCGGCAAGTCCGAGGGCGGCGTGGCGCCCGACCAGGGCGGGGGTGTCTAGTGCACATCGTCTATCCGGCGGTCATCTCCGCGCTCCTGTTCTCCATCGGCGTCTACGGCGTCCTCGCCCGCCGCAACACGATCCTCGTGCTGATGTCGGTCGAGCTCATGCTCAACGCCGTCAACCTCAACCTGGTCGCGTTCGACGTGTGGCTGGGCGACCGCCTGCACAGCGGTCAGGTGCTCACGCTGTTCGTCATCGTGATCGCGGCGGCCGAGGTGGGCCTGGGCCTGGCCATCATCCTGGCGCTCTACCGCAACCGCCGTACCGTCGACATCGACCACCTGCGCGCCCTCGCCGAACCCGCCGACGACGGCGCGCCACCCCCGCCGACCGACCCGCCGACCCTCCCGGACCAGCCTCCGACGAACGCCGGCCCCTCCGGCTCGTCCGGCCGCACGGCCCATGGGCCGCACCACGGGGTCGTCGAGGGAGAAGTCCAGCACGTCGGTGAGGGCACGCCAGGGGGGACGCGATGACGATCTTTCCCATGCTGGCCGTGCTGCTGCCGTTCGTGGCCGCCGTCGTCGGGCTGCTGTTCTCACGGGTGCCGCATCGGGCGCCGGTGACCGTCCAGCCGCCCGACCGAGCGGCAGGTGAGCGGGCCAACACGCGGGCCGCCTGGATCGCGACCGTCCCGACGGCGGCAGCGGCCGTGCTGGCCGTCGTGCTCGCCTGGGGGCCGGGGTTCGCCTATTTCACCGGTGATGCCGCGCCGCAGCCGACAGGCCAGACGTTCGGCACGATCGTCACCGGTGCCATCCCGATCTCGCTCACCCTCCAGGCCGACGCACTGTCGAGCGTCCTCGGTGTCCTCGTGACCCTGGTCGCCCTGGCCGTCCAGGTCTATTCGGCCGGATACCTGGCGGACGACCCGCGCTACCCGTCCTACAGCGCGTTCGTCAGCCTGTTCACCAGCGCGATGTTGCTGGTCGTCTACTCCGGCGACCTCCTGGTCCTCTACGTGGGCTGGGAGATCATGGGCCTCTGCTCGTACCTCCTCATCGGACACTGGTGGGAAGACCGGGGCAACTCACGTGCGGCGGTGAAGGCGTTCCTCGTGACCCGCCTGGGCGACGTCGGCTTCCTCTTCGGCATCTTCGTCCTGGGCGTGGCAGCGGACAGCTTCCGCATCGCGGACGTGCTGGCGGCGGTGCCCGGCATGTCCCCGGCCACGCTCGTCACCGCCACGATGCTGCTGCTGTCCGGCGTGGCGGGCAAGAGCGCGCAGGTGCCGCTGCACACCTGGCTCCCCGACGCCATGGCCGGCCCCACCCCGATCAGCGCGCTCATCCATGCCGCCACCATGGTCGCCGCCGGCATCTTCGTCGTCGCCCGGCTGTTCCCGGCGTTCACCGCCGCCCCGCCCACGCTCGACGTGCTCGCCGTCATGGCCGCGCTCGGCATGCTCGGCGCCGCGCTGGCCGCACTCGCCCAGGACGACCTGAAACGGGTCCTCGCCTACTCCACGATCAGCCAGCTCGCCTACATGGCGGGCGGCCTCGCCGCGGGCTCCGACACGGCGGCCGTGTTCCATCTGCTGACGCACGGTGCGTTCAAGGCGCTGCTGTTCCTCTGCGCGGGGGTGGTGATCCACCACGTCGGCTCCAACCTGATGACGCAGATGGGCGGCCTGCGCCGGGAGCTGCCGGTCACGTTCGTGACGATGACGGTCGGCTTCGCCGCCCTGACCGGCATCCCGCCGGCCAGCGGCTTCTTCAGCAAGGACGGCGTGCTGGCCGCCATGGACGACGCCCTGTCGACGGGCCGGCTGACCGACGCGGCGGCCCTGCTGCTGTACGGCTGCGCGCTCGCCACCGTGGCCGTCACCGGCGCGTACGCCGCCCGCGCCTGGCTGCGCACGTTCTTCGGCCGGCCCCGGGCCGTCGCGCTCCCCGAGCCCGAGCCCGGCACCGCCCACGTCGTGGACGTCAGGGAAGCGCCCCGCACGATGCTCGTCCCGCTCGTCCTGCTCGCGGTGCCCGCCCTGCTGCTGGGCTTCGCCGGCGAGCCCCACCTCGACCTCGGCATCGCCGTCATCAGCGTCGTCCTGACGCTGCTCGGCGCCGGGGCCGTCTACGCGTCCTGGCGCGGCGATCCCCTTGCCGACCCGGCCCGCCTGCTGGGCCCGCTGCGGGTGCCGTGCGAGCGGGCGTTCTACCTGGACGCCGTCTATGCGGCCCTGGTGGTACGCCCGATCCGGGCGCTGGCCGCGCTCGTCGTCACGACCGACGACAAGGTCGTCGACGGCGCGGTACGCGGCTCCGGCGCCTCCGCCCGCCGCCTGTCCGGAATGTTGCGCCTGGCCCAGAACGGCAACGTCCAGCTGTACGTGAGCGGCGTGCTGGCCGGAGTCCTGCTGATCGCGGTAGGGGCGGTGATGTTCACATGATGGGCTGGCTTCCCGTCGCGCTGCTCGCCGTGCCGCTGATCGGCGCGACCCTGCTGCTCCTCGCGCCCGACGCGCTGCGGGCCGTCATCCGTACGTACGGCGTGGTCGTCTCGGGCGTCACGTTCGCGCTCAGCGTGCTGCTGGCGGCGACGTTCGACTACGGCGCGGCGGCGCGGATGCAGTTCGAGATCGACCGGCCGTGGATCCCCGGGCTGGGGCTCCGCTTCCACCTCGGCGTCGACGGCATCTCACTGCCGCTGGTGGTGCTGACGGCCCTGCTGACGTTCCTGTGCTTCGTCTACCTGTGCTGGCGCGGCGGCCGGTCGCCCGACCAGCTGAGGGATGACAGGCCGAGGGAGCTCGTGTTCACGCTGCTCGTCCTCGAAGTCGGCATGATCGGCACGTTCCTCGCCCTCGACCTGCTGCTCTTCTTCGTCTTCTTCGAGATCGTGCTCATCCCGATGTACTTCCTCATCGGCACATGGGGCGGCAAGGGCCGCAGGGCGGCGTCGATCAAGTTCATCCTCTACACGCTGCTCGGCTCGGTCGTGATGCTGCTCGGCCTGCTGATCATCTGGGCCCAGACCGGCACACTCGACATCGAGGCGCTGAGCGCGTCCCACGGGGCCGGCATGTCCAGGTCCGTGCAGATCCTGGCGTTCGTGGCGATCGGCGTCGGCCTGGCGGTCAAGACCCCCATGTGGCCCCTGCACACGTGGCTGCCCGACGCCCACACCGAGGCGCCCACCGTCGGCTCGGTGCTGCTCGCCGGGGTGCTGCTGAAGATGGGCACGTACGGCTTCGCCCGCATCGCCATCCCCGTCCTGCCGGAGGGCGCGGTCGCGGTGGCGCCGTGGCTGGGTGCGTTCGCCGTGGTCGGCATCGTGTACGGCGCGCTGGCCTGCCTGGCCCAGCGCGACCTGAAACGCCTGATCGCCTACTCCTCCATCGGCCACATGGGCTTCGTCCTGCTCGGCTTCGCCACGCTGACCCCTGTGGGCGTCAACGGCGCCCTGTTCGCCAACGTCGCCCACGGGCTGATCACCGGCCTGCTGTTCTTCCTGGCCGGAGCGATCAAGGTGCGCCACCCCCACGCCGACATGCCGTCGATGGGCGGCGGCCTGCTGGCCACCATGCCGCGACTCGGCTCGGTGCTCACGTTCGCCTCGATCGCCTCACTCGGGCTGCCCGGCCTGGCGGGCTTCTGGGGCGAGATGCTCGCCCTGTACGGCGCCTTCCAGCCGGCGAACCCGCTGCCGCGCGGCCTCTTCCTCACGTACATGGTGATCGGGGGCCTCGGCGCGGTCCTCACGGCGGCGTACTTCGTGGTCATGCTCTCCCGCGTCACCCACGGCCGCCCCCGAGCCGCACGACCCGCCGAAACGCCTCCGCCCGCCGACGACCGCCTCGTGCGCGCCGCGCCCGACGAGCGTCCCGTCGTGCCCCTCCGCCCGCCGCACTCCGTACGCGCTCTGCTGGGCCCGCCGCCGAGCCGCGCCGAGCTGACCGCCGACATCCAAGGTCACGAGCTCGTGGCGTGGACCCCGCTGGTCGTGCTGATCCTGCTGTTCGGGCTCTGGCCGGGCCTGCTGCTGTCGCTGACCACGCCGCCGGTGCTGACCCTGCTGGGGGCGCTGTCATGATCCAGCAGATCGACTACTTCGTGATCGCGCCGTCCCTGGTGCTGGCCCTGGCGGCCGGGCTGGTGCTGCTGCTCGACGCGTTCCTCCCGGCCCGCCCGCGAACACAGACCGGGCTCGGGGTCGTCACGCTGGCGGGCGTCCTGCTCTCGCTGGGCTTCGTCGTCGCCCAGGCCGTACGCGGCGGCCCGGCGCTGTCCACCTTCTGCGTGCCGCCCGGCGCGTCACCCTGCTCGTACGTCGTCGACCGGTTCACCCTGGCCTTCGCCGGGCTGGTGCTGGCGGCGGCCGTGGTCGTCGTCCTGCTGTCGATGACCGAGCTGGCCGGCGGCGGCATCCCCGTCGGCGAGTGGCACTTCCTGCTGCTGTGCACCCTCGTCGGAGCCGTGACCCTGCCCGCCTCCCGCGACCTGGTGATGCTGGTCGTGGCGCTCGAGCTGGTCTCGCTGCCCGTCTTCGCCCTCACCGCGCTGAAACGTTACGACGGCCGCGCCTCCGAGGCCGCCGTCAAGCTCTTCGTCGTCTCCGTGGTCTCCACGGCGATCATGTTGTTCGGCGTGTCCCTGCTGTACGGCGTCACGGGCAGCGTCTACCTCTCGCGCCTGTCCGCCGTCCTCTCCGGACAGGAGCCCCCGCCCGCCCTGCCCGCCGACGCCCTGTCCGCCGTCGTCACGGTCGGCGTCGTGCTCGTCGTGGCGGGCTTCGCGTTCAAAGTCGCCGCTGTGCCGTTCCACTCGTGGGCGGCCGACGTCTACCAGGGCGCGCCCGTTCCGGTTGCGGCGCTGTTGTCGGTCATCTCCAAGGCGGCCGGTTTCGCCGGGTTGATCCTCGTCCTGGTCACCGGTCTGTCCGCGCAGGCCGCCACCTGGGCCCCCATCATGGGGATTCTCGCGGCGCTCACCATGACTGCGGGCAACCTGCTCGCCCTGCGGCAACGCTCGGCCGTACGCCTGCTGGCCTGGTCGTCCGTCGCGCAGTCCGGCTACGTCCTGGCCCCGCTCGCGGTCGGCACCGCGGAGGCGGCCGGAGCCTCCACGGCGTACCTGATCATCTACGCCGCCATGAACCTCGGCGCGTTCGCGGTCGTCATGCTCGTGTCCCGCGTGTCCGCGCGCAACGAGCTCGACGACTACCGCGGGCTCGCGTTTCGGCGCCCGGCGGTGGGCATCGCGCTCGCGTTCTGCCTGATCTGCCTGGCCGGGCTCCCGCCGGGGCTGGCCGGGCTGTTCGCCAAGGTGTTCGTCTTCCGCGAGATCGTCGCGGCCGGGTCCGGCTGGCTGGCGCTGGTCATGGCCGTCAACACGGTGATCGGCCTGTACTACTACGCCCTGTGGACGGCCCGCCTCTTCGCCCCCGCGACGGGCGTGGCTGCGCCGGCCGGGCGTCATGTGGCCACGTCGCTGGCCGTGGGGCTGGCGCTGGCGGCGGCCGTGCTGTTCTCGGTGGCCCCGCAGCTCGTCCTCGACATGACCATGCTGTCCGCCACCGGCTGAGCCGCAGGTCGAGCGCCTCAGGGAACGATGGACCGGGGCATCATCGTTGGACGTCGTGAACCCACACCACGAAGGGGGGCACCTTGCACCACAACGGTCTGCGCACCGCCGTTCTGCTCGGCGGGCTGTCGGCGCTGATCATCGCGGTGGGCTCGTGGTTGGGCGGCGGCACCGGCGTGCGGATCGCGCTCGTGCTCGCCCTGGTGACCAACGGCGTCGCGTACTTCTTCTCCGACCGCATCGCCCTGTCGGCCATGCGGGCCAGGCCGGTCAGCGAGGTCGAGCACCCGACGCTCTACCGGATCGTCCGCGAGCTCTCGACCCAGGCGCGCCAGCCGATGCCACGCCTGTACATCTCGCCGACGGTGCAGCCGAACGCGTTCGCGACCGGCCGAAACCCCCGCCAGGCCGCGGTCTGCGTGACCGTCGGCCTGACCAAGCTGCTCGACGAGGCCGAGCTCCGCGGCGTGATCGGCCACGAGCTCTCCCACGTCTACAACCGCGACATCCTCATCTCGTCCGTCGCCGGCGCGCTCGCCACGATGATCACCTGGCTGAGCTACGTCGCCGTGTTCTTCGGCGGTTCCGACGACGACGAAGGCCCCGGTTTCTGGGGCGCGCTGCTGATGATGCTGCTCGGCCCCGTCGCGGCCGGGATGGTCCAGATGGCGATCTCCCGCACCCGCGAATACCAGGCCGACGAGGCCGGAGCCAGGCTCACGGGCGACCCGCTCGCGCTGGCCTCGGCACTCCGCAAGATCGAGATGGGCGCCCGCCGGCTTCCGCTCCCCGAGAACAGCCGCCTCACCTCGGCATCCCACCTGATGATCGCCAACCCGTTCTCGGGGTCGGGCTTCGGCCGCCTGTTCTCCACGCACCCGCCCACGTCCGAGCGCGTCGCCCGCCTCGAACGCATGGCCGGCTACCGCCGCTAGGACTCCTGAACGATCTTCCTGAGCAGTTCCCCGAGGTTCTCGGGGTGGACGGTCTCCTCGGTGGCGTCGAGTTCCTCGGCACTCCACCACCGGTAGGAGAGCGTGGTCTCCTTCTCGACCTGCTCCATGTGCTCGAACGACACCGCCCCCTCGCCGTCCACCCGGACGGCGAGGAACGTCTCGTCCTGGGTGAACGTGTACTGCGCGAAGTCGAACGACGTCATCCTGCTCCAGTGCGGCCCGCTGATCTCCTCGACCGCGGCCCGGATCCCGACCTCCTCGTAGAGCTCACGCGCGGCGGCCTCCTGCAGCGTCTCACTGCCTTCCAGCGCCCCGCCGATGGTGAACCAGAAAGGACGATCCGGTACGGCCGGATCGAAGCCGTGCAGGAGAAGGACGCGGTTCTCCGGATCGATGGGCAGGACACGCGCCGTGAACCGGCGCAGGGGGATCTTTGTCACGGTAATCGAGCATAAGGGGCCGCTGTTTTGTGTCGTTGTGCACGCTGCGCCGATCTGTGCGTTTGTACGCAGAACGGGAGATCGCGGCTGCCTAGATTGAGGGTCGTCCGGAGCGATCGCTCCGGAGGTTCTTCCTCACAACTAGGGATGGGTTGTCATGTCGAAGCTTCGTAGCCTGCTCGCCGGTACGGTCCTGGCCGGCGCCGTGGTGGCCGGTGTCGCGGCGGCTCCCGCGCAGGCGGCCACCACCAGTGCGAGCACGGCGTCGTCGTTCAGCAAGCACTGGTTCGAGGGGTACTCCGGCTACGGCAGGGGTGAGTCGAGCGGCCACCGTTCCTACTACAAGGGCTTCTACTACTACGCCAACGGCCGCTACTACTTCGACGTGGACGTGTGGGACCGTGACCGCGACCGTGAGAAGACGTACGTGGACTTCTGGTACCACGACGGGCGTGGCTGGCACCAGGGCCACCGGCTGGTCACCGGCGGGCACGGCAAGTTCCGCTTCAGCTACAGCGCCCGCGGCGGGTTCGACGGTTACAAGTTCCGCATCGGCGAGGGCCAGGTCGGGCGCTACGACTGGAGCTCCTACGCCAACCGCTCCTGGTGACCTCTGGACCTCCTGCCGACGAGCTCCCGGGCCCGGCTCTTCATGAGCTCCCGCCCGGGCACGGCTCTTCCACCCGGGTCGTCGGTCCGCAGGACCTTGGCCGGCGGCCACCTGCGTGCCAGCCCTGCAGCGGCCCCTCTGCCTCGTATGTCGAGACTTGGCGACCATCGGATACCGCCGGAACAGTCGACCACCCCTTCCGCCGCCTGGGGCAATCCCGTCGTCGTTACGTCATTCGCGTGAATGAGAGATCGCGGCGGATAAGGAACGACCGCTTGCCCAGGCTTCTGCTAGACGAGCGTGTCGTCCGCAGTACGGCTACCAGCACACGTCAGACCAGCTCCGGCGCCGACGCCCGCGCCCGCCAGCGACCGTACCAGCACGCTCAGACACTGAGGCGAGCACCGGCCGCGAGAGTCGAGCAGGTGACAGGGGAGACCAGTCGCACTACGGGCGAAACGCGGCGCCCCGGAACCCACGAACAGAGCACCGGCATATGGGGGCGGCATCCCGGGGCACCAGAGAGACTCGCCGCCCGCCTTCGTCGTGAAGGCACGTCGTTGAATCCCCGTGTGCCCCGGGACGTAGAGGAACGCCCCGGATGCGCTCATCCGTCGTCCTGACGCCCGCTCAGAGCCGTACAGCATGCCTCTGTCAGCGGTAGTTCACGAATTGGAGGGCGATGTCCAGGTCCTTGCCCTTGAGCAGGCTGATGACGTCTTGTAGGTCGTCCTTCTTCTTCGAGCTGACACGCAGCTCCTCGCCCTGAATCTGCGCCTTGACGCCCTTGGGCCCCTCGTCGCGGATCATCTTGGAGATCTTCTTGGCGTTCTCCTGGTCGATGCCCTCCTTGAGGCTGACCATCATGCGGTACTCCTTGCCCGACAACTTGGGCTCGCCCGCATCCAGGATCTTCAACGAGAGACCGCGCTTGACCACCTTGTCCTTGAACACGTCAAGCGCGGCATTGGCCCGCTCTTCACTGTTCGCCTTGATCTCGATGTTGTTCTGCCCGGACCAGCTGATGCTCGCCCCGGTGCCCTTGAAGTCGAAGCGGTGCCCGATCTCCTTGACCGTCTGGTTCAGAGCGTTGTCGACCTCCTGCCGGTCGATCTTGCTGACGATGTCGAACGATGAATCGGCCAAAGCACCCATCCTCTCAGCTGCGCTGGAATCGGTCCGGCCCCGGAACGCACGGACCCAGCGCACGAGCCTAGCCAGCATCCGCGTCACATGCAGGCCACGACCACCCTCGAAACCCCTCCCGCAGGCACCGCTCGCC
>NZ_POUD01000332.1 GCF_003236395.1 Nonomuraea aridisoli | reverse complement strand
GGTAGGGCTGGGGTGCGATCTTGACGGGTGGGGTTGTCGGTGTTGAGCATCGGGGGGTGCGCTTACCTCGCGTCAAACCGGAGCATGCCCCGCACCGGCTCGGTGACGGGACCGTTCGGCTAGGGGGTGTGCTGTACGGGATCGCGTCCGAGGTCGCGGATCCCGGCGGGTGCGTCTGGGTGGCGTTGGCGCTGATGGACGGCACCCGTTCGCCCACGCGGATCGCGGCCGAGCTGCGGTCACGTTTCGCGGACCTGACGGCGGAAGAGTCCGATGAGGTCGTGACCGCGTTGATCCGGTCCGGTCATGTGGAGGAGGCCGATCCCGGGCCGTGCGAGGCGCTGAGCGAGCAAGAGAAGGAACGTTACAGCCGCAGCCGCGACTACTTCCGCTGGGTGGACGTGACGCCCCGCGACCACGGCTGGGAACCACAGCTACGCCTCAAGAACGCCCGCGTCCTGGTGCTCGGCCTGGGCGGCACCGGCAGCCACGTGGCCTGGTCGCTCGCGGCCTCGGGAGTCGGCCGCCTGCACCTGGTCGACCCCGACGACGTGGAGCTGTCGAACCTCAACCGCCAGATCCTCTACACCGAGGCGGACGTCGGCCGGCCGAAGGCCGAGGTGGCGGCCGAACGGCTGCGGGCGGTGAACTCGGGGATCGAGATCACCGCCGAGGACGCCCGCGTGGACGACCCGGCGGAGCTGGGCCGGCTCGTCGACGGCTGCGACGTGCTGGCGCTCTGCGCCGACCATCCACGCGAACCCGGCGGCATCCGCACCTGGGCCAACCGCGTCTGCGCCGAGGCCGGGATCCCCTGGGTGAGCGGCGGCTACGACGGGCCGCTCGTCAGCGTGGGCGTGTTCGGCCCGGGCGGCCCGTGTTTCGAGTGTGTACGCGCCGGCATACCGCCGCGACCGGGAGCCGATTTCGCCTGGCCGGGCGTCACCGGGGCGTCGGCCGGAATTTCCGGTCAGCTGGTCGCTCATGACGTGGTGGCCATCATCACCGGCCTCATGGTCACACCGCCCGGCTATTTCCACGGCCTCGCCCTCTTGGATCCGGACGAACACGTGTACGCCCGTTACCCGTCAAGAACCGATTGTGAATTCTGTTATTGAATGAAAGATTCAGTGATCGTAGTCTTCCGCTGACCGTTGTTGACTCCCTCGGTAAGGAGTTCCATGAGCAGCAGCCCTGCATCCGAGCCCAGGCGACGGCAGGACGACAAGACGCGGAAGCAGATCACCGTCCGCAGGCTTGACAAAACTGAAATAACCGGCCGGTCGCAGCCCAGCACCGGCGGCTCCAACTGAACCGAGTGCGGGCAGGGCGACCTGCCCGCACTTCCGGGAGAAACTGATGAACGACGTTCTGAATCGTGTGCGTTCCGCGCCCGGCACGACCATGGACGCGGCGGAGTACGGCGCCGATTTCGCCCGCGCGTTCGCGGCCAAGAGCGGCATCGTGTGGAAACTCGAGCGCGCCCAGCATTTCGACGAGGGTGATCTGCCGAGCTATCTGGCGATGGTCGCGGGCGACTGGGACCGTGCGATCGAGCTGGCCGAGCAGATGCGCCCCGGTTTCCGCGAGGACAATCCCGACCGGATGGATTTCCGGCGGATCAGAGTCGTCGAGGAGCCGCTCACCCCGTATCTGCGGTGGGAGCTGGAACTCCTGGCCATGCGCGCCGAGGAGGGCGAGAACAGCCGGGTGGTGCCCGCCTCGGCGGTGCGGTCGTACGAGAGCGCCGGGCCGGTGCCGGAGCTGGTGTTGTTCGGGCCGGAGCTGCTCTACGAGGTGCTCTACGACGAGACCGGCCGGCACACCGGCGCGCGCCGCATCACCGATCGCGAGGTGATCGAGCCGTGCGTCGCGATCCTGGCCGGCCTGTTCGACCAGAGCGAGGACCTGCGCGCCTACCGCACGCGGACGAAAGCCGTCTGACCGTCGCCTGCTGCGCGGCCGCTCGTGATGGCGCGGGCACGGCCGCGGCGGAAAGGACGGGGGCCGGCTTTTCAGGCGCCGATGCCGGTGACGGCGACGAGGAGCGGCAGGAGCACGACGATGAGGATCGCGCCGAGCACGTCGAAGCTCACCCCCGAGCGGATCATCGTAGTGATCGGCACGACGCCGGAGCCGTACGCGATGGCGTTCTGCGGGGTCGAGACCGGCAGCATGAACCCGAACGACGCCGCGAACGTCGCCGCCAGCGCCGGCACGAACGGGTTGACCCCCGCCGCCATCGCGATCGGGATGACGATCGGCACCACGACCGCCGCCGAGGCCGTGTTGCTGGTGGTCTCCGACACCACCACCGCCAGCGCCACCGCGAACGCCGTGATCGCCAAGGCGCTGCTCAGCCCCAGCGCCGACGCGGCCGAGGAGCCGATGGTCTCGGCCAGCCCGGTGTCCTCCAGCAGCGAGCCGAAGATGATGCCGGTGCCGAACAGCACGATGGTTCCCCAGTCGATGCGGGCGGCGTCGCTCCAGTTGAGCGTGAAGTCGCGCCGGTCCCAGTCGGTCGGCAGCAGGAACAGCAGGGACGCGCCCAGCACGGCCACGATGCCCTCGTTGAGCCGGCCGCTGACGGTGGTGTAGAGGGCGGAGCCGGTGCCGGCGAACAACGCCACCACGCCGGGGAAGATCCACAGGAACACGGTGACGGAGAACGCGACGAGCGTGTTCTTCTCGGCCCGCGACAGTCTGCCGAGCGTGGCCCGCTCGGTGCGTACGTACTCCTCGACGCCCTCGATGCGGCGGATCTCCGGCCGGTTGAGCAGCAGCAGCACGGCTGCGAGCGCGACGAACATGAGCGCGCAGATCGGCAGCGCGGTCACCATCCACTGCGCGAACGAGATGCGCCGGCCGGTCGCCTCCTCGATGAGGCCGCGCCCGATCAGGTTCGGCGGGCTGCCGACGGGCGTGAGCAGGCCGCCGACGCTGGCGCCGTACGCGAGCATGAGGACGAGCGCGGCGCCGACCCGCAGCCGCAGCGGGTTGAAGTCGGGTGCGACCAGCCCGCGGTCCTGCAGCAGCTTGGCGATGACGGCGAGCATGCCGAGCGCCGTCGGCAGCAGCATGGCCACGGTCGCGGTGTTGGAGACGAACGCCGACAGCAGGCCCGTGACGAGGCCGAACGCCACGACGAGCCGGAACGTCGAGCGACCCACGCCGGGCAGCGACAGGATGCGGAAGGCGAACCGGCGCGCGAGGCCGTGCTTGAGCATCGCCTGCGCCAGGATGAACGCCCCGATGAAGGTGAAGATCGTGGAGGAGCCGAACGGCGCGAGCGCGTCCGTCGCCGACACTACGCCGAGCAGCACGATCAGGCCGACGCCGATGAGCCCGCCGACGGGGATGGGCACTGGCTCGGTCACCCACAACACGATGACGCCGAGCAGCACGGCCGCCAGCGTCTGCTGCTGGGCGGGCATGCCGATCGGCAGCAGGGCGAAGACGATCGTGACGAGCGGCGCCAGCCACAGGCCGGTCGTGCGCCGCGCCTTTTCGAATCTCTCCTCGGCGGGGCTCAGTTTCTGCTCACCGAGGCTGCGGTAGGTGGCGTGGCCGAGCAGGGCCTGGTCGACGTCTGTCCTGGGGGCGCCGGAGTTCATGGTCCGCTCCTCATGTCCTGGCCGCCGTACGACAACAGGGTCCAAGACCAGTGTCGGGAGAGGCCCGTCTTGGACCTTTGGGCGGGTCCCCGATTGAATCGACACCATGACGACGCATGACATCGCGGTGATCCCCGGCGACGGCATCGGGCTCGAGGTCACCCCGGCGGCCCTGGAGGTCGCCCAGGCGGCGGGCCGCCGCCACGGCTTCGGGTTCGGCTTCACCGAGTACGACTGGTCGTGCGAGCGCTACCGCCGCGAGGGCGCCATGATGCCCCCTGACGGGCTGGAGCGGCTGCGCGGCCACGACGCGATCTTCCTCGGCGCGGTGGGCGCGCCCGGGGTGCCCGACCACGTCTCCCTGTGGGGGCTGCTCATCCCGATCCGCCGTGCTTTCCGCCAGTACGTCAACCTCCGGCCCGTCCGCCTCTTCGAGGGCCTGGACAGCCCCGTGCGGGGGCGCATCGACCTGGTGGTCGTCCGGGAGAACACCGAGGGCGAATACAGCGAGATCGGCGGCCGGATGAGCCGCGGTTTCCCGGAGGAGATGGCGGTGCAGCAGTCGGTGTTCACCCGGGCGGGCGTGACGCGGGTGCTCGACTACGCCTTCGCCCTGGCCGCCCGCCGCGGCGGCCACCTCACCTCGGCCACCAAGTCCAACGGCATCGTCCACACCATGCCGTTCTGGGACGAGCTCGTCAGGGAACGCGCCGCCGAGCACCCGGGCGTGCGGTGGGACCAGGAGCACATCGACGCGCTCTGCGCCAAGCTCGTCCTGGACCCGGGCCGCTTCGACGTGATCGTCGGCTCCAACCTGTTCGGCGACATCCTCAGCGACCTGGCCGCCGCGGTCGCGGGCAGCATCGGCATCGCCCCGTCGGCCAACCTCAACCCGGAGCGCGAGTTCCCGTCCATGTTCGAGCCGGTGCACGGCTCCGCGCCCGACATCGCCGGCCGCGGCGTCGCCGACCCGATCGGGGCGATCTGGTCGGCCGCCCTGATGGTGGAGCATCTCGGGCATCCGCAGGCGGCCGAGGAGATGGTCGCGGCCATCGCGGCGGTGCTGGCCAAGGGCGACGTGCGCACCCGCGACCTGGGCGGCACGGCGGGCACCGAGGAGTTCACCCAGGCGGTGTTGTCACACCTGTGAGCGTTCAGTCGTTGACCAGGCGGGCGGGGAAGCCGCCCGTCGCGATCGGCCCCCAGCGCTCGATGTGGATGCGGACCAGCGACTTGTCCTGGCGGCGCATGGCCGCGCGGTACTCGTCCCAGTCGGGGTGCTCGCCGGCGATGCAGCGGTAGTACTCGACCAGCCCCTCCAGCGCCTCCGGCATGTCCAGCACCTCGGCGCGCCCGTCGACCTGGACGTACGGGCCGTTGAAGTCGTCCGACAGCACGCAGATCGACACGCGCTCGTCACGGCGGGCGTTGCGGGCCTTGGCGCGCTCGGGATAGGTGGACACCACGATCCGGCCGCCCTCGTCGACCCCGCAGGTGACGGGCGAGAGCTGGGGGCGGCCGTCCGCGCGCATGGTGGACAGCAGGCCGTGGTGCCGGGGACGCAGGAAGTCGAGCAGTTCGGGCAGTTCGACGCGGCGCGCGGTCGCGATGTTCGGAGCCATCTCAGATGCCTTTCCAATCAGACTGACCGTCTGATCCTTTCACTTGCCGGCTTCGGCGCGTGAAAAGCCGTCTCCGGCGAAACGCCCCCGTAACGCACGTCGTTCATGATCGAGCACGACCTGCACACCAGAGCCAGAGGGAGTGCCATGAGCAAGCGGAAAAGCCCCGCCGGCGTACGGGACGCGCTGATCGACGGACTCGGGCGGCGGAACTTCCTGCGGGCGGCCGCGGTCATCACCGGAGCGGGCGGGACGCTGGCCGGCGCGCGCGCCGCCGCCGCGGCGACCCCACCGGTGACGCCGCCGGTGACGCTGCCCCGGGAGGTCCTGCAGCCCCGCAAGGGGCCGATCCCCGGCAGGCACTACCTGCCCTCGACCCCCGAGCAGGTCACCTGGGGGTACGTCCCCGCGCTGGACGCCCGCCCGGTGCTGCGCATGCGCTCGGGGGAGACGGTCACCGTCGACTCCGTCTCGCACGAGGGCATCCTGGAGGACCAGGGCCGTGACCCGGTCGCGTACTTCGGCGAGCACGGCGTGCGCCGCGTGGACGTGCTCCAGGACGCCGTCGCGATCGCCCGCGACTACGCCCGTACGCCGCGTGACTTCGACGTGGACGGCCCGCACGTCGTGACGGGGCCGATCGCCGTCGAGGGCGCACGCCCCGGCGACGTCCTGAAGGTCGAGATCCTCTCGCTCGTGCCGCGCGTCCCGTACGGGGTCGTGTCGAGCCGGCACGGCAAGGGCGCGCTGGCTCGCACGGCGAGCGGCGGCGCGCCCGACGGCATCACCCTGGACGAGGTCATGCCCCCGGTGGCCACCGACGGACGCCCGACCGGAGACCCGCTCAGGTACGGCAACGTGTCGGTGTTCACCCCGGTGCGCCGGGGCCGCCGAGGCGTGCCGAGCGGCGTCATGAAGCGCGGCAGGCGCGGCGAGGTGACGTTCCCGCTGCGGCCGTTCATGGGCATGATGGGGGTCGCGTTCGCGCGGGGGAGCGGGCCCACCGATCCGGCGCTCAACTCGATCCCGCCCACCCTCGGCGGCGGCAACATCGACATCAACCTGCTCGGCGCAGGCGCAACGTTCTACCTGCCGGTGTTCGCCGACGGCGCGCTCTTCTACACCGGCGACCCGCACCACGCGATGGGCGGCGGCGAGGCGGCGCTGACCGCGATGGAGGGGTCGTTGCGGGTGACGTTCCGGCTCAGCGTGTGCCGGCCGGGGTCCGGCGACGCGCCGGAGGTGGCCTTCCGCTATCCGTTCGGGGAGACGCCGGAGGCGTGGTTGCCGATCGGCCTGTCCGACCCCGACGGCTCGATCGACGGGCAGGGGAGCGACCTCGACAGCGCCATGCGCCGGGCGGTGGTGAACGCGCTCGACTTCCTGGAGCAGGACCAGGGCATGGAGCGGGCCGTCGCGTACGCGTACCTGTCGGCGGCGGTGAACTTCGAGGTGTCGCAGGTGGTGGACCGGACGACCGGCGTGCACGGCGTCATCCCCAAGGAACATTTCTCCGACTAAAGCTTCGTTCGGCCCGAAATTACCGTGTTATGAAATTTCGGGCGTTGACCGTCGCCCCTGGCCGTACCAACGATCGAAGGAGAGTCTTTCGCCGGCCGAGGAGCGACGATGAAAGCCGTACGTCTGCACGAGTACACCAAGCGTCCGGTCGTCGAGGACGTCCCGGACCCGCAGGTGCGAGGGCCGCTGGACGTGCTGGTCGAGATCGGCGGAGCCGGGCTGTGCCGCACGGACCTGCACATCGTCGAGGGGCAGTGGGCGCAGAAGTCCGGCGTGCGCCTGCCGTACACGATCGGGCACGAGAACGCCGGGTGGGTCCGCGAGATCGGCCCGGCCGTGACGAACGTGCGGCCGGGCGACGCGGTCATCCTGCACCCGATCGTCACCTGCGGCCTGTGCCGGGCGTGCCGGGCCGGCGACGACGTGCACTGCGCGAACCAGCGTTTCCCCGGCATCGACACCGACGGCGGCATGGCCGAGCTGCTGCTCACCAGCGCCCGCTCCGTCGTCAGGCTCGACGAGAGCCTGCGCCCCGCCGACGTCGCCGCGCTCGCCGACGCGGGCCTGACCGCCTACCACGCGGTACGCAAGGCGGTGCCGCTGCTCTACCCCGGCACCCGCGTCGTCGTGATCGGCGCCGGCGGGCTCGGTCACATCGGCGTGCAGTGCCTGGCCGCCATGACCCCCGCCGAGGTCATCGTCATGGACCGCTCGCCGGCCGCGCTGGAGCTGGTCAAGGACCTCGGGGCCGCGCACACCGTGCTCGCCGACGGCGGCCAGGTCGAGGCGGTCGCCGACCTCACCGGCGGCCAGGGCGCGCACGTGGTGCTGGACTTCGTCGGCGAGGGCGGGGCCGAGCGCGAAGGGGTGGAGATGTTGCGCCGGGCGGGCTCGTACTTCGTGATCGGGTACGGCGGCCGGGTGGAGATCCCGACGATCGACATCATCTCCAGCGAGATCAACGTCATCGGCAACCTCGTCGGCTCCTACAACGACCTCGACGAGCTGATGGCCCTGGCCGCGCAGGGGAAGGTGCGCCTGCACACCAGGACGTATCCGCTCGACGCGATCAACGAGGCCATGGACGACCTCGACAACGGCCGGCTGCAGGGCCGCGGCATCCTCGTACCGGGCGGGAGATGAGATGTACGAGAAGGACGGCGTCAGGTATTTCGTCATCGACGGGCACGTGCACTTCTGGGACGGCAGGCCGTCCAACCGGGCCAACCGCTACGGCGAGGGCTTCATCAACTGCTTCTACGACTACCACCGCAACCTGTCGCCGGAGTCGGAGGTGTGGACGCCGGAGGAGTTCTGGCAGCAGAGCCAGGAACGCGTGGTGCACGACCTGTTCGAGGCCGGGTACGTGGACAAGGCGATCCTGCAGCCGACGTACCTGACGGAGTTCTTCGTCAACGGCTTCAACACCACGGAGCAGGACGGCGTACTTGTCGAGAAATATCCGGACAAGTTCATCGTGAACGGCTCCTGGGACCCGCGCGACGGCGAAGCCGGGCTGGACAGGCTGGAGGCCCTCGCCCGGCGCTGGAACCTCAAGGGCGTCAAGCTCTACACCGCCGAGTGGAAGGGCGACTCCAAGGGCTGGAAGTTGTCCGACCCGTGGGCGTACCGCTACCTGGAGAAGTGCCAGGAGCTCGGCATCCGCAACATCCACGTGCACAAGGGCCCGACGATCTACCCGCTCAACCGCGACGCCTTCGACGTGGCCGACGTGGACGACGCCGCGAGCGCGTTCCCCGAGCTGACGTTCGTGGTCGAGCACTGCGGGCTGCCGCGCCTGGAGGACTTCTGCTGGATCGCCACGCAGGAGCCCAACGTGTACGCCGGGCTCGCGGTCGCGCTGCCGTTCATGCACACCAGGCCGCGCTACTTCGCCCAGGTGATCGGCGAGCTGCTCTACTGGCTGGACGAGAACCGCATCACGTTCGCCAGCGACTACGCCATCTGGACGCCCAAGTGGCTGGTCGAGCGCTTCGTCGACTTCCAGATCCCCGAGGACATGCAGGGTGAGTACGGCACGCTGACCACCGACGTCAAACGCAAGATCCTCGGCCTCAACGCCGCCCGCCTCTACGACATCCCGGTGCCGCCCGAGCTGGACGTCGCCGCCGCCCACGCCGGCAGCGACGAGCCGGTGGCGTCGGGGCCCAGGCCGCCGGCGTGAACGCGCTCTGGGACGCGCTCGCGACCGTACGCGATCCGGAGCTGGACGAGCCCATCACCGACCTGGGCTTCGTCCGCGCGGCCGAGGTCCGCGACGGGCACGCGTCCGTACGGCTGCGGCTGCCGACGTACTTCTGCGCGCCGAACTTCGCCTACCTCATGGTGGCCGACGCGTGCGACGCCGTCCGCGGGGTGCCGGGGGTGGTGTCGGCGGACGTGCGGCTGGAGGACCACTTCGCCTCTGACGAGATCAACGC
>NZ_POUD01000331.1 GCF_003236395.1 Nonomuraea aridisoli | reverse complement strand
ACTCCCGCCCACCCCGTGCGGGTGGTGCGGCCGGTGTCGGCGGCCGTGGCGCTCACCGTCGTCGGCGACGCCTCGCCGGGCCGGCTGCACGCCGTCTTCTCCCCGCCGCCGCTCGTGCTGGCCTTCTGCAAGGACGAGCCGGACGGCGCCACGGCGGTGCCCGGCGGGCCCTGGCTGGGCGCGTCCGTACGGGCCGGGATCGCCGACCTGACCTTCACCGAGGTCGCGTACGAGCCGGTGGACGGCGGGGCGCTGCTGCGCTTCGACTACGAGGGCCACACCGAGGTGCGCGGCGCCTGGACCTCACCCGCGGTGGTGTTCCGGGCGGCGGAGTCCCCCTGGGAGGCGATCTCCCACCACCGGGACGACCTCGTCGCGCACGGCCTGGCCCCCGCGGGCCCGGCGGGGGAGCGGCACGCCTGGTGGAGCGAACCGATCTTCTGCGGCTGGGGCGCCCAGTGCGCCGCCGCCGACGGCGTCTCGCCGGTCGAGCTGTCCCGCCAGGACCGGTACGACACGTGGCTGGCGCGCTTGGAGGAGCACGGCATCGTGCCCGGCACCATCGTGATCGACGACCGGTGGCAGCTGACGTACGGCGACCTGGAGATCGACGAGGCCAAGTGGCCGGATCTGCGCGGCTGGATCGCCGACCGGCACGCGCGCGGCCAGCGCGTGCTGCTGTGGTGGCGGGCCTGGTCGGCCGACGGGCTGCCGGCCGAGGAGTGCGTGACCGACGCCGGCGGGCGCCCCGTGGCGGCCGACCCGTCGAACCCCGCCTACCGGCTCCGCGTCCGCTCGATCATGGAACGACTCCTCGGCGACCTCGACGCCGACGGCTTCAAGATCGACTTCACGCAGTGGTCGCCCAGCGGCTCCCACCTGAAGACGCACGGCTCCACGTGGGGCCTCGCCCTGCTGCACGAACTGCTCGCGACCATGTACGACGCCGCCAAGCAGGTCAAACCCGACGCCCTGATGATCACCCACACGCCGCATCCCGCCTTCGTCGGCGTCAGCGACATGATCAGGCTCAACGACGTGCTGGAGCTCGACGCCCGCGGCGAGCCCGTGCCGGCCGTCGACCAGCTCCGCTACCGCCACGCGGTCGCCCGGCACGCGATGCCCGGCCACCTCATCGACACCGACCAGTGGCCCATGCCGAGCAGGGCCGACTGGCTGGCGTACGCGCGGGCGCAGCCCGAGCTGGGCGTGCCCGCGTTGTACTACGTGGACGCGATCGACAACTCCCGCGAGGAGATCACCGGCGCGGACCTGCGGCGCGTGGCGTCGTGGTGGTGGCCTGCATGAGGCCGGCCGAAGCGCCGGCCTCCGGCCGAGGGCAGGCGCAGGCGCCGGCCGGCCGCAGGCAGGCCGAAGTGGTGGTCTACGGCGCGACGTCGGGCGGCGTGTGCGCCGCCGTCGCCGCCGCCCGGCACGGCCTGGACACCGTGCTGCTCGAACCCGGCCGCCACGTCGGCGGCATGACCTCCGGCGGGCTCGGCTACACCGACATCGGCGACGCCCGCGTGCTGGGCGGCATGGCCGCCGAGTTCCGCCAGGCCGTCGCCGACGCCTACGGGGTCGCGCCCGGCCACTACGCCGGCCCCGAGCCGCACGTCGCCGAGAAGATCTTCCTGTCGTGGCTGGAACGCGCGGGCGTGGAGGTGGTGTACGACGCCGCCCTGACCGGCGCGGAGACCTCCGAGGGGCGGATCACGTCCGTCACGACGGCACGCGGGGACCACGCGGCCGGCGTCTTCGTGGACGCGAGCTACGAGGGCGACCTGATGGCCGCCGCCGGAGTCAGCTACCGCGTCGGCCGTGAGGACCGGGCGCTGCACGGCGAGACCTTCGCCGGGCGGCGCGAGGTCGTGCCCGGCATGCACAACCTCCCGCCGTGGATCTCGCCGTTCCGCGCCGACGGCACGCTGCTGCCGCAGGTCGCCGACGGGCCGATGGCCGAGGTGGGCGCGGGCGACGGCGGCGTCATGTCGTACGGGTACCGCGTCTGCATGAGCGCCGCGCCCGACCGGATCCCGTTCGAGCGGCGGCCCGGCTACGAGGAGGAGCACTGGGAGCTCGGCCGCCGGCTCTTTCGGCACTGGCGGGAGCAGGGCGTCGAGGTGCGGGCCGGGCGGCTCGTCGGGCTGGAGCCCAACCTGCCGAACGGCAAGGCCGACGGCAACTCGCTCGGGCCGTTCTCGCTCAGTGTGCTCGACCGCTCCGCGTGGGCCTACCCCGACGCCGGGCCGGAGGAGCGCGAGCGCATCCGGCTGCACCACCTGCACCACGCCCAGGACCTGCTGTACTTCCTGTCGCACGACCCCGAGGTGCCCGCGAGCGTACGCGCCGAGCTGGGGCGGTGGGGGTTGCCCGCCGACGAGTTCGCCGACACCGGGCACCTGCCGCACCAGCTCTACGTCCGCGAGGCCCGCCGCATGCTGGGGGAGAAGCACCTCACCGAGCACGACCTGGTGCGGGGCCTGCGGCACGAGGACGTGGTCGCGATGGGCTCGTACCACATCGACATCCGCGAGGTGCAGCGGACCTGGCGGTGGGTGTACGAGCACCCCGACCCGGTGCCGATGGTGGTCACCGAGGGCTACCTGTCGGTGGGGGTGGCGCCGTACCAGATCCCGTACGGCGCGATCGTGCCGCGGCGGGAGGAGTGCGTGAACCTGCTGGTGCCGGTCTGCGTGTCGGCCTCGCACGTGGCGTTCTCGTCCGTCCGGATGGAGGTCCAGTACCAGATGCTCGGCCACGCCGCCGGCCTCGCCGCCGCCCACACCGCCACCACCGGCGAACCCGTGCAGGACATCGACGTGCCCGCCCTCCAGGACGAGCTTCGAGCCGCGGGCCAGATCCTGTCCCTCTGACCGCTCAACGACGCCGGAGTCGATGGACGCCGGGTGGTACATCCGGAAGATCAGCAGCACGTCCGGGACCGGCCAGAAGGCACAGCCACCAGCGTCCCAGACGCGGTCAGGCGCGGGACAGGAGCTCGCGGACGAACGGGGGGAGGACGCGGCGCAGGACGTTGGCCTCGTGGGACTCGGCGCGGGCGAGGGCGGCCTCCACCTCGGCGGGTGTGCGGTCGCCCGCCGGCAGGTCCAGGGCGGAGAGGCCGGCCGCACCCATGTCGCGGGCCGCCGCGACCCAGCGGGACAGCTCCTCGGCGATCGGGCGCGGCACGTCCACGGGGAGGTCGGCCAGCCGGGTCAGCTCGCCGCGCAGCTCCGTCGGGTCGCCCCCGTCCAGGACGGCGGAGCACAGAGCGGTCAGTCTCGGGCTCTGGTCGGCCCCAGGAGGCCACGCCGAGCACGCCTCCACCAGCGGCAGCAGCGCCGAGGCCCCCGGCAGCAGCCGCACCGCCCGCTCGTGGGACCGCGCCGGGTCGTAGGCCGCGAGGTGCCAGGCGTAGTCGGCCACCGTCGTCAGCGCGATGCGCGAGGCCGCCGCCTCCGCCATCGGGTTGGCCGTGATGCCCGCAAGCGGCACGCCGTCCAGCCGCGTGTCCCGCCCCACCAGCGGTCCGAGGAACACCCGGTCGAAGTCGAAGTCGTTGACCGGGAAGTTGTCCCACAACGCCACCTGGTGGCCGTACGACTCCGCCGCCGCCGTCATGTCGGCGGCCGAGATCTCACCCACCACGATGTCGGAGCCCGTCCACCAGACCAGCACGTCCGGCGGCAGCTCCGCGGCCAGCCGCTCCCGGTACGGCGTGCGCCCGGTGCCCGCGTAGTCGGTCGGCACCATGGTCAGCGGCCGCTGCGCGCCCCGGGGCGCGAGGAACTCCTCGGCGAAGTCGCGGCAGACCGCCGCGTGGGCGCTCGCGCTCGCGCCCTCCGCCGTGCCGTACGCCTCCCGGTCGGGCGCGTGCTCCAGCTCCGGCGGGATGTCGTCGAACAGCAGCGCGTACTCCCGGACGCCGGCCTCCCACACCTGGGCCGCCTTGGCCCGCAACGCCGCCCGCTCGGCCGGGTCGCTGCAGACCATCGACAGCCCCGGGCTCAGCGCGAACACGAACCTGACGTGCCGCGCCGCCGCCTCCGCGACCAGCTCGCCCAGCCGCGCCAGCTCCTCCTCCGGGTACGGCTCCCGCCACCGCTCCCGGTGGTACGGGTCGTCCTTGGGGGCGTAGACGTAGGCGTTGAGCTTGTGGCGGCCGGAGAAGCGCAGGTGGTCGAGCCGTTTGGCGTGCGTCCACGGGGTGCCGTAGAAGCCCTCGATGGTGCCGCGCAGCGGCAGGTCGGGCCAGTCGCGCACCTCGCCCGCCGGCACGCACCGCTCGTGCTCGGGGCACGGCGCCGCGGCCAGCGCGAGCAGCGTCTGCGCGCCGTAGAACGCCCCGGCGGGGTCGGCGCCGGCGATGAGCACCCGCCCGTCGCGGGCGGTCAGCGTGTAGCCCTCCGGTAGCAGGTCCACGCCGCCGGCCGTCACCTCCACCGTGACGTCCGCGCCGGCCGCCGTGGAGAGCGCGGCGCGCAGGGCCGTCAGGGCGGTCTCCGGGCCGTCACCGAGACGGACGGCGGTCAGGTCGACGCACGAGGAACGGAGGGTAGCCTCTTTCGGACGAGGGACGATCCATTCCAGGGCATCCATTGTGGGAACGATACCGGATACAATCGCGCCTCGTGGGTAGGGATGTGACCGAAGTTCGGCCTGGGGTGTTCCGCGTCGAGGACACCTGCAACGTCTATGTCATCAAGGCTCCCGCCCATCCGGGCCAGGAGCGCACCGGGATCGCCGTCGACTTCGGCTCCGGCCGCGTGCTCGACCTGCTCGGCGAGCTCGGCCTCGACCGTCTCACCGACGTCCTGATGACCCATCACCACCGCGACCAGGCCCAGGGGCTGGTGCGGGCGGCCGAGGCGGGGATCGCCATCCACGTCCCGCCGGTCGAGCGCGAGCTGTTCGCCGACGTCGAGCGGATGTGGTCGGCGCGGCAGCTCCACAACGACTACGACCTGCGCGACGACCGGTTCTCGCTGCTGGAGTCCGTACCCGTGACCGGCGTCGTCCCCGAGTACCGCACGGCCCGCTACGGCGGCGTCGACGTCCGCGTCCTGCCCACGCCCGGCCACACCGCGGGGTCGGTGACGTACGTCGTCGGCCGGGCCGCGTTCACCGGCGACCTCATCTACGCCCCCGGCAAGGTCTGGTCCCTGGCCTCGACCCAGTGGTCCTACACCGAGAACGAAGGCCCCGCCATGGTCGTCATCAGCGCCGACCTGCTCCGCAAGGAGGAGCTCGACGTGCTGCTGCCCTCCCACGGCGACCCCATGACCGACCCCGGCGACGCGCTGTCCCGGCTCGCGGAGGCCATGCAGCGCTACGTCGACTTCCGGCGCCCCCACCCGTGGGACGTGCGCGGCATGCTGGCCGAGCCGTTCGTCGAGATCACGCCCCATCTGCTGATGAACCGCAGCAGCCAGTCCTACAGCTACGTGCTGCTGTCGGAGTCGGGCGCGGCCATGGTCTTCGACTTCGGCTACGACATGTCGACCGGCATCCTCTACACCAGCACGGCGCGCCAGGCCCGCCGCCCCTGGCTGGCCTCCCTGCCCGCGCTGCGCGAGCGTTACGGCGTCACCGCCGTCGAGGTCGCCGTCCCCACCCACTACCACGACGACCACGTGGCCGGCATGCCGCTGCTGCGCGACGTCGAGGGCACCGAGATCTGGGCGCCGTCCCACATCGCGCCCATCCTGGCCACGCCGCTCCACCACGACCTGCCGTGCCAGTGGTTCGACCCGATCCCCGCCGACCGCGTGCTGGAACTGGGGGAGACGGTGCGGTGGCGGGAGTACGAGATCACCGTGCACGACCTGCCGGGGCACACGCTGTTCGCGGCGGCGTACGAGTTCGAGGTGGACGGGCACCGGGTGCTCGTCACCGGCGACCAGCAGGACGGATCGGGCATTCCTGGCGAGCGCCAGGAGATCCTGAATTTTCAGTACAAGAACAGATTCGCCATCGAGGACTACCGCAAGAGCGCCGCGCTCTACAACCGCCTGCGCCCCGACCTCATGGTCAGCGGCCACTGGCGGCCCCGCTGGGTGGACGACGCCTACCTGGCCATGCTCACCGAACGCGGCGACGAGCTGGTCTCGCTCCACCACGAGCTGCTCCCGCTCGACCGGCTCGACCTCGGGGCCGACGGTGTGCTCTGCCGCCTGACGCCGTACCATTCGAGCGTCCCCGCGGGCGGCGAGATCGTGCTGACGGCCACCGTCCGCAACCCGTGGCCCGAGAAGGCCGTGGCCGTCGTCGAGCCGGTCGTCCCGCCCGGCTGGCGGCGCGAACCGGGGGCGGTGACGCTGAGGCTGCCCGGAGGGGGTATGGAGCAGGTGCATCTCCGTCTCGGGGCCGACGTCGTGCCACGGCGCCGCGTACGCCTCGCCGTCGATCTCACCATCGGCGACCTGCGCCTCGGGCAGCACGCCGAGGCCCTGGTCGACGTCGTCGCGGAAGGGGAACGATGACCGCGGAACGGCGCAGTGCCCCCCTCAGCCGTTCCCGCAGACCCACGATCAAGGACGTCGCCGAGGCCGCCGGCGTCTCGCGCTCCACGGTCTCGCGGGCCCTGACCGGTCGCGGCTACGCGGCCAGCGACGTGCGCGAGCGCGTGCTGCGTGCCGCGGCCGAGCTCGGGTACGTGCCCGACGTCATGGCTCGCACACTGAAACAGCAGGTCAGCAGGTCGGTCGGCGTCCTGGTGAGCGACCTGCGCAACTCCTTCTACGCGGAGCTGGCCGCCGGGGCCAGCCGTGAGGCGCGCGAGCGCGGCTACACGATGGTGCTGGCCGACACGAGCCTGTCGGCCGCGGCCGAGAGCGAGGCCGCCGAGGCGCTGGTGGCGCTGCGGGTGGCCGGGGTGATCGTGACGCCCAACTCCTCGGCCGTCTCCACCTACCTGTCCTCCCACGGCATCCCGGTGGTGGAGGTCGACCGCCAGTTCGCGGCGGGCTCGACCGACGGCGTCGTGGTGGGCAACCGCGTCGGCGCCCGTACGGCCACCGCCCACCTCGTCGGGCTGAGCCACCGCAGGATCGCGCTGTTCATCGACGAGACCGACTGGACCACCGGCTACGAGCGCTACCAGGGCTACCTGGAGGCGCTGGCCGCGGGCGGCATCGAGGTCGACCCCGGCCTGGTCGTCTCCTCCGGCTGGGACGTCGCCGACTCCCGTGCCCGGGCGATCGAGATGTTGCGCGCCCCCGACCGGCCCACGGCCGTCTTCGCCGCCAACAACGTGCTGGCCGAGGGCGTCTGGCGGGCGATCGGCGAGCTCGGGCTGCGGATCCCCGCGGACGTCAGCCTCGTCGCGTTCGACGACGCGCCCTGGATGAGCATGGTCTCGCCCACGGTCAGCGCGGTCTCGCAGGACACCTTCAACCTCGGCGCGACCGCCGTGCGCCGGCTCCACGAGCGCATCGCGGCCCCCGACTCCGACTCGGTGACGACCGTGCTCAACGTACGGCTCGTCGAGCGCGGGTCCACGGCTCCGCCGCCCGGGGGCTGAGGCCACGGCGGGCTGGAAGGATGTCCGCATGACAGAACCCAAGTCCGACCTGCACCGATACCTGCAGTCTGTCCGTGAAGCCCTGGTGTGGAAGCTCGACGGGCTCTCCGAGTACGACGTCCGCCGCCCCCTCACCCCCACCGGCACCAACCTGCTGGGGCTGGTCAAACACCTGGCCGGCGTGGAGGCGGGCTACTTCGGCGCCACCTTCGGGCGGCCGTTCCCCGAGCCGCTGCCGTTCATGGCCGACGACGCCGAGACGAACGCCGACATGTGGGCGACCGCCGACGAGTCGCGCGAGGACATCCTCGCCCTCTACCGCCGGGTGTGGGCGCACGCGGACGCGACCGTCGAGGCGCTGCCGCTGGACACGGTCGGCGAGGTGCCGTGGTGGCCCGGGGAGCGCCGGCACCCGACGTTGCACCTGATCCTGATCCACGTCATCGCCGAGACCAACCGGCACGCCGGGCACGCCGACATCGTCAGGGAGCTCATCGACGGGGCCGCCGGCCTGCGGCGCGGCAACGGCAACCTGCCACGGGTGGATGGGGAGTGGTGGGAGTCCTACCAGGCCCGGCTGGAGCGGGTGGCGCGGGAAGCCGGTCGGAGCTGACGCGAGATGCGTTGACCCGTGGGGAAAAGTCCGCCTAGGATCCCGTGTGGGAACGATGTCACAGCAGGCGTTCCCGTTGCGGAGGCCCCATGGAGCACGATGTCCCCCCTGTCCTGTCGCTCGACATCGGCGGCACCAAACTGGCCGCGGGCGTCGTCACGGGCGACGGCCTGATCCACGGCTGGCAGCTCGCCCCCACCCGCCGGGAAGAGGGGCCGCGGCGCGTCCTGTCCAGGCTGTTCGACCTGGGCAGGAAGGCGGTCGCGGAGGCCGGCGCGCCCGAGGTCGCGGCCGTCGGCATCTCCTGCGGCGGCCCCCTCGACACCGCCACCGGCGTGGTGCAGTGCCCGCCCCACCTGCCGGGGTGGATCGACGTCCCGGTGGTCGCCCTGGCCGCGGAGGCGTTCGGCGTCGCCGCGGTCATTGAGAACGATGCCACGGCCGCGGCGCTGGGCGAACACCGTTACGGCGCCGGCCGCGGCACCACCACGATGCTCTACCTCACGATCTCCACGGGCGTCGGCGGCGGCTCCGTCATCGGCGGGCGCCTGCACCGGGGCGCCGCGGGCAACGGCGGCGAGCTCGGACACGTGATGGTGCGCCCCGGCGGCCGCCCCTGCACGTGCGGCAGGAACGGCTGCCTGGAGGCGTACGCGTCCGGGACGGCCATCGCCGAGCGGGCCCGCGAGGCCCTCGCCGCCGGCCGCCCCTCGTCCCTGTCGTCGATCGAGCTCCCGACCGCGGAGGACGTCTCCCTGGCCGCCGCGGCCGGCGACCCGCTCGCCGCGGAGATCTGGGACGAGACCACATGGGCGCTCGGCAGCGCGCTCACCGACCTGGTGAACGCGTTCGAGCCCGAGCTCGTCGTCCTCGGCGGCGGCGTCACCCGTTCGGGCGCCCGGCTCCTCGACCCCGTGGCCGCCGCCGTAGCCCGCGACGCCATGCCGCCCGCGGCCCGCGCCGTCCGTATCGAGCCGGCCCGGCTCGGCGCGGGCGTCTGCGTGGTCGGCGCGGGCGCCGTCGCCCACGACCTCGTCTCAGGAAAGACCGATGCCTGACCGACCCCTGACCCC
>NZ_POUD01000330.1 GCF_003236395.1 Nonomuraea aridisoli | reverse complement strand
CCCCCAAGTGACCCCCCATGCCCGCCGCCTTCGACATCCGGCCGGGACGGCACGGCTGGAGCTGACCGTGATGTGCCACAACGCGGGCGCTCGGGCCGGTGGCCGCTTGACAGCGGTGGTGTCGCGTGGTGAAGCTGATTCCAGAACTAAGTTCTAAAACGTGCCGCTCGGCCGTGCGGGAGGAGCATGATGGGCGTACTCGACGGCAAGGTCGCGCTGGTGACCGGGGCCAGCAGAGGCATCGGCGCCGCCATAGCGGCGGAGTTCGCCGCGGCGGGCGCGCGGGTGGCGGCCAGCGCGCGGACGGTCTCGCCCGGCACCAGCCGGTTGCCCGGCACCTTGGAGGACACCATCGCGGGCATCCGCGCCGCGGGCGGGACGGCGGAGGCGTTCCAGGCCGACCTGTCCGTGCCGCAGGACCGGGAACGGCTGGCCGAGCAGGTGCGCGAGCGTTACGGCGACATCGACATCCTGGTCAGCAACGCCGCCGTCACGTACTTCACGCCGGTGGCGGACTTCACCGCGCGCCGGTACGCGCTGATGTTCGAGGTGCAGGTGACGGCGCCGACGCATCTGGCGCAGCTGGTCATCCCCGGCATGCGGGCGCGCGGGCAGGGCTGGATCCTGAACATCTCCTCGATCGCCGCCCGCCACCCCACCATGCCGCCGGGGCCGCACGCGGGGCTGGGCGCCACGGTGTACGGCATGTGCAAGGCGGCGCTCGAACGTTTCACCACGGGCCTGGCCGCCGAGCTCTACGCCGACGGCATCGCGGTCAACTCGCTCGCCCCGACCAAGGTGGTGCCCACCCCCGGCACGCTCTTCCACCGGCTGACCACGGAGGAGGACCCGAACGCCGAACCGCCGCAGGTCATGGCCGCCGCCGCGCTCGCCCTGTGCCAGGCCCCGCCCGACAAGCTGACCGGCCGCATCGCCTACTCCCAGGAGCTGCTGGCCGAGCTCGGCCTGTCGTCCTGACCGTCCCGTACGCCGTGATCTCCGCACCGCGACCGGCCCGGCCCGTCCGGCCGGGCCGGGTACGCGTCGACTGCCACCTGCACACCGTCGCCTCGGGCGACTCCGTCATGACGCTCGACCAGCTGGCCGAGCGCGTGGCGGCCCTGCGGATCGACGTGGTCTGCGTCACCGACCACAACCACCTGGCGGGCGGCGCCGAGGAGCTCTCCCGCGCGGTCGGCGCCCGGGTGGTGCCGGGCGAGGAGATCCGGACCGGCTCCGGCGAGCTGATCGGCCTCTTCCTCACCGAACGGGTGCCGTACGTGCTGCCGGCCGAGCAGGTGGTCGAGCGGGTCCGGGGCCAGGGCGGCATCGTGTGCGCGCCGCATCCCTACGATCCGCACCGGTTCGGGGCCGGCGCGCGACTCGACGCGATGTGCGCCGCCGGGATGATCGACGCGGTGGAGGTGTTCAACGCGAAGACCCCCGACCATGAGCACAACCTGGCCGCGCTGCGCACGGCGCGGGCGTACGGGCTGCCGGGCACGGTGGGCTCGGACGCGCACGACCCGGCCGGGGTCGGCGCCGCTTACCTGGAGATGCCGGACTTCGACGGCCCCGCGTCCTTCCTGGCCGCCCTGCACGAGGCCGAGCCGTACGGCGAATACCGCCCGCACGCCCTCCGCTACGGTTTCCCGTAACGAAGGCGGCGGTTCGCCGCAATGGTGTGCGGCCGGGGGCGTCGTTAGCGTCGGCGCATGCTCACCACCCTTACGGCGATCTGCCTCGCCCTGTCCCCCGCCCTCCCGGTCTCCGTCGACGCCTACGTCGAGCGGTACCGCGCGGCCACGGGACTGCCCGGGGTCGCGGTGGTGATCACGGAGGGCGACCGGGTCGTGCACGCCGCCGGGTACGGCCGCACCGCCACCGGCGAGCCCGTCACCGCCGGCACCCCCATGGCGATGGCCTCGGTCAGCAAGTCGTTCACCGCCCTGGCCGTCCTGCAGCTCGCCGAGCAGGGCAAGGTGGCCCTCGACCAGCCGGTGCGCCGCTATCTGCCCGAGTTCACCATGGCGGACCCGCGGGCCGCGAGGATCACCGTACGGCAGCTGCTCCACCAGACCTCCGGCATGGCCGACTCGGCCTTCCGCGAGAAGAGCCTGCCCCAGCCGGAGACGCTCGAAGGCGCCGTGGCCCGGCTCAGGACGGCGCGGCTCGCCACGGAGCCCGGCGCCGCCTTCAGCTACCACAACACCAACTACCAGGTCGCCGCGCGGCTCGTCGAGGTGGTCAGCGGCCGGCCGTTCGCGGACTACCTCGACGCGCACGTGTTCGAGCCGCTCGGCATGCGCCGCAGCACCACCGTCGACACCGACCGCGACCTGCCCGGCGGCGCCCGCGGCCACCTGTACGTCCTGGGCCGGGCCGTCGCGCTGCCGGAGCCCGCGGGGTTCGGCAACGGGTCGGGAGGGGTGCTCAGCACCGCCCACGACATGGGCCGGTGGCTGATCGCGCAGCACACCGGGGTCCTGCCACCCCGGAGTGTCCGGGAGATGCGCACGCCGTCCGCGCGGAACGAGGACTACGCCCTCGGCTGGATGCTCGACGAGACCGAACGCGGCACGCCCGTCCTGGAGCATGGTGGCGACCTGTTCACCTCCACCGCGCACCAGCTGCTGATGCCCGGCACGGGGCACGGCATCGCGGTCATGGCCAACACCGGCATGGCCTACTCCGACGCTCACGAGCTCATGGCCGGCCTGGTCGCCCTCGTCGAGGGGCGCGCCCCTCAGCCGCCCTCCCGCACGCCCTACCTCCTCACCGACGGGCTCTTCGCGCTGCTGACCCTGGTCACCGTCGCGCTCGCGGTGCGGGGCGTCGTCCGTGCCCGGCAGTGGACCGGGCGGAGGTGGTGGCGGCTGGCGCCGTACCTGGTGCCGGCGGTGGTGTGCGTGACGATGGCGCCGATCCATCGGGTGCTGGCGCGGGGCCGGGACGCGTCCTGGGTGCAGCTGGCGTATCTCTATCCGACGTTCATGGTGTGGCTGGTGACGGCCGCCGTCGCCTGCCTCGCCGTGGTGGCCGCCCGCCTCCTGGTCGCCGGGCGGCGCGGGCTGTGACCGTGGGCGGGGTTTGGATCGCCGTTCGCCGTTCGCGGCAAAGAGGAGGTTGGTCAGTCCGCACGCGGGCGTGACCTGCGGCGGGCGTCCGGGGCGGCATCGTGGAGAGATACGGGAGAAGGAGTCCATGACGCCATGACCGGGGACGCGATCCGCGTTCCACACCCATCTGACGACGTCCGGAAATTTCTGGACTTCGGGGGGAAATGACATGGCCGAGATCACGACGCGTTCCGTCACGGCCCTCGTGCTGGCGGCGGCGTTCACCACCGCGGCGCACCCGGGCGCGCACGCCGCCCACCACGCCCGGCAGGCCGACCAGAAGACGCACGACGCCCGGCAGACCGGCCAGGCCGGTGCTCAGCGACCCGGCGACCGGGTGGGCGCGCGCGACTTCTCCTGTGGCACGGCGGCCGGCGGGGCGCAGGTGACCACTCACATGACCGACCCGGGCCTGGCTGCGGACCGGCCGGCCGCGTGCGCGCTCGCGCTGGACGTGGCCGGCGCCTACCAGAAGCACGTCCCGGCGGCGGCGCCCGCGGACGGAATGCCGTACTTCCTCGTCCAGGTCCGCGGCACCGGCTGGTCGTGCGCGCGCGTCACGGGCGCGTCCGTCCCGCACGGGCAGTGCACGCATCCCCCGGGCGACAACGTGAAGGTCTTCGACTGAACGGCGATCCATGCTCCTGACGCATCGGCCGATGCCCGATCGCCCCTTGGTAGGGCGCCGCGCCGGTGGTGGACTACGGGATGTTTCCGCACATGACCACTGACACGTCTACATCACGGGACGCAGGCAGGCGGAGCTGGACGCGGCGGTGGCGGAGATCGGCCACGGCGCCGTCGGCCTCCGCGGTGACGTCACCAGGCAGCGGGACATGGCCGAGGTGTACGCCAGGGTGGCCGCGGACGGCAACCGCGTCGACGCCCTGGTGGCCAACGCCGGCGCCGGGGAGTTCGCCGCGCTGGAGGACGTCACCGAGGAGCATCTCGACCGGATCTTCGCGATCAACGTGAAGGGCACCGTGTTCACCCTGCGGGAGGCGCTGCCGTACCTGAACGATGGCGCCTCGATCGTGCTGGTCACGTCGATGGCGTCGAGCAGCGGGCAGGCGGGGCTGAGCGTGTACTCGGCGTCGAAGGCGGCGGTGCGCTCGTTCGCCCGGTCGTGGGCCGGCGAGCTGCGCGGGCGCGGCATCCGGGTCAACGCGCTGGCCCCGGGCGCCACGGAGAGGCCCGCGATGGACGCCTCGCTGGAGGCGTCCGGGCTGGACGCGGCGGCGCGAGCGGTGGCGGGCCGAGCACGCGGCGGCGATCCCGATGCGCCGGATGTCCCGGCCCGAGGAGCAGGCCGCCGCCGCGCTGTTCCTGGCCTCGCCGGAGAGCTCGTACATCACGGGGGTGGAGCTGGCCTGCGACGGCGGCGCGACACAGCTCGGCTTCGGACTCGTCGCCGCCTAGGCACCGCACCGGGCGGCGACACTCCGGCCGCGCTCGGCCAGTGCCTGGACGGCGCCGGCCGATGTGGCGCGCACCACCCATACGACGCGCATCCGCGTGACCGCCGAACGCATCACCCGCGCTGGCCGGCAGGCTGGAGAAGACCGGCGATCAGTCGTTCAGGTCGGCCACCGAACCGGGGTCGGGCGCCTTGATCGACACCTTGGCGCCCCATCCGGTGAAGCGGCTGTCGATCGTGATGACCTTGCCGTCACGGCCGTTCGCGTCGATGACCCCGGTCGCCGCGTAGGAGCTCTTCACCCTGCTGACCAGCCCGGCGGAGGTGAGCGTCAGGGTGTAGGAGACCGTGGTGTCGTTGTGCATGCGCAGCGGCACCGAGGCGTCGAACCAGGTCGACACCTTCGCCAGGTCCTTGAAGGTGATCTTCCCGGTGATCGTGCTCCTGCTCGGCTTGCCCTTCTTGACCAGCATGGCCAGGGTCTTCGGCTCGGCCGGGTTGATGACCTGACCGTGGAAGCCGCCGGCGCCGCCGGGCATGTAGCCGGTCTTGTTCCAGCTCGCGCCGGGCGGAAGCTGTTCCGACAGGATGCCGCCGGAGACGTAGCTGGTCCTGCCGACGGTGACGACGCGCTCGCGGGGCGCGCCGACCCGTGTGGTCGTGATGTCGGAGGCCGCGATGCCCTTGGCGGAGAACTGGAGGGTGCCCTTGCGGTCCTGGATTTTGGTCCTGTCGCCGCCGGACGGGGTGGCGATGGTGGTGGTCTCGGTGAAGCGCACGCCGTGGCCCGACTTCAGCTGGGCCTTCAGCGCGCGTGCGGGGTCCTTGGGGGCGGCCTCCGCCGGGGTGGCGGTCGCCAGCAGCGACCCGCAGGCGGCGAGGGTGATGATCGTTCGTTTCATGGTCGGTGATCATGCCGAAGGCGGGTCACAGCCGGGCAACGCAGGAGCTCCCTCTCCGGCGGGGAACCGGTGGGCATAGCCGACCGTCGCCGTTCGGACGAACAGGGCGCGCGCCGCGTCGGGGGTGTCGTCCCGCCACGCGAGCACCACCCGGGTGTCCGGCAGATCCGGTACGGGCACCGCCGCGACCGAGTCGCCGATCCGGTCGGCGGCGCTCGCCCCGACCACCGCGATGAGCCGGCCGTACGAGACGAGCTCGACGATCTGGTCGAGGGACTCGTCGGGGCGGTGGTCGCGGTAGGCGGCCTCCCCGGCCAGGTCGGCATGCGTCAGCGCGGCCCGCCCGGCGAGGCGGTGGCCGGGCGGCAGCAGCGCCACCGACGACTCGCGGGTCAACTCGGCGCGGGCCAGCCCGTCGAGCTCGCCACGACCGCACATCAACGCGAGATCCGCGGCGCCGGTGCGCAGCGCGGCCACCTGGTCAGGGGTGAAGACGACCTCGACCGCCACCGCGCCGGGCAGCCCCTCGTACGCGCGCAGCGTCCCCGCCAGGAGCCCGGAGCCGGTTCCGGCGCGGGTGGCGACGACCAGCCGCCGTCGGCGGGCCGCCCGCTGGGTCCGGCGTACGGCGGCGTCCACGGCGTCCAGCGCCCGGCGGCTCTCGGAGAGGAGGACGCGGCCCGCGGCGGTCAGCTCGACACGGCGGCTGGTGCGTTCGAACAATCGCACGCCGAGGCGGCGTTCCAGCCGGGCGATGGTCCGGGACGTCAACGGCTGCGCGACGCCGAGCCGCTCAGCCGCCCGGCCGAAGTGCAGCTCCTCCGCGACGGCCACGAAGCACTCCAGCTCCCGCGTCTCCACGCGACTCATCCGTCCAGGGTAAGCCGGGATGTCCGGGGTCAGGGGGCCAGGGCCGCGGCGACGGTGGTGGCGAGCGGCGTCGTGGGGCGGCCGATGAGGCGCGACAGGTCCCCCGGCGTGGCGGCGAGGGCGCCACGGCTGATGGCGACGTCGACGTCCACCAGGATCTCGGCGAGCGCCTCCGGGAGCCCGGCGGCGACGAGCGCCGCCTGCTGCTCGGCCGGGGTGACGAACGTGTGCACGACCTTCTTGCCGGTCTGGCGCGACACCTCCTCGGCGAACTCGTCGAACGTCCACGCGGTGTCGCCGCCCAGCTCGTACGCCGTGTTCAGGTGTCCCTCGGTGCGCAGGACGACGGCGGCGGCCGCGGCGTAGTCGGCGCGCGGCGCGGTGGCGAGGCGGCTGCCCGGGGTGACGGCGTTGACGACGGCGCCGCGCTCCAGGATGCGGGGCAGGTCGGGGGTGAATGCGGGCGCCTCGGTGTACCAGTTGTTGCGCAGGAAGGTGTACGGCAGGCCGGAGGCGAGGACGAGCTTCTCGGTCTCGCGGTGGTCGTCCGCGAGCCGGAAGCCGGCCTCGGGACCGCCGAAGACGCCGACGTACGCCAGCTGGGCCACGCCGGCGTCCGCGGCCGCGTCGATCACAGCGGCGTGCTGGGCGGCGCGGCGGCCCACGTCGGTGCCGGAGATGAGCAGCACGCGGTCCTCGGGCCCGAACGCCCCCGCGAACGTCTCAGGCCGGTCGTAGTCGGCGACGTGCACGCGGACGCCCTTCGCCGCCAGATCGGCGGCCTTCTCGCGGCTGCGGGCCACGGCCGTGACGGCGTCCGCCGGGACTCCACGATCGGCGGCGTGAGCGAGAAGATGCTCGCGCAGACCCTGCAGACGCTGGAGCGCGACGGGTTCGTGCACCGCGACGCCAAGCCGGTCATCCCGCCGCGCGTCGACTACTCCCTGACACCGCTGGGCCGCGAGGTGGCCCAGCAGGTGTGGGGGCTGACCCGGTGGGTGCAGGACCGGATGGGCGACGTCTTCGAGGCCCGCGAGGCGTACGACGCGGCGCGCGCCTCCTGACCTCACCGCCTGTCAGCCCGCTCAGAACGGGTAGTGGGCCTGCTGGGTGGCGAGCGTCAGCCAGCGCGTGTTCGAGAAGGCCTCCACGCCCCAGCGCCCGCCGAAACGGCCGTAGCCGGAGGCGCGGAAGCCGCCGAACGGGGCCTGCGGCTCGTCGGCGACCGACTGGTCGTTGACGTGCACGATGCCGGTCTTCAGGCGGCGGGCCAGCCGCAGCCCGTGGGTGCCGTTCTCGGTGATGATCCCGGCGGTGAGGCCGTGCTCGGTGTCGTTGGCCAGGGCGGCGGCCTCGTCGTCGGTGGCGAACGTCGCGATCACACACAGCGGCCCGAACGCCTCGGCGTGGTACAGCGCGGCGTCCCGCGGGACCCCGGTCAGCACGGTCGCCGGGTGCAGCGCGCCTTCGGGCTCGCCGCCGCCGGTCACCACGGTGGCGCCCTTGGCGACCGCGTCGCGTACGAGGGCGGCGACGCGGGCGGCGGCGGCCGGGCCGACCAGCGGGCCGATCACGGTCGCCGGGTCGGCCGGGTCGCCGGACGGCAGCGCGGCGACCTTGGCGGCGAACTTGCGGGTGAACTCCTCTGCCAGCGACTCGTGGACGAGGATGCGGTCGCCGGACATGCAGATCTGTCCCGCGTTCATGAACACGCCGAACGCGGCGGCGTCGACCGCGTAGTCCACGTCGGCGTCGTCCAGGACGATGATGGCGTTCTTGCCGCCGAGTTCGAGCACGGCGGGCTTGAGGTGGCGGGCGGCGTGGGTGCCGATGATGCGGCCGACGTTCGTGGAGCCGGTGAAGTTCACGGCGCGCACCCGGGGGTCGGCGATGAGCGCCTCGGCGATCTCGGCGGCGTCGGCCGGGTCGTTCGTGACCACGTTGAGCACCCCGGCGGGCAGCCCGGCCCCGTGCAGCACGTCGGCGATGAGCAGCCCGCAGGCGATCGGGGCGTCCTCGCTGGGCTTCATGACGACGGTGTTGCCGGCGGCGAGGGCGGCGGCGACGGAGCGCACGCCGAGGATGACGGGGGCGTTCCACGGGGAGAAGGCGGCGACCACGCCGACCGGCTCGCGTAAGGCGAGGCCGAGCACGCCCTCCTCCTGGGCGGTGAGCACCTCACCGCGCGGCGCGGTGATCGAGGCGGCGGCCTCGCGCAGCATGTCGGCGGCCAGCGCGACGTTGAACCCGGCCCACGGCCGGGTGCCGCCCGCTTCCGCGGCCATCAGCGCGATGATCTCCTCGGCGCGCTCCTGCAGCAGGTCGGCGGCGCGCAGGAAGATCGTGCGGCGGGCGAAGGGGCTGAGGGCGGTCCAGGCGTCGAACGCGGCCTCGGCGGCGTCCACGGCGCGGGTGACGTCCTCGACGCCGGCGGCGGCCACGGTCGCGTAGACCTCGCCGGTGTAGGGGCTGACGTCCTGGGTGAGGCGTCCGGAGGCGGCGGGGACGGCCTTGCCGTCGATCAGCAGCTCGCGGGAGATGGTCATGGGGTTTCCTCTGCTGTCTCGGTGAGGACGCGCTGCGCGACGGCGAAGGCGGCGTTGGCGGCGGGGACACCGCAGTAGACGGCGCTCTGCAGGAGCACCTCGCCGATCTCGTCGGGGGTGAGCCCGTTGCGCAGGGCGGCGCGCACGTGCATGGCCAGCTCGTCCAGGTGGCCGCGCGCCACCAGCGCCGTGAGGGTGATGCAGCTGCGGGTGCGCCGGTCGAGGCCGGGGCGGGTCCAGATCTCGCCCCAGGCGTAGCGGGTGATGAAGTCCTGGAAGTCGCGGGTGAAGCCGGTGGTGCGGGCGGCGGCGCGGTCCACGTGGGCGTCGCCGAGCACCTCGCGCCGCACCCGCATGCCGGAGGTGGCGGGCAGGTGGGCGAGCAGCGCGGCCGTGACCTGCTCGGGGC
>NZ_POUD01000032.1 GCF_003236395.1 Nonomuraea aridisoli | reverse complement strand
GTGGGAGGGCGGGCGGCCCTTGGCCTGGAAGACGCGCGCGACGGCGGCACCGTCGGCAGCGTTGGCGCCCAGGCCGTAGACGGTCTCGGTCGGAAACGCCACCAGACCTCCGCTGCGCAGCACCCCGGCCGCGCTGCCGATGGCCGCCCTGTCCACGGCACTGTCGATGTCACCAGGTCTCGCCATCACCCTCGCCATCCTTCCCCTGCTGTTTGCCGCCGCATTCCGCGCACAGCGACGCGACGATGATCAATGACGGTCCGGTGCCCCGCCCGCGAGGTAGAGCAGCCGGCAGCGCCGCCACCCCTTCAGGGCCCAGCCCCCTGCCCGGGCACGTGCAGCGCCCTGCTCGCCCAGGCAAACAGGGGCCGCCACCCAGAGGCGTATCTAGACCGCAGCCCCGCTCAGGCCATGCGCGGCGACCAGCCGCGCACTGCCATCGGCCAGCCGATACGACAGGCCCACCACCGCCAGGCGGCCATCGGCCACCCGCTCGGCCAGCACGCGAGAGCGCTCGAGCAGCAGGCCGGCGCTGTGCCGGATGTGCTCATGCAGGATCTGCTCGCCCTGATCGTGCCCGGCGGCGCGTGCCGCCAGCACGCTCGGCATCACCCGCTCGACGACGTCACGGACAAAACCGGCCGGAGTGCTGCCGCCGTCCGCGGCGGCGCAGGCCGCCGCGATGGCCCCGCACGACTCATGGCCCAAGACCACGATCAGCGGGCAGCCCAGCACGCTCACCCCGAACTCGATGCTGCCCAGCACCTCGGTGCCGGCCACGTGCCCGGCCGTGCGGACCACGAACAGATCACCCAGGCCCCGGTCGAAGATGATCTCGGCGGCCAGCCGGGAATCGGAGCACCCGAACAGCACCGCGAACGGGCTCTGCGCCGGCGCCGTCTCGGCGCGGCGTGCAGCATCTTGGTTGGGGTGCTCCGGCGCACCGGCGACGAACCGCTGATTACCCTCCAGCAGCATCGCCAACGCATCATCGGGCGTCAGCCTCAGGATCTCAGTCATGGCCGCAGGCTACTGGGTATCAGGCCACGGCCCACGCACCGTCCCGACGCCGGCCGCACGCGCCCACGCGCTCGGGCTCCACCAACGCGGCCACTCGATGCCGGAAAATTGCTTCCGGTATTCTGGACGGGTCCGGCCCAGCACAGATCATGCTCGGCCACCAACCATCGTGGCAGGAGGCACGATGTCGAACCACCACCCCGTTCCCGCCGCGTCAGATCCTGCCGCCCGAGCCCTTTTATGACGACGACATCCTGCGCATCACCCGCGTCCGGGCTCCGCCGACTGGGCACGAACGGCTCGAACTGGCAGAGCGTTCGGCCGCATCGGCCCGAGCCCCCGGGGGCTTGAACCTCCGTTGAGCGAACACCGCGTTGCCCTCGAACGGGCCGCGGGAAGGCCTGGCATCAGGTGGCGATACGGGAGGAACGCGTGAACTGCACATTCAACGGCGTGATCAATCTCGACGTTCGCGACTCCGTTCCGGACTGGGATCCCTTCCTGCCTCCGCGAGCGCGCGAGGGGTCGCCCAACGTGCTCTACATCGTCTGGGATGACACCGGCATCGCGACCTGGGACACCTTCGGCGGCCTGGTGGAGACGCCGAACATGACCCGGCTGGCGAACACAGGCCTGCGCTTCAGCAACTGGCACACCACCGCGCTCTGCTCGCCGACCCGTTCCAGCCTGCTGACCGGCCGCAACGCCCACAGCAACGGCATGGCCTGCATCGTGGAGGGAGCCAACGGGTTCCCCGGCCTCAGTGCAGTGATCCCTCCGGAGAACGGCACCCTCGCCGAGATTCTGGTGGAGCACGGGTATTCCACCCTGTGCATCGGCAAGTGGCACCTGACGCCGGAGACCGAGTCGAGCATGGCCGGCTCGCGCAGGACCTGGCCGACCAGCCGCGGCTTCGAGCGCTTCTACGGCTTCCTGGGCGGCGAGACCAACCAGTGGTTCCCCGACCTGACCTACGACCAGCACTTCGTCGATCAGCCGTACACCCCCGAGCAGGGATACCACCTGTCCAAGGATCTGGCCGACCGCGCGATCGAGTTCATCCGCGACATCCGCCACGTGGACCCGGACAAGCCGTGGTTCTGCTACTTCGCGCCTGGCGCCAACCACGCCCCGCACCACGCGCCAAAGGAATGGATCGACAAGTACCAGGGCGTCTTCGACATGGGCTACGAGCGCTACCGTGAGATCGTCCTGGAGCGCATGAAAGAGCACGGGATCGTGCCGGCCGGCACCGAACTCTCCCCGATCAACCCCTGGCCGGCGACCGACGTCATCGCCCCCGGCGATCAGGTCACACCGTGGGACTCGCTCAGCGAGGACGAGCGCCGCCTGTTCTGCAGGATGGCCGAGGTGTTCGCCGGCTTCTGCGCCTACACCGACCACCAGATCGGCAGGCTCCTAGACTACCTGGAGGAGTCGGGACAGCTGGACAACACCATTGTGGTCGTCGTCTCCGACAACGGCGCCAGCGGCGAAGGCTCGCCGGGCGGTTCGGTCAACGAGAACAAGTTCTTCAACGGCTGGCCCGAGGACCCCGCCGAGAACATGGCCAAGCTGGACAAGCTCGGCGGGCCGGACACCTACAACCACTACCCGACCGGCTGGGCCTGGGCCTTCAACACGCCGTACAAGATGTTCAAGCGCTACACCCTGGAAGGCGGCATCGCCGACCCGCTGATCATCAGCTGGCCCGCCCGTCTCAAAGACGTCGGCGGCCAGGTGCGCGACCAGTACCACCACGCCATCGACATCGTGCCCACCGTACTCGACCTCCTGGGCATCGAACCACCCCGGCAGATCAAGGGGCACACCCAGTCGCCGATGCACGGCACGTCCATGGCCTACAGCTTCGACGCGCCGCAGGCCCCGAGCACCCGCATCACCCAGTACTACGCGATGCTCGGTACCCGCGCCCTCTACCACGACGGCTGGAAGGTCGTGGCCCGCCACGGAGCGCTCAGCGGCAAAGGCAACTTCACCGCCGACGAATGGGAGCTCTACCACGTGGAAGAGGACCGAGCCGAAACCCGTGATCTGGCGGCCGAACACCCGGACAAGGCACGCCACTTGGTCGAGCTCTGGTTCGCCGAGGCGGGCGCCAACGGCGCCTTCCCCTTGGACGACCGGACACCACGCGAACAACTCGCCATCGAACGCCCGCTCCCCGCCAAGCCGCGCGACACCTACGTCTACTACCCCGGCACCTCCGACGTGCCTGAAGGCGTGGCCGCGAACATCCGCAACCGGCCCTTCTCGATCAGAGCCGAGCTCGACGTCGACTCACCCGATGGGGTGATCTTCGCGCAGGGATCCAGGTTCGGCGGGCACACCCTGTTCATCAAGGACGACGAGCTTCGCTACTGCTACAACTTCCTCGGCTCCGACGAGCAGACCTTCGTCTCCGACCGGCCGCTGCCCACCGGTTCCCTTGTCGTCGGCGTGGAATTCGCCAAGGACGGTGAACAACCGCAAGGAGTGGCCCGCGGCAGGCTGCGGCTGTTCGTCGGGGACCAGGTGGTCGCGGAAGGCGAGATGCGCACCCAGCCCGGCAAGTTCGCCCTCGCCGGCGAGGGCCTGTGCGTGGGACGCGACTCCGCCGATCCGGTGAGCAGCGACTACACGGCGCCGTTCCCGTTCACCGGCGGCACGATCAAGAAGGTGACCGTCAACGTCAGCGGTGACCACTATGTCGACCACGACCTCGAAGGCATGGCCATGCTCGCCCGCGACTAGCCCGCGCCACCTTGCCACACCGGTCCGGTGCTGTAGCCGCAGACTCCCATGACGTGATCGGTCGCGCGCTCGTATCCGGTGCTGCCCGCCTTCTCGATCGTCGCCCGGATCCTGTCTGGCGCGACAATCGCGCCTTTCGCCCTGCCGGCTCTCGCAGCTTCGCGACGCAACTCGCGTCCGCCGCCGCAGGATCGACCTCGATACGGGCTCGCCTCCTCAATAGCAGCCGCCGGCAGCGCAGCCCAAAGCCAGGGCCGTCGTTCAGCGCGGTGCGCTCATGCGTGACGATCTCGCGGCAGTCGGCCGCGCTCAGCAGCTCCAGCGTTTTCAGGACGCATTCCTCGCTCACACCCCCGATCACTCAAGCGGTGGGCAGGCGTCTTAGGACACCGCGTTCACGGTACGGGCCATGAGGAGGGCGACGTCGTCCTCGGAGGTGTCTCCGACCATGGTGGCGACGACGTTGGTGCAGAACTGCTCCAGCTGGAGGGATGATTCCTGGGAGAGGGTGGAGCGCAGGCGGTCCATGCCCGCCTCGAGGTCGCTCTCGCGGGTCTCGATCAGTCCGTCGGTGTAGAGGACGATCACTGTGCCTTCGGCAAGAAGAACTTGGGCCTGGACATAAAGCGGAAACCGGTCACGCTCTGTGGCGGCTTGCAGGCGTTTGGGAGGCAGCGTGCTCGCGTGCGGGAGACCATCGTGAAGACACCCGCACCCCCAATCGCGTGAAGGAGGTTCCGCATGCTGGTGGACGTCGCCGACTGGATTGTCGATCGATACCGAAGCCTTCAGGAGTGGGCGAAAGACCGGTTCGCTGAAGACCCACGCGAGGCCGAGATCGCCAAGTTCTCGGTCATCGCCGTCTGCGCCGCGGCCGTGGCCCTCATCACGGTCACGCTGCTGTGGCTGGTCATCGCGGTGCTGGGCGCCATCGTCCAGGGCATGGCCGGCGGCCTGGTCACCGGGCTGACATGGGCGCTGGAGCGGGTGGCCGACTGGCACCTGACCGAGGTCGTCACCACGCCGGTCCACGCCTACATCACCGCCCATGCCGCGGGCCTGCCCACGGGGGCGGCGGCGATCTGGTCGGCCTGGACGGTGACCGGCCCGTTCCTGTGGCTGCTGTGCTGGCTGGCGCGCTCCTGGGGCGCACGCCTGGCCTGGGTTCTGTACGGAGCCGGCACCGTCGCTATGGTCTACAGCGCCAGCCCGGCCAGTGGGCGCATGCTCGCCGCGGGCATCGCCGTCCTGTACTGGGGCGTGCTCTCGGTGTTCGCCTTTCGGGGCATCAACCGCCGACCCACGGTGCATGTCCACCCGGCTCCCGCCCCCACTACCGCGCTGGAGGACCTGCGTGCGCACATCGATGAGCAGTTCGCGGAAGTCCGCACACGCTTGACCAGCATGGAGGCGGCAGCCAAGGACGAGCTCGCCGCCCGGCGAGCAGACCTCGATCGCTGACCTGCCGACCGTTCGCCCGCTGTGCGGGACGATCAGACCCGAGGACTTGGCCCGCAGTCTTTACAGCGAGTGCTTGCCACGTGGAGAGGGTCGCCTCACTTGCCAGGCTCGGGGGTTACTTGATGCCAAGGATCTGCTTGTAGAGCTGGCGGGCTCGTTCAAGGTCGCCCGCGCTGACTTCCAGGTCGCCCCAGCCTTTGAGCGCTTGGGCCGCCGCGCCGGGATCACCGGTCTCGATGGCCTGCTGGTAGAGCTTGCGGGCCTGCCCCAGGTTCCCGGTCATCATCTCCGTCTCGCTAGACCGTATCGTCGTCGGTCTCTCTGGCTGGTCCAAGGTGGGGCCAACTCAAGCCGTCCGCCCGATCCGCCGAAGATCGTTAAGTGGGTCCAGTTCAAGCCGTCAAGTGGGGCCGAATGGAACCGTCCTAGCCACCCCGGGATGGGCTCCCCGCCTCACGCACGTGCGCGTATGGGGCCGGCCAGGTTGCGCGGACGTTGCAGGTGCTGGATGGCCGCGACGACGCTGCAGCGCGCTCTTGGCTATGGTTCGATGCTCGCCGCAAGCGCCCGGACTTCTGCCGCGTGGTCAGTTCGGGTCGCCACCATCTCGTGGCCGGGCGGCCGCGGGATGCGGCAGGTCATGGTCGGTGAAGATGTCGATCAGTAGGCGGACGGGAAGGCCGGCCTCGGTGGGATGGCGGAAGTGCCGGTCCAGGTGCACGCTGTAGCGGTTGCGCCGGCCGACGCACTCGCGGGTCAGGTAGCCGGCCTGGTGCAGGTCGGCGATGATGCCCTGTACCGCGCGTTCGGTGATGCCGATCCGGGCTGCGATGTCGCGGATCCGGGCCTCGGGGTTGCGGGTTATTTCGACCAGCACCCGGGCGTGATGGGTGAGGAACGTCCAGGTGGAGCGATCGCCATCGTTCATCGTTACGCCCTTTGCTGTCACCGGTTCGTGCCTGTCCCGGCCGGCGACGGAACGGATCGGACGAAACCGTACTGATGGTGAAAACACTATTACGAATCGTCTTTCCTGTATCGGTCTTCGTTCATGGCGTGGCCGGCGCACCACGCCTCGTCGGGCCCTACCGGGCCTGCGGAGCCGTGTCGGCGTGTTGCTCCTGCGTCGAGCAGGGGAGGGTGAGTCCCCATGGACGAAGCAGACGGCTCCTGGGAGCTCTTCAGCGTGTCGATCAGCCTGCACGACGCCTTCATCGTGGTGCGCGACCGGCGAACTCGACTACGCGTCCTCGAACGATCTGCACCAGCAAGCGAAGGATGCCTGGCAGAAGACGCCCTCGCAGGGTTTGGTGCTGGACCTGGGCGGCGTGACCTTCTGCGACTCCACGGGCGTGGGCGTGCTGGTGCAGCTGCTGAAGCAGGGCCGAGAGCAGAACAGCACTCTAGTCTTGGCGAGCATTCCACCGCGCCTGGAACGCCTGCTGTCGATCACTGGTCTGCGCGCTGCGTTCCGAGTGGAGCCATCACTCGAGCGGGCGATCGAGGCGCTGCAGGAGGCGCCCGTCAGGCGGCGGCCCGTCAGGCGGCGGCCCGTCAGGCGGCGGCCCGTCAGGCGGCGGCCGGGAACGGCGATCTAGGATCTGGGACCGAGTCCCAGTAGCCCGGAACAACAGCGCGTGGGCGCCGAGCGCTGGACGTTTGGAGGACTCCGAACTCCACGCTTGATGGCGGTCCGATTATCCCCAAACTGACCTGCGCACGATGGGCGCATTGCTCCGGCTTGGATACCTACACAGCAGGTCATTTGCCTCACGTCGGGGGGACTGGGGTAAAGGCCGAGGCGTCCGCTGCGCAGGGGGGAGCAGCGGACGCCGCGCCATTCCGGCTCCGCCCAACGACTCCTGCTTCTGCCCGGGAAAGCGCACCGCAACGGGTCATCACGGCCACCGGCCCGAGGACGTGGCCCGCAGCCTTAACAGCGCGTGCTTGCATGCATCGCGCGGTGCGCGCATCATGCCCAGATGAGCAGAGTGGGGTCTTGGCTTCGGGCGTGGTGGCGAAGCGGTGACAGGCCCGCGCATGAAGAGATCATGGACGAGCCGCTGGAGCTGTTCGCGGTGCAGAGGCTGTATGCCCTGTACGGCCATGACGTCTACGCCCGCGCGGCCGCCGACCCGGGCTTCAGCGCGGCGATCAGCGACCATGTGGCCTGGATCCGCGAGGACCTGGAACGCGGCGGGCCCCGGACGGCCGGGCTGCTGTCCCGCAAGACGACCCTGAACGCCTACCTGCTGGGCCACGCCCACGCCGTCGTCGACTGCCTGGTGGAGGCGGCGATGCGGCCTGGCGGCGAGTCTCCCGCCGCGGCCGACCCCGACTTCGTGGCCGTACGCCTGGGCGCCATGTTCCACCTGGCCTTCGACGGCGGCCTGCTGCGCCTGCCCGCTCAAGCCGACGCTCCTCCATCTGCGAGGTGAAGGACATGACCGCCGGCCAGCACGACACCCGGACGCTGGTGTGCCCGAGGTGCACAGCACCCGGGCGTGATGAGTGAGGAACGTCCAAGCGGAGCGACGCCATCGATCATCGTCACACCTTTGGCTGCACCGTGGTTCATGCTCTGTCGACTGGCGAGGGATCGGGCCGAAACCGTGCTGGTGTTCACCCGCCGACCGCCTTGACCGCCTCGCGCTTCTCCTTGAAGGAGACGGTCTTTGGCGACATCGGATATCACAACGCTCCGAACGTCTCGCGGTTCGGTGGCGACCAGATGATCGAAACGATGTGGAGGGCTGCCGTCGCGAGATGTTCGTCGCCGTCGATTCGGGCCCGTTCTGCCGCCCGCCCGGGGGTGATGCCGCGGGTGCAGAGCCGCCAGGTGGTGTCGGCGTCGAGTTCGAGGTGTGCGGCGGGCTGGGGATGTGGCCGGTGGTGCAGCTCCCAGCGCCCCGGGTTGCGGATGCAGGTCCAGATGCCACCGCCGGGTCCGGTCACGCTCACCTGGACAGCGACGCCGGGCGGGGCGGCGATGTCGCGCAGCGTGTGGGGCAGGGCCCGCAGGAAAGTGTCGATGACCGGGCCGAGGTAGCGTGACTCGGTGAGTCCGGCCCGCCCGGTGGCCTCGCAGATCTGCTGCTGGTGGGTCCAGTACTCGGTGTATTCGCGGGCAACGTCCAGCCAGTAGGGGGTGCGGCCCGGCGCCGGCCCAGCGCACCGGGCCGCCGAGAGCGTCCACGCCGATGGTCCGCCAGAACGCACGATCTGGTCGCCGAAGGTTGAGAGCAGGTCGATGAGCATCGGCGGGCTGATGCGGCGGACGGCGATCACCCACTCCTCGTTGATCCGGTCGAGAAAGCCGGGGAAGGCTTCACCCTCTGCGGGATGCAGGACATGAAAGCCGTCGCGGTGGATGGACAGGCGTCCGATATGCTCGCCGAGCACGTGCGCGGCAACGTCTTTGACGTTCAGCCCGGACAGATTGTTGGCCGGTTCCACTCCTCGGCGTCGAGTTGGCGCAGCAACTCGATGAACGCGTCTTGCTGTTCGGCGAGCACGGGCCGCACGTCGATGGCGGGTCCCAGCCAGGAGGTGTCGGTCATCGTTTCGCCTCGTGTTCTGCGCTGGTGGTGCGGCGGGCGAAGTCGGCGGCGGCGCAGACGGTCCGGCTGCCGGCTTGGGAACATCCTCCCAGCATGGGGAAGCGGGCTTCCTGTTCGAAGAACTGCAGCATGAGGGCGGAGACTCAGGCGGTTAGCGCCGGTCTAAGGCTAGGCGGGATCGTCCGGGTGTCAGGTCAGCAGGGCGCGTAGGCCTTTGGCGAGGAACAGCACGGCGAACACCAGAACCAGCAGCAACGTGAGGGCGCTGTTGTGCTGGATCAGCCAGCCGCGCATCCGCTGGAGCCGCTGTTCGCCGCCGCCGCTGAGCGCGGTGGCGTAGGGGGCGAGCACGCCGAGGCTGCCGATGACGACGAACACGGCCGCGAGGATGAGCTGCCTGCCGAACGGCAAGGGTTCATGGGATGCGGCGATGGCGCCGCCGGCCAGGGAGGCGAGGTTGACCGGGTTGACCACGATGAGCATGGCCGCCACGCCCACGATCTTGGGTGGAGTCATGGTGTCCATGGCGGCGATCCAGCGAGGCACCTCGGGGTCCTTGCCCTGCTTGCGGCGGGCCGCCCTGCGGATGCCGGCGAAAACCATCAGGAAAAGGAAAACGCCGATGATCACGCTGATCCAGCCGACCCAATCGGGTCTGGCATGACCGGTGACACCGACCGCGCCCAGCAGGGCGATCAGGACCAGCAGCACGACCCAGCTCATGATCAGCCAGGTGGCCTCGAACACCAGCGCCTTGGCACGGCCGTTCGCGCTGATCAGCAGGGCGACGACGGCCACGACGGGGAACGGTGAGACGATCAGGCCCAGCGTGTAGGGCAGCATGTCGGCGAACGCCTTACCCATGGTCACTCTCCCGGTAGGCCGCGGCCGCGGCCTCGTTGGAGTCGTAGTAGGTGAGCCCGGTCAAACCGTAGTGGTCCAGCAGGCGGCGCAGGCCGGTGGTGGCGCGGGAGACGGCGAAGGTGACGCCGCGCTCGCGCAGCATGTCCGTGGTCTCACGCAGGGCTTGGGCGCCGGTGGTGTCGACGTCGGTGACGGCCTCGGCGTCCAGGACGATCCACCGGGCGCCCTGGTCGGCCAGGCGGGTGATCTCGGATTTGAAGGTGCCGGCGTTGGCGAAGAACAGCTGACTCTCGAAGCGGTAAACGACCAGCGGGCCACCGGCCGGGCCTCGGACGTAGCGGCCGTGCTCGCCGGGGCGCAGGGTGGCGGTGCTGGGCCGGGAGGCGCGCCGTACGACGTCCACCGCCGACAGCAGGAAGGCGATGATGACCGCGGTGAGCGAGCCGAGCACCGGCACGCCGAGCAGGCACACCGCGGCGATCCAGAACTCCGAGCGGCGCAGCCGCCACAACTCGGCCAGCTTGCGCACGTCGATGAGCCGGATGACGGCGACGGCGACGATCCCGGCCAGGGCGGTGTTGGGCAGGTAGGCGAGCACGCCGGAGAAGAACGCGACCAGAACGGCGACCACGATCGCGCAGACGGCGCTGGGAATTTGGGAGCGGGAGCCGGTGGCGTCCATGGCGGCGGTGCGCGAAGCGCTGGAGCCGACGGTCATCGACTGGGTGAACCCGGCGGCGACGTTGGCCAGGCCGAACGCGCGCAGCTCGGTGTTGGCGTCGAGAGGGTAGCCGTGCTGTTCGGCGTAGCGGCGGGCGGTGAGCAACCCGTCGGCCAGGGTGACGGCGCAGATGGCGATGGCGCCGGGAACCAGCGCGGCCCACTGGCCGAGCGTGACCTGCGGCCAGTGCGGGACGGGCAGCCCTGACGGGACGTGGCCGAGAACCGACACACCGCGGGTGTCAAGGCCGGCCCACGCCACGACCGCTGCGGCGGCCACCAGCGCGATCAGTGGGCCCGGCAGCGCAGGAAAGAACCTGCGCAGGACGACGATCACCACCATGGTCGCGACCCCCACGACGACGCTCCACAGATGCGCCTGCGGAATCCTGGTGACGGTCTCCCACAGCTTCGGGAAGAACCGCTCGGCGCTGGTGTGGATGCCGAGGATCTTCTCGACCTGGCTGGTGAGAATTTCGACGGCCAGCCCGGCGATGAAGCCGACCAGGACCGGTTCGGACAGGAAGTTGGCCAGGAAACCCAGCTTGAAGGCGTAGAACAGCAGGAACACCGCAGCGCAGACGAGCGCCTGGGCGTAGGCCAGTTCGGCGTACTGCGGGCTGCCAGGGCGGGCGGCGATCGCGACCAGTAGGGAGGCGATGAGGGCGGCGATGGGCGCATCAGGGCTGGCGACGAGCTGACGGGAGGAGCACAGCAGCGCGAACACCAGCATCGGCACGATGGCGGCGTACAGGCCGACGACCGGCGGCAGCCCCGCGATTTGTGCGTAGCCGATGTTGAGCGGGATGGCCAGCGCCGCCAGCGTGACCCCAGCGGTGATTTCTCTGGGCCAGTTCAGCGGGCCCCTGATGCCCGCGGCGAACCAGGTCACGGTAGCAGCCCGCCCAACCGCCTGCCGGTGACCGGTAGCACGACCATCACCGCCAAGGCAGGGCTAGGCCGATCGCCACGGACACGGCGCAAGGCAGCGGTTCCCCGAGAACCACACCGTACCACTCCTCCCACTCGCGACTGGCGTACCCCTTTTGACCAGGGATGATGCTTGACGATCTCGCGGGCTTCCTCTGGCCCGGGCTTGGCTACGAACCAGGGATCGGTCGCAGGAGGGGAGGCAGCGGGGGTGAGTTGGTCCGCCGTCCCCGGCTGGGCGGCGCTGCGCGGCTACCGGCGCGCGTGGCTGCGCCCGGACCTGCTGGCGGCGCTGTCGCTGTGGGCGGTGCTGGTGCCGCAGGCGTTCGCGTATGCGCAGCTGGCCGGGCTGCCGGCGGCGTCGGGCCTGTACACCGCGCTCGGCGCGATGATCGGGTATGCGTTCTTCGGCGGGAGCCGTCTGCTGAACGTCGGCCCGGAGTCGTCGGTGGCGATCGTGGTGGCCGGCGCGCTCGCCACTGTCCCAGGCAGTGAGCATCCCGTCATGGCGGCACAGCTCGCGCTGCTGATCGCGGTCTTCCTGATGATCGGGTACGTGGCGCGCGCCGGCGTGCTGATGCGGCTGCTGTCCACTCCCGTGCTGACCGGCTACCTGGCCGGGTCCGGCGTGGTGATCATCGCCAGCCAGCTGAGCAAGGCGACCGGCATCAGCGCGAGCGGCACGCCTGTCGCCAAAGCCGTCGCTGTGCTGCTCAGCCTTTCGGACGTGAACGTGTGGGCTCTCGGATGCGCGCTCCTGACCGCCGCGGGCGTCCTGCTGATCGGCCACTACGCCCCGCGCCTGCCCGGCCCACTGATCGTGCTCATTGTGGCGACCGCCGCCGTGGCCCTGGCCGGGCTCGACGACCGCCTGGACGTCCTCGGCCCGGCCGTGGGCGGGCTGCCGATGCCGAGCCTGCCCTGGACCGGCCTGACCAACCCCCTGGCCGGCACGGTGCAGCTGATCGGCCCGGCCTTGAGCATCGCCCTGCTCGTCTACGCCAGCAGCGTGCTCACCGCGCGGGCCATGGCAGCCAAGGAGGGCAAGGACGTCGATGCGCAGCAGGAGTTCCTCGGGCTGGCCGCGGCCAACGCCGCTGCTGGGCTGCTGGGCGGCTTCCCCGCCAACGGCAGCGACTCGCGCAGCGCCCTGCTGGCCGGCTCGGGCGCGCGGACCCGGATGGCCGGGCTCGGCGCCGCGGCGGCCGTGGTGCTCACCTTGCTGGTGCTGATGCCGCTGATCCGGGACATGCCCCAGGCCGCGCTCGGCGCGGTCATCATCCTCACCGCGGCCCGGCTGGTGGACCTGGCCGCCTTGCGCAGGCTGTGGCGGATCCACCGCACCGACTTCGTGCTGGCGGCCCTCACCGCGCTGGGCGTGCTGGCCTTCGGCGTGCTCCAGGGCATCGTCGTCGGGGTGGTCGTCTCGCTGCTGGAGGTGCTGCGCCGCGCAGTCATGCCCTACACGGCCGTCCTCGGCCGGACCGGGGAGGAACACGCCTACCGTGACGTCGCCCACCATCGCGACGCCGAGACGCTGCCCGGGCTGGTGGTCTACCGCTTCGACGCGCCGCTGTTCTTCGCCAACGCCGACGTGCTCCGCACCGAACTGCAGCGCCTGGTGACCGACGCCGACCCGCCGGTGCGGCAGATCGTCGTCGACGCCGAAGCCGTCTACGACATGGACACCACCGGCGCCGAAGTGCTGCACCGCGTCGTCGACGACTGCGACCGGGCCGGCGTTGGGCTGGCGCTCGCCCGCACCCGCACCTCAGTGCGGGCGCTCATGCACGATACCGGCCTGCACCAGCGCATCCGGCTCTACGACCGGGTGGCCGAGGCGGTCGCCGCCTACCGCACGGAGCATCCCGAGCTGCAGCCGGTGGTACGTCCGGCGCATCCGCACCGCCGCAGCGTCCTCGACCGGCTGCGCGCTCTGCTGGCCACGCGAAGGTCAGGCACCTAGCACCCCGGCGCACAAGCGGGAGACGTGCTCTTCCTTGACCCTTTTCTTGCCTTATCGAAGTCGGTCGCGGGCAGCAGCGTCGCATGGCAGACCTTCCCTTTCACGATCGAACTGACTTCGACAACGCCGAGCGCGGCTTTGTCGCGAAGCTAACCCCCGCAGTGGTCAAGGCCGCCGACGGCAAAGTCATCTGGGATAACGATTCCTACGATTTCCTCGACGCCGACTGCCCTCCCACCGCGCACCCGAGCCTGTGGCGGCAGGCACAACTGTGCGCCAAGCAGGGGCTGTTCGAGGTGACCGACGGCATCTACCAGGTGCGCGGCCTGGACCTGTCCAACATGACCCTCGTGGAAGGGCAACGCGGCGTCATTGTCGTCGACCCGCTCATCTCCACCGAATGCGCCGCCGCCGCGCTGCGGCTCTACCGCGACCATCGCGGGGACCGCCCGGTCACCGGTCTCATCTACACCCATTCCCACGCCGACCACTTCGGCGGCGCTCGCGGAGTCACCGACGGCGACGGCATCCCCGTCATCGCCCCCGCTCATTTCATGGAACACGCCGTCTCCGAGAACGTCTACGCCGGCACCGCCATGAACCGCCGCGCCCTGTACATGTACGGCCAGCTCCTGCCCCGTACCCCGGAAGGGCAGCTCGGCTGCGGGCTCGGCATGGGCACCTCATCGGGGACCGTCTCGCTCATCCCGCCCACCCTCGACATCACCCATACCGGCCAGGAGGAGACGGTCGACGGCGTACGCATCGTCTTCCAGCTCACCCCCGGCACCGAGGCCCCGGCGGAGATGAATTTCCTGTTCCCCAACCGCCGCGCCCTGTGCATGGCCGAGAACGCCACCCACAACCTGCACAACGTGCTCACCCTGCGCGGCGCGCTGGTCCGCGACACCCGCATCTGGTCCCGCTACCTGACCGAGGCCATCGCACTGTTCGCCGACCACGCGGACGTCGCCTTCGCCTCCCACCACTGGCCCACCTGGGGCAAAGACAGCATCGTCACCTTCCTGACCCAGCAGCGCGACCTGTATGCCTACCTGCACGACCAGACCCTGCGCATGCTGAACCGCGGCATGACCGGCAGCGAGATCGCCGAGGCCATGCAGATGCCGCCCGCCCTGGAGGCGGCCTGGCACACCCACGGCTACTACGGCTCGGTCAGCCACAACGTCAAAGCGATCTACCAGCGCTACCTGGGCTGGTTCGACGGCAACCCGGTCCACCTGTGGGAACACCCGCCGGTGGAGCAGGCGCGCCGCTACGTCGAATGTCTCGGCGGCACCTCGGCTGTGGTCCGGCTGGCCGAACGCTACATCGGAGAGGGCGACCTGCGCTTCGCCGCCACCCTGCTCAACCACGCGGTGTTCGCCGACCAGGACAACGCCCAGGCCCGGAACATGCTGGCCCAGGTCTACACCCGGATGGGGCACGGCGCGGAGAACGCCACCTGGCGCAACTTCTACCTGACCGGCGCCATGGAGCTGACCGGCCACCCCTCGGCGGGCATGACCAAAACCACCTCGCCGGACATGCTCCGCGCGCTCACCCCGGAGCAGATCTTCGACTCCGTCGCCATCCGCGTGCACGGCCCACGCGCCTGGAACGAGCGCTTCACCATTGACTGGCACCTCACCGACACCGGTAAACACCACCGGACCACGATGTCCAACGGCGCCCTGATCCACCAGGAGTCACCGTCGGGCGACGGGGCGGACCTGACGCTGCGCCTGACCAGGCAGCGGCTCCTGGGCCTGCTCAACGGAGAGGGCACCGACGGCCTCGACCACGACGGCGACATGGCCGTTTTGCAACGGCTGCACGCCGTCCTGGAAGACCCCACACCGGACTTCGCCATCGTCACGCCTTGACCGCTGCCGTCGTCGAACGCAAGCAGCACCGCAAGATCGATCTGCGCGGCCCACCAGTATGAGGGCCATGGGCGAGGCCGGCAGCGCGCTGTGGGTACGCCCTCATCCGCGTGTCGGCTGACCCGATCGATCCTGTTGGCCTCACCTGGCCTGCGGTGCGGGGCGCGGTACGGCCGGCCGGACAAGATGCTGCGCCCGGAACGTTCACCAGGAACTCCCTGCCATTACGCACCACGTGCAGGTTTGGACCGGTGTTGGCTTAATTCGGTCTATTGATCTCCAACGCCCTCTCAAACGCATATCTAGCCTGGTCGCAGGGGGTGAAGGGGCGATGAGGCCATGGCGTGATTGGCCGGTGCGGGCCCGGCTCACTCTGCTGGCCGCGATCGTGATGACCCTCCTGTGCGCAGGCCTCAGCGCGCTGATTGTGACGAGCATCCACAGCGAGCGGAGCACGGAACTCAATCGCCGTAACCACGACGCGAACATGCGCACAGCCGGTCTCCTCGCCCGCGGCCAGCTGACCCCGGTACACACCGAGCGCGGAATCGCCGCCCTCCAGGTGATCGACCCCGCCGGCCGGATCGTGTCGGCCAGCGCGAACATGCGGGGACGGCCACCGATGGCCTTCTTCGTCCCGACGGAAGAACGCATGGGCCGGATGGAAACCCTATGCCACATGCGCGACTTCGCCGGCACTTGCATGCTCGTCTCCGTCCAGCGCGTCCCCAGACGGGACGGCGATTGGATCATCTACTCGGCCGCCCCGGCCTACCCGTGGTACGTCAGCGGACGGCTGCTGGCCGGCGTGCTGGCCGGGTCCACACTGCTGATCGGGGTTACCGCCTTCGGCGCGTACCGCATCGTCGGCCGATCGCTCAAACCGGTCGAGGCCATCCGAGCCCATCTATGCAAGATCACCTCGACCGACCTCGGGCACCGCGTTCCAGTGCCCGCGCCGCGCGATGAGATTCAGGAATTGGCCTGCACCGTGAACCAGACCCTGGACTTGCTCCAGGCAGCCTTGCAACGCGAGCGCCGCTTCATCTCAGATGCCTCACATGACCTGCGCAGCCCCATCACCGCCATGCGCGCCCAGACGGAAGAGGCACTGCTGCACCCCGACGACGCCGACTGGCCTGCCACCGCCACCGCCACGCTGGACAGTCTGGACCGCCTGCAGGCCATCGTCACCGATCTGCTGACGCTCTCTTGTTTGGATGCCGGCGCGGCCGGTGCCGCCGCCGCGCCGGTAGACCTGGAGGATTTGATCAGCTGCGAGCTGGACCACTGCCCCCACAAGCTGAACATCATTCGCGACCTTGAGCCGGCTGTGGTCCGCGGCGACCGCCTCCAGCTCATCCGCCTGTTCACCAACCTGGTGGACAACGCCGAGCGTCACGCCGCCTGCACCGTGACCATTTCCCTGAGTGCCCAGAGCGGACAGGCCGTGCTAGTGGTGAGCGATGACGGCCCCGGCATCCCGGTCGACCAGCGCGAGCGGGTGTTCCAGCGCTTCGCCCGGCTGGACGACGCCCGCAACAAGGACACCGGCGGCACCGGGCTCGGACTGCCGATCGCCCGACAGATCGCCGAACAGCACGGCGGAACCCTCACCATCGAGGACTCCGACCAGGGCGCGCGTTTCGTCGCCCGCATCCCGCTGTACACCGCGCACCCGCGACCTCCCGCACACCAGACAGCGGGGTAGAGCCGGGCATTGCGGTCGGGCGTACGCCGACACCGCCTAACCCTTCACCCTGTCGGGTTCTCGCGGCTGCGCGGCGGGGCCGGCGTCCACCGGCTGCCCTGGATCATCGGCTGTTGTCCAGCGCCGCGCCTTCATGCGTGCAGCCAACCTTCGAACCGCGGCGAGCACGATCCGGGCATTGAGAGTGTCGAAGCGGTTGGCAGGTTGGCTGACAGGGGTCCAGGCCACCGTCAGCATGCCACCCAGCAAGCCCAGGACCATGCCGATCAGAAAGCCGCCCAGGTTGGAGTAAACGAACGACGCCATGGACAGCAGCACCGCGATCAGGCCGAGGAAGACCCGCTGGCCGGGCTGCAGCCACACGAGCACCCCCGCGATCACCATGACCAGGGCGAGCAGGTAACTGGCTCCGACCGTGCCGAACACGAGGGCCACCGGCAGCGCGTCGAGCGCGAGCGGGATGGACAGCAGCTCCGTCCCCGCCGCCACGATGAGCAAGCCGCCCCAGAACGGCCGGGAACGCCGCCACGACCTCATGATCATCCATCTTCCGGTTCGCACCACGACTTGCCTGCCGTGGGCAGGGCCCCGTTTCGTCCTAGAAGCACTCGTGCGCACCGCGCACCACTTTCAGCCCGAGGTCGGGCAGGCTGAACGTCGCCGCGGTGACGGCCCAGGCGCTCAGCCGGACGTCCCTGAGGGTGAGCGATCTGCCCTGCCCGCCGAAACTGCCGGCCGGACCCCTGACTCCGGGCACCTCGTCCAGGGTGCTGGCGTCACGGCCCAGCTCGATGTCGCGCAGGGTGGCCGCACTCTGCGCTGCGGCCACGTCGATCACCAGGTTTTCGACCGTCACCTTGTTGCCGTGCTGTCCGCCGGTGATCCTGATCGTCACCGTGCCCACCGGCGTCTTGGCGAGCACGCTCTGGCACAGGTCACTGATCACGGCTTTGCGGACGCCGGTCGCGATGACAGGGATCAGCCTGCCCTTCTTGTCCCGCACCACGTCGCCGGCCAGCGCGAAGCCCTGCCCTTGCAGCTCACCGCTGTAGATCTTGAACGTGTCGCCAGAGACCACGAACGTGGCACCGATGACACCCTGGGCCGTGGCGCCGATCAGCAGCGACGTCACCACCGCGACAGGGGCGAAGATCAAGGCGAAGCGCTTCCAGCGCACGCGTCCCTGCTCGGCCATACTTCCGCTCCACATCGCTCTGCTTCCGGATGAGTCGGTGCTGTCCGTCACAGACGGTGACATGCCGCCTCGTCGCCGAGCATGCGCGATGTCCATGACATGTGTCGATATACACGCCGGGCATCGCGGCGCTCATGCCTCACAGCTGGACAATCTTTCCGAAGTCCGGAAGAACGACTGAAGTGCTACAGCAGGCGCGAGGTCGCGCGGGCCGAGAGGTTCGACCGGCTTGACGCTGGTCAACTTCGGCCTGTTCGACCTGCTGGGGCGGCAACTGTCCCCGCGCATCCGGGACCTGGGCAAGATCACCCTTTACCGGGCCGGGCCGGGCCGAAGGCGCAGGCGGTCCCGGCGTTCCCGCTCGCCGCGCCGCTGCTGACCCGGCGGGCCAATCTCGATCTGATCGCCGCCCACTGGGACGAGCTGCTCCGGCTGGTCGGATCGCTGAAGTTCGGGCACGCCACCGCCTCCGTACTGGTCGGCAAGCTCTCGGCGTCGAGCCGGCAGAACGCCTTCGCGGCGGCGCTGAAGGAGTACAGGGCGCTGCGACGTACGATCTACGCCGCCCGGTACCTGTCCGATCCGGCCTATCGCCGTAAGATCTCCCGTCAGCTCAACAAGGGCGAGTCGCTGCACGCGCTGAAGCGGGACCTGCTGTATGCCCACGAAGGCACCATCCGCGCCCTTCACCTACAGCAGCAGACCGAACAAGCCTGGTGCCTCACCCTGGTCACCAACGCGGTGATCACCTGGACGACCGAGTACTACGGCTTGGCGGTGGAGGCGATGCGCCGATCCGGGCGTCGTATCGATGAGGAGGTCCTCGCCCACATCTCCCCGGCCCACCGCGAGAACATCAACTTCTTCGGCTCCATCGACGTCGACGGCAAGCTCGCCCAGCTCGGCCCGACCGAATACCGGCCCTTGCGTGTGCGGGACACCATCACGATCTGGGGGGTGGCCTTGTGGTAGGGGGCAGGGAAGAGCGACCCATGGCGCTCATAGACTCCAGGAAGGGGCGAGAACGACTCGGGGGACAGGCGATGCCACATTCAACTACACCCGTAATCAGATAGTGACTGGGGCGTATGTGGCTCAGGTCGGGCGGGCGGCCTACCTGTGGGGCTGGCCGCTGGTGAACCTGCACAACCGGCGCGTGTTCATGGAGCAGCTCCCGGGGCCGGGTCTGCTGGCTGGCATTGTGCCGGCGGGCCCGCCCGGCACGATCGGCATGCTGAACGACTACATCCGCCCCGAGGAACGGGTGGTCGCCTCGACGCCGACGCGGTGGTCGGCGAGCTGTTCGAGTTCCGCAACTACGGCATCCCGCTCGCCCACCACTGGTCGACCCAGCGCACCGGAGCGGCCTTCGGCACCGACTACCTGATGCGGACGGCGGTCGCCAAGTCCAACATTTTCGTCAACACGGCCAACGAGACGACCTACTACTACCAAGACCTCGACGACCAGGGCGAACGGCTCAACGGCTCACGCACCTACACCATGCACTTCGAGGCGGGACAGCTCCCCCCGGTGCGGGGCTTTTGGTCCCTGACGGTCTACAACAAGCACCACTTCTTCCACCCCAACGAGCTCGACCGCTTCTCGCTCGGCACGAAGAACAAGAACCTGGCCTACGGCCAGGACGGCTCCCTCACACTGACCGTCGGTGGCGAGGCGCCGAGCGATCCGGCACTGCATGCCAACTGGCTCCCGGCTCCCGACGAGGAGTTCACGCTCTATCTGCGCGCGTACTGGCCCGATACGTCCATCGTCGAGGGTTCATGGCAGCCGCCGGCGGTCGCGCGTAGCTGACTCTTCGGTCCACTACTCCTCGGGCTGGGCGTCTCCGAGGGTCTTGTGGACGACGCCGATGGAGAGGTTGACTCCGGCGGCGATGGTGCGGATGGATTCGCCGCGAGCGCGGCGGGCGAGGATGGCGGCGCGTTTGTCGTCGTCGACCACGGGCCGGCGGCCGCCGACCCGGCCGCGTTTGCGGGCGGCCTCCAGCCCGTTCTTGGTCTTGCGGGTGATGTCGCGGCGGCGGTCTTCGGCCAGGGCGAGGGCCAGGTCGAGGATCAGGGAGCGTTCGGTGGGTGTGCTCGCTGGCTGCGATGCCCTCCAGCACTTTGACACCGACGCCGCGCTGGAACAGGTCGTTGAGGACGATCAGTCCTTCCAGGAGGTTGCGGCCGAGGCGGTCGACCTCCTGGACGGTCAGCAGGTCGCCGTCGCGGATGTGAGACAGGGTTGTGGTGCGCCTAGGGCGGCTGACGGGGCGCAACGGCGGTCCTGGTCAGCCTGCCGCCGGCTCACCGGGCCGGCTTCCGGATCGACGATCAGCAATGGGGCTGGGCCGGTTGGTCTCCCTGAGGACCCGTCGCAGGCTGGCGCGGGCGGCCGCCAGCTCTTCTTCCAGTTCGGCGATGCGACCTTTGAGTTGCTCGTTGGCATCGGCGGCTTGCTGGTTGTCCATGGCCAGGCGCTGGTTGGCGATGGCGAGCTCGTCGATCCGCTCCGCCATGCCTTTACTGGAGATCTCCTCGAGTTGCTGGCCGAGCTGGAGTCTGAGGTTGCCGCGGAGTTTGTCCCGCTCCGCTCGCAGTTGCTTGATCTGGTCGCGGGCCAGTTCGAGGTCGGTGCGCAAGCTGGCTGGGCTGGCCGTCAGCCCAGCACGCTGCTCGTGGAGGGGGGCATCGGCCTGGCGCTTCATTGCCTGCTCGATGTGTTCGCGAACACCCTCGGCATAGACCAGCCAGGTCGAGACCTTGGCCTGCCGGGCCACCGCGGCGAAGGTGATCGGGTCCGCGGCATCGAGCATGGCGGCGATCGTGGCTCTCACGCGCTGGCGCTTGTCCAGGCTGTCACGACGACGCGCCTCACGAAGCACGTCGCCCGAGCTGCAGGGCGTCACGTAGGGTCCTCCTGCCCGGTCTGCGTGGTAGGCGTGACGACGGTCAAGGGCAGCAGCGGGCGAGACCCCGCCCGGACTTTGCGCAGGACCGCGCAGGCCTCATCCACTTCGGCCCGGCGCTCAGAAGGCAATTGCGCGAGCCGGTACCGCATCGTAGCCACCACCTCCCGATAGGCGCCGATCTGCTCGGTCAGGTTGCTGATCACGTACTCGGCGGCGTCCATCGCCTCAGCGATCTCCCGGTCGGCCCGCAGCTCGTTGATGTGCTGCTCGATGGCGGGCAGGAAGGAAGGGTCGGGACGATAGAAGCCGCAGCCGGCGCACTGAAAGCGGATCGGGCAGGACTGCCCGCCAGCCTTGACGTTGCTCGGCTCCACGCAGTTGCCGTAGGGGACCGCGACGGAGCCGCGCTCGTAGGCCAGGTCCGAGCCGAAGGGCGCCGATCTTCCTGACCGGTCAACCGAGTGGATGGCCATGGTTGTGACGGCCTCGCGCTTGCGCTTCAACGACACCTGGTAGTAGTCCATCGTGGTGGAGATCGAAGCATGATCCATTAATTCGCTGAGCACGTCCACCGGGGTTCCCGCATCCGCGTGCCGTTGCGCGTAGGAGTGCCTGAACGCGTAGGGATAGATGCGCGAGCGCTCGAACGGGAGCGGGTTGCCGTCCAAGCCGAGCCCCTCATCACGCAGTTCCGGGATCGAGGCGACCCAACTGCGCAAGATCGTCGCAACGTACGACGTGTTGATGTGCGGGACGCCAGCGGCGGCGGTGATGGCCGGGAACAGATAGTTGCGGCTGCGGTGCGGGATGTCGAGAAGAGCGCGTCGTCGCTGCCAGGAGATGATGCTCTCGGCGGTCTCGGTCGTGATCGGCAACCGCCGCCGCAGCCGCTTGCTCTTGCTGTTGTCCCAGACAAGCGAGATGTCCCCGCCGGTCGTTTCCAGGCAATCCAGCGGCAAGGAGGCCACTTCGCGCGTGCGCCGACCGGTGTCGCGGAAGGCGATGTAGATCGTCTGGCACATCACGGCGACGGCGTCGGCCGGCATGTGGCCATAGGAGATGTCCAGGCCGAGCAGGTGCTGATGGGCGTCAAGTTGCCGGATCACCGATTCGGGAACGGCGCTGCCGATCTCGTCCTCATTGACGTCCTCTTCGGGAATCGTGTGCGAGGCATGCCGGGTGAAGCCGCCGGCCAGATCAAGCAGGTCGGCCGAACGCCCGAAGTCCACCAGCTTCCAGAACACGCCGAGGAGCTGCCTGCGGTAGCGGCTGCTGTAGAGCTCGCCGCTGCTTTGTGCCGCCGTGCGGAAGCCATCCAGGATGGCGGTGGCATCGGCGAACCTCAACGTGGCGGGATCGATCCCGCCACCCGGCTGAGCGGCCAGGACCGGGGAGGCCCATGAGATCGCCTTGTGGGCCCTGTTGAACATGTGGCTGTGAGGGCGTTCGATGTCCACCCACTGGCGTAGCAGCGCCCGCAGCCAAGGCTGGGATATCGCCGTCAGGTCGACGACCCTCGGATTGACGCGCCGGCCCGAACGGGTCGGCGATTTCAGCCCGGCGGCCCGCAGATCCAGATCGTCTTTGTCGGTGGGGGCTATCCCGTGGAAGGCGTCGAAGGCAACCTGAACTGACCAGCAGATCTCCCGGGCCTTCGCCTGGGCGTTGGCATCCTGAGTACGGGACAGCGTGGTCAGCACGATGTCCCGCTGCCCTACCAGGGTGGGCAGCTCCGGCAGTTGCTGGATGATGTGCCGAATGGCCACCGGCGACAGCGGCTGCCCGAACTGGTCGCGATGTTGCAGACCATAGAGCACTTCCCTGCGGACCAGATCGGGCAGCGGCGCCAGCGAGAAACAGCAGGTGCCCAAATAGGGCGCCTGCGTCGATGTCCACGCCTGCATCTGCAGCGTCCCACCGGCGTTCCGGTTCGCGCTGGACCAACGCCGGTAGTGATAGGTGCAGAGCCCACCGCTGCTCATCAGCAGCGCCGTGCAGCCGGCGATGAGGCAGGGCGCGGTGTCCTGGAAGGGGCGCGCGATTGTGGTCGCCCACTCCTCGTAGGACATGGTCCTGGCCTTGTTGAACACATGATGGCGGTAGGAGTTGTAGTGAATCGTGCACAAGTCACCAGTGATCGCATGCCGAGTGCATTGCACCCCGTCCCAGACGATCGAACACCGCGTGACGGCGACCCCCGCCAGCGTTCGACGATTCGGCACGTGTGCGCGCAGGAAGGTTTCGCGATCCTGATCCACGATGCCGTCGAAGTCGATCCCACATCGCCGGCAGATGGCGCCGGGCCGGCCGGCGCCGAGCACAGTGGGGCAGGCCGACACCGCGCATCGGCGCAGAGCGGTGCCGCGGTTATCGACATCGCCGGTGAACAGCCACGCCTCGGCATTCCACTCTCCCGGCCTCCAGGCCGGGTTGATGTGTTCGTCAAGCCAGGACTGCCAGGCCAGGTGGTCAAACCCGAACTCGGGCCCCACCACCACCTTGGCCAGGGCCGCACCAGACCGAGCCGTCACGGCCCCTCCTGACGCGCCCGAGCCACCTTCTCCACCGCCTGGCGCTTGTCCTGATCAGTCGGATGCAAGTAGGGCTGCATCGACGCCGGCGAAACGTGGCCCAGCAGCGTCTGCACCACGTCCCGCCCGGCACCGGCACGAATCAGGCGCGTGGCGACAGTGTGGCGAAGCATATGCGGCCGGGCGACGTGCCCCGCCAACCGCGCCAGACGATCGAACAGGTCCTTGGCGTTGCGATAGGTCATGGGCCGGCCCAACGGCGCCCTGAACAGGTTGACGAACACCATGTCGCAGTCGACCGCTTGCTCGACTTCGCCGCGCTCATGCTGGTAGTCGGCATAAGCCCCCGCCAGATCCTGGTTCACGGGGATGGAGCGAGGCCGCCTCGCCTTGGCCAGCGCTCCGTTGGCGTTGTCGCGCCGGCGGCGAACATGCACGTGAGGGCCTGCCTCTCGGCAACCGAGCGCACTTGAGTTCGACAACAGATGAACATCCTCCCGGCGCAATCCCAGCGCCTCGCCGATCCGCATGCCGCTTCCCGCCAGCAGCATGACCAGGAATCGGTCACGAGCTCGGCGCGCGTGGCCCAGCATCGCCCGGATCTGCTCCTCGGTCAGCGTCTCGTAACCCGGCTCGGCCACCGAGAACCGCAGCGTCCGGGCTCTAACGGTCCGAAACTGGCCGAACTCACCGGCGTCGTAGCCAGGCGGCAGATGCCTTAAGTACTTCGGTTCCGACAGCAACGCCACGGTCTCGATCGCAACCCAGCCGTGGGAGGCGCCGACCCGCAGAAACTCGCTCATCGCAGTCAGAATCGCGTTCGCCGTGCTCTGCGAGCGGAACCGCGAAGGCCGGCCGGACGAGCGCAGCTCCGAGGCATAGGGGACAGTCACCAGCCATCCCCGGAAACGCTGCAGCGCCACAAAGCCAGGGGCTGCCCAGTCCACGCCGTGTGCCGAGCAGTACGTCAGGTACAAGGCCACTCGGCCGGCGTAGGCCCGCTCGGTGTTCGGGGATAGGTCCCTGCCTCTCAACGCCGCCAGGAACGCGCACGCCTCAGCATGCAGCGCGTACGACGCGTCAACGACGACCCACGAGACAGTTCCATCCTGCGGCGAGATCGCTCGTTCGGCACGATAAGCCTGGACCACCTCTTGAACGTAGCGTAGATGCCTGATTACTGACTGATACTTCTGAGGACAGCGTCAAGGGAAGGCTGAACCTCACATGCCTAAGGCCGGTCAGGGCCTGTAGATAACGGCCTCGTCCAGGGTGTGCATGCCGAGGGCGAGGATGGGGGAGGGGCGCGACAGCTGCTCCAGCAGCGCGCGGCGTTCGCGCAGCGGCAGCCCAGTCACGTCGTGCAGATCATCGCCGACCAGAACGCCAAAGCCACCCAGGCCGCTACCGGCCCCGCCGAGGACGCCGGCCCCGAAGACGTACTCCAGCGCCTCCTCGCCCAAATCGACGCGCTCCCCGGAACGCGCGAGGAGAAAGACCGTAAGGCGTTCATCACCGAGCAGCTTCGCACCGCAGGCCGCGCCGCCATCGACTTGCTGAAGTCCCGCTGAGCCGAACGGGGGCGCAGGGCGATGGCGATGGCGATGGTGGCCAAGGTCAGCCAGCTCGATGCTGAACCACCGTCCACCGCATCTGATCGATAGTGTGCTTGATTGAGACAGCCATGATCGTCATGGTGGCGGTGCGCAGAGCCAGCTCTCCCAGGACCGTTCATCGGACCAGGCGCTGGCGGGGACGCCCAGCTCGTCCAGAGCTCCCGGGTAGGTGTGATCGTAGGCTGCTGCCCAGGCAATGGCGATCTTCGGGCTGGCCAGCAACCAGGCAGCGGCGACGTCGTCGAGGTGCAGGATGCTCATCGCCGGCAGGGTCGGGTTCTCCTCCAGCCGGCCGGTGACCAACCCTCGGGCCAGGAGACCACGCCAGCAGCCGACCACGTCACCCTGTTCGCTGTGGGATCGGTGGAGTTCAGCTTCGTAGGCGTACAGCTGCAGGGGCAACGCCCGCTGGGTGATTCTGGCCCACACCAGCGGCATCCGTGCCAGGCGGGCGGCGGTCAGCCGGTGGGCGCCGTTGGCGCCCAAGGTGTAGAGCGGCCCGGCCGGCCCGGGAATACGCACCACACGGACGTGGTCGCCGTCCAGGTTCCAGATGCGCAAGGCCTCATCCAGCGAGTCGCCGAGCAGCGCGGCGAGCATCGCCGGGACGGTCCCGGGGCGATGGCTGGCGAAGTCGTTCCACGGCCCGGATCCGACACGGGCCACAGCGGCCGGATCGATCCAGCCGAACGTGATGGTGCTGCCCAGGCCGATCAGGTCCACCTGCCCGAGTTTGCCGTCGTGGTGGTGAGTCCCCGACAGCAACTGGTCAATGGAGGGCGCGGGAGGCTGGGCGGTGTTGAGGGCTAGCGTCCGTTCCTGCATGATGTCGGCGACGCCGGCTCCCGCGGGCCAGGCGTCCTGGACCTGCCGCATGACGGCCGCGAAACGGGCACGATGAGCCTCCTGGTGCTCTTGCCACAGCAGTTCTCCGAGCCCCTCACCAGGGGCACAGGTGTGATCATCGTCGTGGCCCCGGTGACCGGGAATCCGGCCGCCGTAGGGGAGCAGGTGATCCGGTGGCCACGGGTTCTGGCACTGCCGCTGCAGGTCGAGCGGCCGCGAAGATGGCGTGTTCCAGCTACGCAGAAGACCCGGCACCGCCTCGGGCACGGGTGCCCACCCGTCCATGACCGGGCCCAGCAGGCCATCGCCGTTGTCGAGATGGGCCTGGAAGAATCCGTTGTGCTCATGCCTGGTCAGGCTCCACCGAGACGGCTTCAGCTCACCGGCCTGCCGCCGGTGGGCCAACTCCTCGCGGATCTCGGCACGGTCGGCCAGCTTTCTGTTCAGATCGTGATCCAGATGCTGCTGGAGCTCGGTCATGCTGGGCGGCTCCGACCCGTCGGGCCCGGAGCGGCTGGCAGCCAGCTCAAGGGCGCGCTGGACGTAGAGGAGATCGGTGTAGAACTGGCCGGCTCGGTCTCGCTCGTCGACCAGGGTGAGGGTCCGTCCGTTGAGCGAGGCCAACACCACCTGCACGCCAAGCTGGAGGCGAGCTGCCAGCAGCACCCGTGCTTGCTGTTCCTCGGCATCCATCTCCGCTGGCCGATCCTGGTCTGCGCCGGGCGGGTGGCGTTCGCGGCGGTGCGACTCGACCTCGACCAGGACCAGAAGGTTGTCGACCAGTCCTGCACGCCGGTCGTCCACGGTCCCGAGCGCGAAGCGCAGCCCAGCCAAGGCGGTGAGGAGTACCAGACGCCGCAGATGAGGCACGGGGCGAGGGCGTCCATCCAGACGTTGGCAGCGATGATCAGCAGGCGCTGGACAGGATGGGCATGAGGCGGAGAGCACGTCATCAACGTCGCTTCTCGGCGCGACGAGATCAAGGGGCTTTGCGTCTCGGGCCGAGGAATCTGGCCGATGGGCCAGTGTTCAGCTACAGAGCCGATTGCCCACGGCTACCCTGGTCGCGCGGTTCGCACGAGCCGCCACAGCGCGGGACCTGTCCCCGCGCGAGGCCGCCGACCTCACCGCAAAACCGATCAAGCCGGTCGGGCCTGTTACCCGGCACCTTCCAACCGCCGGGGCAGACCAGCACACGCTCGTTGGCGCAACCGCGAACACGCCCACCCCCCACCCGCACCAAAGCGGTCAGGTGGAAAGACCTCATCAACACCGGCACCCGCCTCGACCCCGACACCCATCAAACGCCTCGACGCCGCCTGCGAACGCACCGGCCTGGGCGTCCAAGGCATCTGGGAACAAGCGATCAACTACTACTGCGACCAGATCGGCATCCCCGCGCAGATGCCGGAGCACGCCGAGACGGCCATCCCACGCCCCAGCGAGCCAACAGCCGACCCCGAATTGCTCAAGCTCGTCACCGCGCGCCTCACTCCGAACACCAACCGCCGCCTCGTCGCCGGCTGCCACCAGCAAGAGCAGGGGGCCAGGACTTCATCCCCGACGCGCTCAACGCCTGGTTCGACCACGTCGGCATTCCTGACGCTTCCTGACACGCCCTTTCTCGGAGCTGACGACCCGGTGATCATCTGAGAGAGTGGACGAGTCCGAAGTACCGGCCCACGGGCCGGGAAGCACACGGAAGAACGGAGCCACCGTGGCGAAAGCCAAGGTCCACGTCGTCCTCAGCCAAAAGGGCGGCGTCGGGAAATCCACCAGCGCCGTACACCTCGCGGCCGTCACCGCCGACACCTCCCAAGAGCAGGACTCCACCGTCGTCCTCTCTATCGACCCGCAGGGATCGGCCGTCTGGTGGGCCGAGAGAGTCGTCGCCGTCTACGAAGAACTCCTCAAGGTCGATGAGAAGAAGGCCGCGGCGCGAGCGCTGCCATTCCACTTCGTGCAGGGCTACGACAGCCTGGACGAGCTGCGCGAACTGCCGAACTTGCCAGGCATCAAGAACATCTGGGTGGACACCCCCGGCTGGATTCCCACCGCCAACCCGGCCGCCGAGGACCCGTTCGATGACAGCGGGTTCGCCGAAGCGCTCCGGACGATCCTGTCCGTCGCCGACGACGTGCTCATCCCCATCGAGCCCGAACCGCTGGCGTTCGAGCCCACCTACAACACGATCGAGCACGTCGTGAAGCCCCGCGGGCTGCCGTACATGGTCGTCGTCAACAACTGGGACCCGCGCGACGGCGAATCGTTCCGCGACCAGACCATCGAGTTCATCGACAGCCACGGATGGAACCGCGCCAACACCGTCGTACGGCACTACCGCATCCACACCAACGCCTCCGCTGACGGGCTCGTGGTGACCACGTACCCGAAGAACCGCGTGTCGCTGGAAGCCCGGCAGGACTTCTACAAGCTGGCCCTGGAGTTCGAGAGGATGCCCCGATGACCGTCGCCGCGTCCGGCCGCCGCACCAGCCTGGCATCCCTGCGAGTGGGCGCGCTCAGCGACGCCAAGCCGAAGTGGCCCGACAAGGTCAAGTTCTCCGACATGGTTGACAACCCGGACAACCCTCGCGAGACGCTCCGTGACCTCGAGGGCCTGGCCGCCACCATCAGAGAGCGTGGCATCCTTCAGGACCTCGTGCTGGTGCCGCGCGAGAACTGGCTCAAGGCCCACCCGGAGCACGACAAGCCCATCGAGGACGGCGGCATCGGCGACAAGCCGTTCGTCATCCTCATCGGCCACCGGCGGCGCCACGCGGGCGAGCTGGCCGGCCTGGAAGAGGGGCCGGTGAAGGTCCGCGAGGATGTCGCGGGCACCTCTCGGCAAGACGCACTGATCGAGAACGTGCAACGCGACGACCTGTCTCCGCTGGAGGAGGCCCACGCGATCCGGGACCTCATGGAGGAGGAGAACCTGTCACAGGGCCGGGTGGCGACGGTCCTGGGGAAGTCGCCTGGCTGGGTGTCGCAACGGCTGGCGCTGCTCGGTCTGCGGCCTGAGCTGCAGCAGGCGCTCGCGGCTGGGGAGCTGCGGGTGGAGGACGCGCGGCGGCTGGGGAAGCTGCCGCACGAGCAGCAGATCTGGCCGGAGCCCGACCCGGACCCCGTCCCGGCGCCTCCCGCGCCGACACCTCCCGCCTCGGCCCCGGCGCCCGAGCCAGGGCCGCCGGCGGGTGGGGGAGTGGCGGCCGGTGGGGGAGTGGCTCCTCTCCGGCCGGACCCCGCTCCGAAGCCGCGGTCCCGCGTCGATGATGACCACCTGGACGAGGCAATGCGGGTGGAGGGCGCCGTCGTCCAGGTGATCACGCAGGCGGGGAACCTGCGGGCGCTTAAGCGGATAGCCGACAATCAGCCCGCGATCGGCCGCCGGATTCTGGACAGCATGGACGAGGCGATCCGGAAGCTGACGGCGGCGGCGAACGAGCTGCGCACGGATCTGGAGGGCCGCGACGGCGGCTGACCGTTTACGGCGTAAACACCTGTAGGCAGGCTATATGTAGTTCGTCTACTGGTATTTACGCCGTAAACACCAGGAGGGCGTCCGGCGAGCAAGCCGGACGCCCTCCATCGTCACAGGGGCAGGAAATCGTCCTCGTCGTCCAGCGCCTCCTGGTACGACGGGTCCTCACGGTGCCGCCAGCCGGTACACCGGCCGTTCTCGTATCCGCAGCCAGAGCACTCCGGACACACCATCCCGTGCGTCCACCCGCACCGCTCGCACATCGCCTGGTTGGCCGGGTCGGTCATGACAGCCACGGCCTCGAGCGAGGTCTCCTCGCGCCCGTCGAGCCAGCTGACGGGCCCGGCGCTGACCTCGGTGTACCTCTTGCCAGGCCGGTCCTTCATTAACTCGCGCACAGCGCGGCCCAGGTTCCGATCGTTGTGCGGCATTGTCGTCCCATCCACGGGGCGTCCCACGCACATCCCTGCCTGGTCGAGAGCGCGGCGTCAGCCAGCGCGGAAGAACCGACGGTGAGGGATACCGCCCGCCGTCGCACGACACTTCCCTCGTGGAGCGCCCCCGTCGCTGCTCCACGCGATGACGGGCTTTTCGTTCGCGTTCTCGTACTTGGCCCAGTAGCCGACATCTGCCTTGATCATTATTCTCCTTCCTGATGTGGCGGTGGGCTGGCTTGAGGCATTGCGAGGGCGCGGGCTGCCACCGCCCGCGCCCTCGCGATCCTCGTAGTCTGCTGGTCAGAGCGGCAGCCTGGTCATCGCTTCCTCGAAGTCCGACCCCATCGTCCACTTCGCCGCCCGCCTCGTCGGCAAGCGGACCTCGGCCTGCGTGGCCGGGTTACGGGCGATGCGAGCCTCGCGCTTTAGCGGCTCCCACTTCCCCCACCCGCGAATCGTGACCTCGCCACCAGCGGCGACCGTGTCCTGAATGACGGCCGGGCACGCGTCAACGATCTCGGCCACCTGCTTGTGTCCGGCGGGCACACCCGTCCGGACTCGCCACACGATGCCGTTCAGCACTTGCCGATGATCACGCCAGCGGCCACCACGCTGTGGATTCGTAGGTCGCAACAGCGGCGCGATCACTTCCCATTCCTCGTCGGTCAGCTCAAAGGGCCTGCCCATGTCATGAGGACAAGCCGGATCCAAGATCGAATCAAGTCTTTTCGGCCACTGGTCGGCGCCAACGCGTACGGCCCGGCCAGGACGCGATGCGGTGGGTCTCCTCAGACTGGCTCGACCCGCGCTGGCTCGGCTGTTCATGTTCGAGTACGTCCCCGTGTCCCCACACTCGCTTGACGTCTGGGTTTCACCGTGGCAGGCGGGGTCCTTGGCGGTGTCCCGTTTCCCGGCAGGCCGATCCTGCACCGCCGACGTCCCGTGTCCGCAACCCGGGCTCTTCCTCTACGTGCGTACCTGCGGCCTTAGGTACGTGGGTGTCGCTACGACAAGATCTTTTGCTGGCGCAAAACATCTTGTCGTAGCGACACCGCCCGGGTTGCGGCCCCGGTCCTGGCGGTGCTGTCTCTGCCTCGCCGGGACGGGCCGCCCACCAGGACAGCCCTCCACCCCGGCCAGACGAATTTCATCCGTCCACGCCCTGGGAGGCCCGCACATGGACATCCAGATCAGCATCACCGGCAGGATCGCCTACGAGCCGCGCTTCTTCCCTCCCAAGCACGACGCACCCGCCATGTGGTCGGCCAAACTGGCGGTCAACGGGCCGCCCACGCCCGGCCACGACGGATCGCCCTACATCCCCACCCGGTTCTTCGAAGTCGTCACCTACGGAGTGGCCGCGATCCGCGCGCACGAGTCCTACCGGAAGGGCCACGTCCTGGTGGTTCAGGGCGTCGACGCAGTTCCCCGCACCTTCGAGTCCAAGGACGGCGGCAAGACGGTAGTGCGCGCCGTGATCAAGGTGACCGCGACGGCGATCGGGCTGTGCTCCCGCTACACCGCGGTGCAGGAAGGCCGCACCTCCTGGCCTCCGGCCGAAGTCCCCGCTTCCCCGCGGCTGGTGCAGGGTGCCACTTCCAGTCACACCGACGTCCCCGCAGTCGCCTAGCCCGGCCCGCAGCGACCTTCAGTCTTTTCTGCTGCGCGCCCTCGGGGGCGGCGCGCAGCAGAACAGCCCACTCCCACGTGTTCGGCGGCTGTTCGCGCCCCTCGCCCTCTATGCGGACCCCGCGCTTTCGGACCGCGCGCCACTCGCCGACTCCCCTGTTGAAGGAGCCCATTGCGCATGTCCATCACCGCTAGCACTCTTGCGGAGATCCCCGACGACATCGAACTTCAGACGCCTGAAGGCTTCCGCTTGGCGCAGATCCCGATCCGGTATCTCGACCACTTCCCCGGCAACGTCCGGCAGGACCTTCATCTGACCCGCGAGTACTTGGCCAGCCTCAAGGAGGAGCTGCAGGTAGCTCTCACGGTCATCCCCATCCCGTCCGGCCATGAGCGTGGCCCGGACGAAAACCCCGACGCCCTGTTCTGGGTCGTCAAAGGCAACCGGCGGTTCGGCGGTGCCCGCAAGATCGAGCTGGACTCGCTGCTGTGCCTGATCGACTTCACCAAGGCCGACAAGCAGGCCCTGCTATACATCGACCAAGTCGTGGAGAACGACGAGGACTTCCGCCGCCCCCTGACGGTCTTCGAGAAGAACCGCGCGCTCACCCTCGCCTTCGACGCCGGCGCCACCAGAACCGAAATCCGCAAGCGCACCGGCCGCAGCCGCAAGGAGATCGCCGACGCGCTCGCCGCCGGCAAGCTGTCGGACGACACCCGCGCGGTCGCCCAGTCCATGGACTACGCCTGGACCACGGAAGAGCTGGCGATGCTGGCCGAGTTCGAGGGCGATGCGGCGGCGCTGGCCCGCATCGAGCGCATGGTCCGCCAGTGGGGCCACGACGCCAGCTACGCCATCGAGGTCGTGCGGCGCGAGCGCGAGGAGGCCGCCGCCCAGGCCAAGGCGCACGCCGAAGCGCTGGCCGCACTGGAAGAGGCAGGCATTCCCGTCACCGATGACGAGCCTGACGGCGCGGTCCTGCTGACCGTCCTGGCCCGCCAGATCGACGACTTCGACCCGGACAAGCACGGCGACTGCCCGGGGCGCGGGGCGTTCTTCTACTCGTGGCGGCAGGAAACGCCGGAGTTCTACTGCAGCACTCCCGACCGGCACGGCTACACCCCGCCGGAACCGCGGCCGGTGACGGTCGAGCCGGCCCCGGCCCCGGCCAAGCCCAAGGACGATGGGCCCTCTCGGCGGATCGTTGTGGAGGGTAACCGGGCCTGGATGGCGGCCGCCGCCGTCCGGCACAAGTGGCTGACGGCCTTCTTCGCCCGCAAGACGGCGCCCAAGCCGGTGCAGCGGTTCGTGACCCGGATGCTGAACGACATGCCTGCCGCGCTGCGCGACGAGCTCGGCAGGGTCAAGTACACGACGCTGTACAGCAAGCTGGGCGGCCCCGCCGAGCTGGACACCGCGCTCGCCGTGGCCTCCCCCGGCAGGCTGGCCATGCTTCAGCTGCTGCCGATCGCGGCGGCGTTCGAGTACCAGATGAGCGAGGCCTCGGCCGAGTGCAAGAACACCTGGCGGGAGGGCCGCTACTCCCCCTGCTCGACGAGCGATGCCGCGCTGTGGCTGCGCTTCCTGGTCCAGGAGCTGGGGCCCGAGCTCGCCGACAAGGCATACGTTCCGGTGCCCATCGAGCAGGCGCTGATCGAGGGCGTCCCGTACCGGGGTGACAACCCGGCCGAGCGGGACCGCCCGGACGGCGTCGTGGCCGAACCGCAGGAGGAGCCGGAGAGCTCGGCCGAGGAGGTCGACGCCGAGATCGGCGAGTCCGAAGGTGAAGTGCTCCCCGGCAACGCCGGCGTCGGTGACTCCGACGGGGTCGCTGACGGGGTCGCCGTCATCGGCGAAGTGCTGGACGAGCCCGAGCAGGAGGCATCCCTGCCGGAGCCGTTCCAGCCCGGCGCGGAGGACCTGAGCGGCTCCGACATGGAGGTTTCGGACGCCCCCGAAGGCACCGACGACACCGCTGGGTCGGGCATCGACCCGATCGCGGCCTGACCCCGTCATGCCGTCGCACCCCGCCCAGCACCGGGTGCGGCGGCTCTCTCTCCGGAGGTGGCATGACCCCGTCCGAATACCTGTTCAAGATCGTGGAGGGTCTCGACACCCAGTACGCCGAGGACGGCCACTCCGATTGCCGCAGGTGCCTGACCAGCCGAGACCGCGACTATCAGGCCACGTGGACGATCCGTCTGCTCGCCCGCTGCTCAGGCGGCTGCGGCTGCGTCGTCCAGCTGGACCACATCAGCGCCGTCCACGACTCCACCGGCGTCGGCGACTGGGAGGGCACCTACAGCCACCCCGCTGAGATCGGCGATCCGGCGTTGCGGCGCTACGCCGAGGCCCTGCTCGCCGGTCGCCCGCGGCCGCCGTACCCGCCGGCGCTTCCTCACTCCTTAATCCCTCCGTCCATCACCGAATCGAAGGATCAGCCATGACCAACCACGAAGCCGAGCCTCTGTTGACGCCGGCCGAGGTCGCGACGATGTTCCGCGTCGACCCCAAGACGGTCACCCGCTGGGCCAAGGCGGGCAAGCTCACCTCCATCCGCACGCTGGGCGGGCACCGCCGCTACCGCGAGTCCGAGGTGCGGGCCCTGCTGAGCGGCACGCCGGGCACCGACTCGATGGGGCAGTGATCGTGGCGACGCGCGGATTCGTCGGGTTCGTCGCCGGCAAGGCCGAGAAGATCGCCTACAACCATGACGACTCCTATCCGGCCGGCGTCGGCCTCGGCGTGCTGGCGTGGCTGCACGCCGCGATGCGGGCCCCCGACCTGCTTCGGCAACGCATCGTCGCCTTGCGGGTGGTCAGCCCGGACAGCTGGCCCACCGCGGACGACATCGAGCGGCTGAGCACGTACGCTGGCGACCCTGCCTGCCCGTCGCCGAGCCTGCACTGGTGGGAGCTGCTCTGGCAGACCCAGGGCGACGTGGAGAAGATGCTGCAGGCGGGCGTCATCGTGGACGCCTCGGACTTCCCCGTCAACTCCTCGCACTGCGAGTGGGGGTACGTGATCGACCTCGACGTGATGGTGTTCGAGGTGTATCGGGGCCAGCAGCTCCAGCCGCACAACCGTGGCCGCTTCGTCACGAGGCAGAGCCTGCCAGGTCAGTGGCCGGTGGCGCTGCTCACAGGCTGGCCGCTGAACCAGCTTCCCGGACAGGACGAGTTCCTGGACGCGCTGGCCTCGACCTGCTGATGCCGGCACGTCAGGTCTGACGCACCCACCTTTCTGGTCCTCAGACCAGCGTGAGCCTGCGCCTGTCCCGCTGGCCTTTCTCTCCTTGGGCCCGGCCGCCTGTGTGCGGCCGGGCCCTTTCACATCCTCGCTGTCCGTTTTGACGAAAGGGCACCTGGCATGACTTCCACAGCTCCGGTCGCGCTGACCACCCGCAACGCTCGCCTGGAAGATCTGGTGGACCTGCTGCGCCGCCAGCAGGCTCACAAGGTCGACGTCGTCGTCCACAGCGACCAGATCCGCGCCGCCGGCACCCGGCTGCAGCTGGTCGGCACCCCGCCGCTGCTGTCGGACAACGGCGTCACCACGACTGCCGGCCTGTACCTGCCTACGCAGGTCTGCGACCAGGGCCTGGCCGGCAAGCTCGGCATCCCCCAGGCGTACCTGCGGCGGCTGCGCTCGGAGAAGCCTGACCTGTACGACGCCAACGTCAACGGCTGGATGGAGACCGCGAACCGGCCGTTCCTGATGCGTGGCCTGCACACCGGCGGCGGCGAGGGCATCGCCCGGGCGTTCCTGTCCGACAGCTACCGGATCATCGACGACCTCGACGTGCTGATGGCGGCGCTGGATGGCGTGCGCCTGGCGGGCGTCCGGGTTCAGATCGACGGCTGCGACCTGACCGAGCGCCGCATGTACGTCAGGGTGGTGTGCGAGCAGGTCCGCGCTTTGGCGCCTGATCTGCTGCGCGACTACCGCAGCCCGTTCACCGGCGCCGCCGGCGCCGACAACCCCGTCGTGTTCGCCGGGTTCCTGCTGTCCAACAGCGAGACCGGCTGCGGAGCCTTCACGATCATCCCCCGGCTGGTCGTCCAGGTGTGCCGCAACGGCATGACCATCACCGCTGACGCCCCCCGGCACGTCCACCTCGGCGCCCGGATGGAGGAAGGCATCGTGCGCTGGAGCGACGAGACGGCCAAGAAGAACCTGGAGCTGATCACCGCGCAGACCCGCGACGCGGTGACCACCTTCCTCGACGTGGACTACGTCCGCGCCAAACTTCACGAGCTGTCCGGCCTGGCTCGCACGCAGATCGCCGACCCGAGCCGGACCATCGAGCTGGTGACGAAGAAGCTGTCCTTCGGCGAAGAGCAGCAGGAGCAGATTCTCGCCCACTTCATCAAGGGTGCGGACCTGACGGCCGGCGGCGTCATGCACGCCATCACCAGCGTCGCCCAGACCGTGCCCAACGCCGATCTGGCGCATGAGATGGAAAGCCAGGCGCTGCGCGCGATGCAGCTGGCCGCCCGCCTCTGACCCAGCTCTCCCCTCGCCACCTGGGCGCGGCCACCTGCCACAAGCGGCGGGCCGCGCCCTTTTCGCATCCCCTTGTCCCCGCTTCACGAAAGGGAGGCGCCCGTGGTGTGCCTGTCCGACCTTCCCATCCCGAGCCCGCGTCCCGCCTCGCCCGCCGACGAGGCTTCAGCCGCACCGAACGCCAGCGAGCCCCGGCTTTCGGATGTGCAGGCGATCGAAGCCATCTATCAGCGGCTCCTGGCCGACCACGGCAACTGGGGCGCCGACACTCTGCAAGCCATCGGCGATGTCATCACCCTGACCGGCCGCTGCATCGTCGACGTGGAGACGATCGGAGCCGAAATGCTGGAAACCAGCGCCGGCTGGCCTATCGCCCGGGTCTACGCCGACCAGGTCACCGGCTACGTCTTTCAGGCCCTCGACGGCGGCATCGTCGTCGAGGTGTACACGCGCGACCAGGACTCCGCCGACCGGCTGCGGATCTTCATCGATGGGCGGCCGGTATACGGCGCTCCGCTGCCGGCGTCCATGGCGGCCGCGGGCCGGCCGCAGCCGCGATGAGCGGCGAGGGCCGCCCGGCGCAGCTGGAGGACGCCGACCACGCCCCGCAGCACGCCGTGGCCACCGCCCACGGCCGCTACTACGACGACCCGGCCTTTCCGGGGCGCCTGCTGGTGTCGGTCACCAACGTGCTGGACCAGCTCGCCATCGACGCGCTGCCGCCGGCGGCCGCGAAGGTGACGGCCGAATGGTTCGCCGAACACCTGCCGCAGGCGATCCGCGCGGCCGCCGACCCGGACGAGCTGGCCGAGTTCGTCCGCCAGGCCAAAGCCGCCTACAAGCAGGAATGGGAGAAACGCCGGGAGCTCGGCAGCCGTATCCACCGCCAGGCCCACGCCATCAACCTCGGGGGCGCGCCGATCGCACCGGACCCGGACGCCGAGCCGTTCGTCGGCTCCTACCGCCAGTGGCTGGCCGACTTCGGCGTCGACATCGACCGCGACGTCATCGCCGCCGAGTGCACCATGCTGCACCGCGAGCTCGGCTATGCAGGCACCAGCGACCTGTGGGTGGGGCTGCGCTTCCCCACTCCGACCTCGCCTCTGGTTCCGCGTTTCAGGCCGCGCGCAGTGCCGGCCGACCCGCTGCCGACCCCGTCCGGTCTGTGGCTGGTGGACATCAAGACCTCCCTCAAGCACCCCGCTTCCACGGTGTGGGAGGACTACCCGCTGCAGCTGGCCGCGCTGCGGCGGGCTCCGGTCAGCCTGTTCTGCCCGCGGGAGTGCCGCTACGGCGCGGCCGCGCACCACGACGCCAGCCACGAGGTGCCGACCCCGGACTTCGTCGGCGCCGCCGTGCTCAACCTCCGCACCACCGGCTACGGGTTCATCCCGCTGCCCGCCGACGAGCAGGCGTTCGCCGCCTTCCGCGGGCTGCAGCCGGTCACCAGCTACCTGCACACCCGCGATCTGCGCGGCTACAAGCCCATCCAGCCACCGACGAGAAAGGACGCCGCCTGATGCCGGTCGACCCCGCCGTCTTCGCGAGCATTCGCCGCCGGCAACGCGCTTACTGGCCTGACGGCCATATCCGCATCGGGGACAGCGTGCCGCACGGCAACGGCGTGCGGCCGAGGAAGCTGTTCACCTTCCGCTTCTCCTCACCGTCCCGGCCGATGATCGAGGCCGCCGCCGACCTGTACGGCGGCACCGTCACCGAGATGACCCGCGGTATGGACAAGTGGCAGGTGGTCACCGCCGCCGACGAGATCCCCGTGCTGCTGCCCCGCGCGCCGCTCACCCAGTGGCTGGAGCAGTGGGACGGCCCGTACTGCCTGCGGCGGTGCGACGGCGCCACCATCGAGCAGAAGTCCGGCCGGCCGTGCCTGTGCAAGGCCGAAGGCCGCCTGCGCTGCTCCATCAAAACCCGGCTGTCGGTGTATCCCCAGGACCTGCCGAGTCTGGGCACCTGGCTGCTGGTCACCGAAGGGCTCAACGCCGCCGAGGACCTGCCCAACCGGGCCGCCATGGTCGAGAAGATCGGCGACTACGTCGATGCGTGGCTGATGGTCACCAAAGGCAGCACCATCGAGAACGGCAAACCGGTGACGTTCCCGGTGCCGCGCCTGCGCGTGGAGGGCATCTCCCCCCGGCAGGTGATGACCGGCACCGTCCCCGAGCGCGCCGCCGTGGCACGCCGTGACACCCCGGAGCTCACCACCGGCGAGCACACCCTCGACTACATCGCCCAGGCCATGGCCGCCACCACCCCCGAGCAGGTGCGCGACATCTGGCGGCAGGCCAGCCAGGCCGGCCACCTCACCCGGCAGCTTGGCGCCGTCCTCAACGCGATCGGCACCACCCTCACCACCGGCCGGCAGAAGACCGGCCAGGGCGTGGACCAGAGCGGTCCTGCCGGCGCGCAGCAGCCGAGTACCGCTCCGCCTCCCTCACCGGCCGACCGAAGCGACCCGGCCGGCCCGGACAGCCCCGCCGAGCAGACCATGCCGGACGCCGAGCACGACGCCCAGGACGACGTCGAGCGGGAGTCCGAACAATGGCGCCAACACATCCTCCGCCTGTGGCAGGGCGGCATGACCGATCTGCACCGAGCTTTCGCCGCCAGGACCAACACGACGATGCGGCGCGCCAGCATCGACCAGCTGAAGGATTTCGCCGCCCTGTGCGAGAGGGTCCACGCCGACCCCGGCGCCGACGCTGTGGACGCCGAACTCGGCGACGAGCTGGGCGACGACGATCCCGCTCCGCCCGAGTAACCCCCACCAGGACGCCGCTCCCGATCCTGCCGCCCCCGCGCCCGCCAGCGCAGGCCCGGGGACGTTCTCGCTTTCCTCGAGGAGAAGTCAATGATCGCTCACAGTCCCCCAGGTGAACTGGCCGTCCTGTACTACGACAGCATCGCCGGCGGCCGCGACCACAACGCCGACTACCTGCACATCTGCGACGCAGGCCGTTCCCTGGCCGTCGCCGTCGCGGACGGCGACGGCGACCACGCCGACGCCGCCGAGTGCGCGCAGATCACCGCCCAGATCGCCGCGGCGGTGGCCGCTTCAACCGGCGACCCGGTCGAAGCGCTGCGTGCGGCCAAGCACTACGTCGACGACCGCAACCACTCCGTCGTTCCCGGGCGGGAAGGCGCCAGCAGCGCCACCGTCGTGGCCATCAACCGCTACAGCGGCATCAGCCTGGCCTGGGCCGGCAACGTACCCGTCTGGGGTCTCACCCCCGACGGCCAGGTGGAGACACTCACCGTGCCGTTCTGCCACCCGTCCACGACCCCCTGCAGCGTGTCCTCCAGGCACCAGGACGCCTGGCCACACTTCAGCATCGTCGCCCTCAACCAGTTCACCCGCCTCGTCGTGGCCACCCAGGGGCTGACCACGCACCTGACCTCCCCCGACCGGCGCGACGACCCGACCGCGACGAACACGCACCTGCACGCCCTGGCCGCGCACTACCACGACGGCGGCTACGCCCTGAATCAGCTGCTCCTCCTGGCCGACAGCGGCACCGACCGGGACAACACCACGATCGCCGTCATCGACCTGCTCGATCACTACCGGGAAGGAAAGTAGATGAGACTGGACATACGCCCACTCGCCCGCCCCGGCACCCGGCTCACCCTTCTGCGTGACCTGGTCTGCGACCTGGTCCTCAACCCCAAGCTCGTGACCTTCGTACGGGCAGACGGCAAGGTCCTGCTCAGCGACCGCTACACGGTGTGGGACCTCGCCAAGGTGCGCCTCGACGTCGACGGCGTCAATATCAGCGCCGCCCACTTGCCGGGTCTGCCGCCGGACGGCACCTACACCTGGCACCGCACCAGAGCACCCGAACTGCTCGACCGGCGGCCTGCGCTCAACCTGGCAGGCAAGTGGATCAAGTACTCCAGTACGGACGGCAAACCGCTGCGCACGGTCGAGTGGTCACCCTGGTCCTGTGACGGCGCGCGGATCGGCGAGCTGCGCGGCAGACCGGTCGCGGTCAACGGCGATTGGCTGACCCGGGTCACCGAACGCTTCCCCTGCTACCGCACCGCCGGGCGGCGGCCCGCGCAGCATCTGGACGTCCTCGACGACCATATGCCCGGCGAGGTCGTCGGCGTCATCGCCTCGATGCGTCTGGCGCCCGCCCTCGACGTGGACTCTCTCCTGCTGGCCGAGGTCGTCGACCACGGCGTCGGCTGGGGCGCTCGGCGGCGCAGCCGAAAGAACGCCGCATGATGAGCCGGCACCAGCGCCGGCGACGGCCCGCCCGCCATCCCCTCGGCACGCAGGACCGCCCGGCCATGCCGTTCGACTGCACCCGCGCTCTGCTCACGAACCTTCCGCTGACCTGAAAGGAGGGCCACCCTCACCATGAGCGTGACCATCACCGACGTCATGACCTTCGTCAGCCAGGCCGACGAGGGCACCCTCGACCAACTCAGCCTCGCCATCCAACAGCGCCGCGAAGTGGTCAAGGCCATTGCGGCGGCCGCGCTGAAGGAGGGCGATGTCGTGGAGATTCACGGCATCAGGCCCGCCTACTTGAAGGGCATGCGAGGACGAATCGTCACCATCGAAACGGTCAGAAAGACGCGCTGCGCAAGAGTCGCTCTCGACAGCCCCTACGACCGCAGCACGGTGCGGGCGAAACGACGTCAAGTCCCTTCTGACGAGCCCCTGACCGTAGACGGCATTCCGCTGGTCTGCCTGCGCAAGATCGAGGCGTGAGATCCCGGGGGCGCCGGAAGAGCGCCCCCATCCCATAACTGCCTTGTTGCCCGAGCCGGTCGCGCGCCCCTTTGCGACCAGCTCGGACCTTTCCACCCCTCGCGGACCCGCTGATCTATCCATCCACCCCCTGGAAGGAGCAGCCTGGCATGACTGACGATTGCGCAGCTGCGGGCAGGCCACAGGTGAGCAAGGAGATCACCGCACCGGGCCTGACCCTGATCGTCCAGAAGAGCAGCGCCGGTCGCGGCAAGGCCAGACCCCGCCGCTACCACTGCCTGCACACCGTGCACCTGGACCGGCCCGGCGTGCGATATGCGGCCGCAGGCCTCGGCGTCTTCTGGGTGAGCCCGTACGAGCACGAGCATGGCCCTGGCGGCGTCGTGAAGGTCCAGTACGGCGACGATCCGCCCGGACGGGACACCGAAGCGGTGAGCCCGACCGCGCCACTGTCAACGGGGTCACCCTGACCGGCTATTCGCTGATCGAACCAAGGGCGCGGACATCGGAATGGAGTTCCTGGTATCGCGTCTCACGCAGCGGCGGAGGGCCTGTGCCATCAGCCACGCGCTACCAGATGTCGCAGGTGGTGTCCCAGCTGATCGACCACTATCTCGCGCTGCCGGAACGGGCCGCTCTCGAAGCGACTGTGTTGATCGCCGCCGAACGGCAGAAGGTGGCCGAGCAGCACGCTCTGCTCTCCCAGCCGGACGAGCCCCGACCATGACGTTCCCGGAACCAGCCCCGCTTCGCGGCGGCGGTCTCCTTTCGCTTGCCGGCCGCACGGCCCTTCGCTGTCCGTCTTCCGGCCCCGCTGCCGCCTCCCTGCCTGCAAGGAGTTTGTCTGCCATGGACATCACCATCGACCATGACCCGGTCGCCGCCGATGTGGTGCTGGACGCCGGCCCTGTCGGCAAGCTGAGCGTGCGGGCCCGGCCCGACCTGGTGACCGGCACACTGGCTTGCCACGTCAGCAACCCCAAGATCACCGGCACGTTCACCTTGGAGCCCGCCTTTGACCTCGACGACGTCGATCCCGGCACCACCCGTCTGATCATTCACTACGGCGGGGCGCTGCCCCCGGGCGCCCGCTTCGGCAGGCACCGCCCCGATCGGCCGGTGATCCACCGCACCACCTGCTTGGTCGACTGCAGCGTGTTCGACGCGGAACGCGCCCGTGAGGGCGCCCGCACCCCGCGCGAGCTGGGGCTGGACGTCGTCTGGCGGCGAGACGCCTGCAGCCGCCACCACAACGCCCCGGTCCCGCGTCGCGTCGCTCACCAGGTGGCCGCCGTCCTGGCGGCGCTGGCGCTGCATTGGCTGGACCGCCCCGACCTCGACCAGCTCCGCCGTGCTGCCGCGCGCCGCGCCATCCGCCGCCACTTCCTGCTGGTCCGCCAGTGGGAGGCCATCACCCAGCACGAAGCCACCCTGGCCCGGTTGCGCCGGCAGTTCACCCGCATGCAGGAACTGCTGCACGAGGAGCCGTCCGGAGTCGCGCCGATCGGCGGCCGCTGACCGCTTACCCGTGAGAACCTCACTGCGGCACGCGGGTGGTTCAAACCTCGCGGCGGATCGCGAGCACGCTGAGCCACGTGCGGTGGGTGACATTCTCGGCGTGTTCGCGTACCTCGAAGCCGACCTCGGCGAGGACCGCGAGCAGCGTGTCCGGCTTGCGGTGTACGAACCAGCGCGAAAGCCCTTCGTCGTGCGGGACCGGCTCCCAGACCTCGCCGTCGCCGGTCGAAGTGCTCAGCCCGAGCACGCCCCCAGGGCGCAGGGCTGCGTGCCAGGCGCGCAGCGTGGGGACGGTCTCGGCGGCCGGCACGTGCAGGAGAGCCGCGACCGACCACAACCCGGCCAGCGAGCCGGGAGCCAGTGGGGGGCGGCGCAGGTCGCCCAGAGCCACGGGAACGCCGCGGTCGGCGGCCAGTGCGGCCATGGCGGCCGAGCGGTCCACTCCTACCGGGGAGAGCCCCTGCTCTCGGAACCAGGCCGCGTCCCTTCCTGGGCCGCATCCTAGGTCGGCGACGCGTCCTCCAGCGGGCAGCGCGGCAGCGAAGCGCGCTCGAAAGGCGCGGAACGCGGCGTCGGGGTTCTCGGAGCGGGAGGCGAAGATGGGGGCGATGCGGTCGTACGTGGCGGTGGTCCGAGCGGTGGGATCTTCCATCCTGCGGATATTGCCAGGTTTTGGACTGCGGTGATGAAGGCTCGAACCGGCCGATCGTCAAGGAGCGGTGCGTCAGCGTGCGCGCTACCTGGCCACCCACTGGTGAGAGCTTGCGATGTAGCCCCTCCAACTGCCCCTAAGGCGGCCGGCGTCCCATAAACGACTGTTTTCGGGGCGGCTCTGACCCAGCGCCAATCGCCGGTCATGGGTGTGGGTCTCCGGCGCTGGGGTTGTCCCCGTAGCGGGCGTTCGGGTTCGGCCGGCTCGTGGCGCCAGGGATGACACGCACCGCCGCCGCGGCGTGCGGAGGGCAGGCGAGCTCGTCGTAGCCTTCGTCAGGCAGCCACACCAGGGCCTCATACAAGTGCTCGGCATCGCAAGGGCCGGCGCCGCCACCGCCCAGGTGGTCGCCGCGAACGAGCTCGCACGCGACGCCGTAGGCGGTGGCGCGGTCGACGGCTTCGCGGGCCTGCTGCAGGTGGACCGAGACGGCGGCGAGCTGGACGCGGGCCAGGGGGTGGAACTGCTGGTCCTGGTCGCGGGCGTAGTGTTCGGCCTCTGACCGCAGCCCTTCGACCGCGTCCAGCAGTTCCATCAGATAGCGGGTCAGATCCTGGCCGTCGCGGTCGTGGTAGGCGTCGGCCCGGCGAACGCCGGGGTCGGCCGCGTGCGCGAGGGGCCCGACGACGCCGGGCGTGGCCAGTCGCCGTTCGGTCAGCGTCAGCACCGGCGTAACGAGCAGGTGATGCTGGCCTTGTTCGTCCGGCGCGCTGACCTGCTCGCCCGGTCCGGCGACCTGGCCGGCCTGGTTGGCAAGGGTAAGCTCGCGTCGGGCGACGATGGCCCAGGCGGTGTGGTCAGCCGGGTTGGAGCCGGGCTCGATTTGGGCGTCGCCGATGAACACCGGGGCGTCGGGCTCGACAGCGGCGGCCAACGCGGCCAGTTCGGCGGCGGTGGCAATGAGATGTGGTCGGCCGGCCGGATGGTCGGCCGCGTGGTCGTCAGTCATGAGCCGCTCGTTTCGGGGCCGATCCACACGTTGCAGTGGGCGCACCAGTCGCGCGCGGTGGCCAGGTCGGGGAAGGTCCGGTACGGCCCCCAAATCTTCTTGGGCCAGCGCCGTTCGTGCTCGCTGGCGTGCTGGTTCGGGGCCTGGGTCTCGGCGATCGACTTGGTGTGGGCGTCCTGGGCCCGGTAGGTGGCGGCCTTCTGGCGCGCGGCGGCGGCGTGCTTCTTGGCGTCCCGCGAGGGGCGCGGGCCCGCTGCGAGGCGCTCCCACAGGACGGCTTCCCGCTCGCTGATCTCTGCCAGGAGGTGCGGGGGCGGAGAGGCGAACTCGTCGAACAGCGGGCCGCTCGACAAGCTCATCATCTCGACCAGGGGCGTCATCCGGGCCAGCCCGCCGGACACCGGACGCTCGCCAACGTCGCGGCCGTCGGCCTGGGCGTGCGCGAGCGCCCACTTGTCCAGGTAGGCGGCCGTCTCGTCTGGCGTGGCAGTTCCGGCGGGCATCCGGTTGTAGGTGCGAGTCTCCAGCCCGCCGCTGATCCCGTAGATCTCCTCGGTGACGATCGGGCGCTTGACCGCCTCTTCCCATTCCTCGACGGCCTGGCGGAACTTGGCGTGGGCGGACTGCCGGGTGATCTCCAGGGTGTCCCCGATGTCCTCCCACGAGGCGCCGCCGACCTTCTCCACGATCACCGCGCGGTCCAGCAGTTCCTGGGCCCGCCGGACGAACCGGGCCGCGTCCTCGACGGGACGCGGGTTGTAGTCCGACCAGACCGCGACGAAGCCGATCAGGAAGTCGGCCAGGTCTTGCGCGGTGGCGGCCAGGGCCAGCTGGGCGAGGGACTGTTCGGTGTACGGGGCGTCCTCGTACGTCGGCTCGGTCTTGTCCTCCATGGACACCTCCCCTTCTCGCTGTCAGCGTATAACTGACAAACGAGAATGTCAGCTAAAGACTGACAGTTGAGGAGATGCCTGTGCAGCACTGTCAATAGCGGAGCCGCGCCCGGCGCGCCCCAGACCGTTTCGCTGACCTGCCGGCGGAGCCGTGCACCGCGGCGGCCGCGAAGGCCTCGCCGGCAAGGAGCTCGGCGCCGATGGCATGCCGTTGAGCTGCGGCATCGCTTATTGACAAGCAACGGCTCTCAGCGTTCGCAACGCTGAGAGCCGTGCTGCTCAGGCGTCCTGGGGAGGGAGGAACCCGTCGATGCCGGCCGCGACCGGGTCGGGGGCAGGCACGAGGTACTCGGCGACGGCCCGGCGGGCCCAGGCGGTCACGTGGGGGGCCCGCTCCGCTTCGATCTCGCTGTCGAGCTGGACGTTCGCGATGCGCTCGGCGTCGGCCGGCGGCAGGTGCCGGGTGGTGAGGTCGTCCAGGGCGTGACGGACAGCCGTGCGCTCGGGGCCCTCGGGAAGAGCGCGGCGGGCGGTGTTCAGGGCGCGGGCGATGGTGGCCTGCCCCACGTCGAGGATCTGGCGGTACTTCTCCCCGCCCGCCGCCAGGCGGTCGGCCGCCTGCTGCCGGGTCAGGCCGCCCCGCTCGGCGAGCGCGTCCACCAGAGCATCCTCACGGGCGCGGCGCCCGGTCTCGATGCGTTCGGCGCGTTCCTCCCAGGCAGGCTCTGGGAACCGGTGGGTCAGCTCGCGACCTTCCTGGGTCCAGTCGTGCAGGTCGCGGTCGGGATGCCGAGGCCCCCACGCCTCCGCCCACTCGTACGGGCCGCCGACCCCGATGCCGAGCTCCTGGGCGATGATCCCGGTCTGCCAGTTAGTCCAGATCAGAGTTCTCCAGCCGGTGCCGGTCCACACGATCAGGGAGGAGTTCGGCGGGTTGTCCTGGCGCTGGTACCAGGAGGGCTCGGGGATCTCGGACCGGTGCGGGGAGGCCGGGCGCGGGCCAGGCGCAGCAACGGGGCGAGGGCGCTCGGGAGCGTCCGGGTCCGGCAGGTAGGTGTCGATGACACGGGAGACGACGCCGTTGTCAGTGCCGTGCTCCACGACGTCGGCACGGGCGTTTTCGCCACAGTGCGCCACGTGAGCGCGGGCGATCAAGCGGGCATCGTCCCGGCTGGCGCACCAGCCCACCGTCCGCCAGGCGGAGGTGCTGCCGCCGTAGTCCTCGCCCAGCACCCGCCCGTCGTGTCGAAGGTCGTGCCAAACCGCGACCTGCCAGCGCAGCCCCGGCGCCGGCACGAACTCCTGCGGCGGGTCCACGATCCGGCCGGGCGCCTCTACCGGCCAGCCGGTGTGAGCCCAGATCCACCGGCCGTCGTCGTGCATGCGCGCCCACTCGGGCATGGCCACCACGGTGACGGTGCCGTCGGCCGTGCGTACCGGCACCGGCACGCGCGGCCCGCGGTTGGTCGCGGTGTAGCCGGAGCGGTTCGGCCCGTACATGGTCTCGCGGAGCACGTAGCCGTCGACAGCGGCCTCCGCCGACGCCCACCGTTGCCACAGCCGGCTCGCGGGCTTCCCTTCGGCCTGCAGCCGCGCCTCGACCACCTCCGGGTCCGGCTCGGCCATGCGCACCGCCAGCAGTACGCCGTCGGCTGCAAGGGCCCGCAGGCCGTCGAGGACCAGGCGCTCGTCCTCGGGCAGTGCCGTGTCGTCGAAGAGCGGGAGGCCGGCGGCGTACGTGGCGCCCGAGGCGGCCGGGTGCTGGCCACGGTCGAGAGCGCGGGCGGCCACGTTGTACGCCTCGCCGGTCACGGCTTGGCGGGCGCGGATCTCCTTCTTGCGGGCGCTGTTCTTGGTCATGGTCTGTCCTCTCGGCGAGGGTGCCCACGCCACCCCGCCGGGAGTCGTCACGACCAACAGCGGAGCGGAGTCTCGTCAGCGCGATCCGGGGGACCTTGTCCTCTTCGCCTCCGCCGCGTGGGGGCGGGAGACTCGGAAGCGGGCCAGCGCGCCGGCCACTGAGCGGAAGCCTACGCCGCGGCACCGACCGTTTCCCGCAAAGAACACGGCTTCCCGCTCTCCCTTCTAGAAGAACCGTTGCTCGAAGACCGTGCCGTCGTCCCAGACCCCCAGCCGCAGGCCCAGCAGACGCCATACCGCCTCGCGCGGGCTGCGGCCAACGCCGAACTGCACTTCGTGATAGGAGGCCACCCAGGTCATGCCCTCGGGCACCTTCGCCGCTAGATCGTCACCCGGTTCGATCTGCGAGATCTGGATCTCCTCAAGGAAAACCTCGATGGGCGTGCCATCGGTCAGGTTGATCCAGAGCTCGGCCTGGTTGGTGTTCAACGAGCGTCGCGGCCGTCGCGGCTTGGCCGGACGCGTCGGTGCCCTCATGCAGGCCGTACACTGCTCTACCTCCACCTGGCCCAGGTTCTCCACATGGCTCGCCAGAGCGTCGGGAGCGATCGTGAACTGGAGGTTGAAGCCCAGGCTGGCCGGGCCCGGCGTGGTCTTCCGCTTGCAGGTGACCTTGTGGACGGACGCGGCGACGACCTCACCCGTTCCGACCTTGCGCGTCTGGGTGAAGCTGAGCGCGTCCGCACCGGCGTACGCCTCCTGCTGTAACCGCTCTTGCAACGCCTCCAGCTCCAGCAGGCTCGCCGCACTGCGAGTGGAGTCCGCCTGCTGACGCAGTTCGTCGCGCTGGCGCCGCTGGAGTTCCGCCCGTTGCTGGTCCCGCTCAACCTTGGTCTGCGCCTCCGCCTTCTGGCGTGAGACGTACTGCTCATACCTCGCGTGGATCTCCGTCAACGGCGCATGAAGGTCGGGGAAGTCCTTCAGCCACGACATGACCTCCTCCAGCGACCACCGGTGCTGCTGGCACATCGCCTGGAGTTTGTGCGGGTAGCGGCGACCATGACGGAGCACGTTGTGCAGTACCGCCCTGCGGTACGCCAGAACCTGCTCATGGACCTCCTGCCGCAGGTGTGGCTGTTCTCGCAGCAGTCGCTGCACGGCGGCCCGGGGCAGAACCAGATCCCTGATCGCCCTCTCCGGGCGCCCGTGCGCCCGGATGTGGGCCAGGAACTTGCTCCAGTAGGCCGGCTGTATCGCCATCGCTCCTCCAGATACACAGCTCAGCGCTTCCTCTCAACGACACAGCCGACGACCTTAGCTCGGGAAGCTTTCTCTACGTGCCCGCGCGCCCCAGAACCCGGTGCAGGGTGCCGAGGCATCGCGCGAGTCCTCCTAGGGGCATGACGAGCATCCGAACGAAAAGCCCCGTTAGCGGTGCAGCGTTGAGCGGCTTGCCGTGACTTTCCGTTCACATGCGTCTCGCCGGAGGGTTTTCGCAGGTCATGATCCATGCAACCGGGTGACCTGGACGGCTGTGACGCGGACGGCGTACACGCGGTGCGCCTTGCGCTCGGCCGGGCTACATCGGCGAGGGCAGCGCTCTGCTCCAGCGCGGCGCAGTGGAGTGCGAGCGGGGCTGTGATGAAGACCGAGTAGCCGTGACCGCGGCGGATGGTCTGCCCGTGGGCGAGGGCCTAGCGGACGGTTTCATCCGTCTGGCCGTCGGTCAGGCGTCGGCGGCGCATGCCCTCGGCGAGGCGGGCGCCACCCAGATGTGACAGGGGCAGCACACCCGAGGGCGTCGTCGGACGGCGTCCGGGCCTGTGCGGTGTTCCCCCTTCCCGGCTTCGCAGCCTGCGGTACGGCGGCGCGCCCCGCAACCGTCCTCTCGCCCGCTCCGCGGTCCCTGGGTGGCGAGGTCTGCCTGTTCCAAGATCTTTTGCTGGCGCAAAACATCTTGGAACAGGCAGACCCGGACGGGTTGCGGGGCGCTTCGCCGCCCCGCTGACGGCTCGTCGCCGGAGGGGGGAAAGCCCGCCGCATCGGCCCGGGCCGTCAACCACCCGCCCTCCTCCGGCAGCCCGTCAACCTCCCCATTGGAGCTGCCATGTTCTCGCTCGCCCAGCCGCCCGCCGACGCTT
>NZ_POUD01000329.1 GCF_003236395.1 Nonomuraea aridisoli | reverse complement strand
CCCCCACCCGATGCCCCGACTGGACCGTCCACGACATCGCCCGCCACCTCGCCGACGTCGCCGAACTCCACGTCGCCGCACTCACCGGCAGCCTCGCGCACACCCGTTTCGCCGACCTCGACGACTTCGACCCCGCCACCACCCCCGGCCAATGGCTGCGCCACTCCGCCGGCCGGCCACCGGAACAGACGATCGACACCCTCATCGAACTCACCGAGGCCGAACACGACAGCCTCGGCCGCCTCATCGACGCCGGCGCCGACACCGTGGTCACCGGCCCCCTCGGCGGACGATGGCACTGGTCCGTGCTCTCCCTGCACATCCTCTGGGACGCATGGATGCACGAACGCGACATGTCCGCCACCCTGCGGGCCGCCCGGCCACAGAGCCCCACGGTCCAGCGGCTCGTCGCCCTCTACGGCCTCCTGGTCGCGGCGAGCGCCGCCACCGGATCAGGGGAGGCTCCCCAGGTGACCGTTCGCCTCATCGGCAGCCCGGACGACACGTACGAGATCTCCGGCGCCCCGGACGACGTGCGGGTCACCGCGGGAGCAACCTCACCCCCGCACCTCAGCGGCCCCTTCGAAGCCGTCCTGGAGAGCGTAGCCGGGCGCGGCCCGCGCCTCGCCGAGGTCGTCGGCGCCTCGACCCCCACCGTCGAGCGCCTCTCCCAGCTGACGACCATCATGAAATAACGCTTTGCCGGCAGGCGACGGGCGAAGCCCGTTCCTCAGTGGCTACATGGGCGGGTGTAGCCCGCGGGGAGCGCCTTTACAAAGTAGATTCCTTACGGCGGAAGACGACGCCGGCCCCGGACCACCCATGCGGGTCCGGGGCCGGCGTAGCCGGAATCACCAGGTCAGCGGCCGGTGTCCTTCGTCTTCACCTTGCAGGTGGCCGTGGCCGTCTTGCCCGGGTCGCTCACCGAGGCCGCGGTCAGCGTGACCGTCGCCGCGTGGGCGCTGTCCGGCGTACGGGTCACGAACACCGGCACGTCCACCGACTCCCCGAACGCCGCCGTGGCCAGGTCGTTCGGCAGCTGAGCCTGCCAGCCCTCCCCCGCGGCCGAGACCGACAGCCGGTAGATGTCGTTCTTCAGGTGCGCCCGCTCGTCCTGCGGGTGCAGCGCCGGATCGGTCGCCGCGTCCTTGCCGGTGTTCGTCAGCGGGAACGAGCAGTTGGTCGCGTACGCCGGGGCGCCGCCCACGGGCTTGCCCTTCTTCAGCGCCACACCGCGCTGCTGCGGCCCGGCGCCCTCCGGGTTCTGCACGCCGATGACGTAGTGCAGCAGGCCCTTGTCGTCCTCGTACGTGTCGAGGACGTAGAAGCGCAGGCCGTTGGCGGCGTCGGTGTACACGTTCTTGGAGCCCGAGTTCGTGCCGGCGTGGAACAGCGCGTCGTTGAGCTGCCGGTAGTCGCCGATCGTGCGCATCACCTTGGTGCCGTCGGGCCGCACGTAGTCGACCATGCCGATGTCCTCGGGATGCGCGTCCACCACCCACGTGAAGCAGTTGTAACCGCAGGTGGAGCCCTCCTCGCCGTCCTCGCCGGGCTCGTAGGCCTTGTTCTTGGCGATCAGCACGCCGTCGTCCGGCTGGAACGAGCCGTACCCGATCCGCTGGACCGTCTCCAGCGTGTAGTTCGTCCACTCCCCGGCCGGGCCGCCGCCGTCGCACAGCGGGTCGGCGTTCACCTCGCACGCCGGCGAGCGGTCGACCGGCGTCGCGCCGTCCAGCAGCACCTGGACGCCCGCCCGCGTGCCCTTGGGCAGCTCGCCCGCGTTCACCGCCCGGGCGACCACGTCCACGACCGCGAGACCGGACTTCGCCAGCCCGTCACGGTTGAGCCGCAGCACCGAGGAGTACGGGACGAAACCCATCCCGATCTTGCTGCGCAGCGTCAGCTCGGCGGGCATCGACGCGCCCCGCTGCGCGGGCACCTGCCAGCGGTTGTGCGGGCCGCCCGGCCCGTTGAACGAGCCGCGGTCCAGCATGTCCCACGTGCCGGAGCCCGCCCGGTGGTAGGGCTGGATGTACGGATTGTTGTTGTTGTCGCCGATGCTGAAGAAGAAGTGGGCCAGCTCGTGCGTGATCGTGCCCGAGCTCTCCCCCTGCCGGATCGTCGACTGGCCCCACAGCTGCGAGCCGGCCAGCCACGACGTCCAGGGCACGTACCGGCTGCGCACGGCGCTGGGCTGCTCCGGGTTCGGGTTGCCCCAGATCTCGCGCGGCACGTCCTCCGGCGAGTTGAACCTCATCTCGCCGAACTCCTGCCACACCGAGGTCTCGTCGTAGCCGGCGTAGATGCGCATCACAACGTCGAAGCCGCAGTTGCGGGTGCAGTCGGCGTCCTCGTGCCACAGCCGGTCGGCGTCGGTCTCCAGGCGGGTGCCGGCGCAGTTGTTGATGGCGGCCCCGTCACGGACCGTCACCGCGCCGTCGAGGACGAGGTGCGTGCCGTCGGGGATGCCGGTGACGACCCGCTGCCCGGACGGCGAGACGCCCGCGATCGTGATGAGGTCGCCGACCTTGAAGAACTTCGTCGAGGCCACCGCGAGGGTGGTCACGCCGTTCTGGGCGCCCGTGACCGTGGTGGTGCCGGGGCAGCCCTCCTGGTTCGGCTGGCCGATGTCGTTGAGACCGTACTGCGAGTAGTTCTTCGGCATCTCGTACGGCCCGAACGACGTGATCGAGGAGACGCCGATCTTGCCGCCGCTCTGCTCCATCCAGTACCCGTTGATCGTCTGGAAGTTGTTCAGCGCGCTCGGCTTGTTGTAGAAGTCGGCGTAGAACTGCGGGACGTCCTCCCGGCTGATCGGGTCGATCTGCGGGTTGCCGAACGGGTCCGACTGCTTCGGCTTGGTGATCACGAACGGCTGGTCGGGGAAGTCGACCGCGACCAGCGCGATGCGCAGCGCCCGGTCCGTGGGCACCGCGCCGTCGGTGGCCCAGCTGACCCCCGGGATCGGCTTGTAGTCGGCCCAGCTCATGTCGTCCTGGTCCTGCACCCGCTGCGGGTCGATCGGCTGCATCGCGGGCGGGCTCCACGCAGCGGCGGTGGTGGCCTGGCTGGTCTGCGTCATGTTCAGCGATAGGACGAGGACGAGAGTGCCGAGCACCGCCAGGGACTTGCTCGACAATCGTCGGGACGGACGGCGGCCGCGGTTTAAGAGCACAAACAACACCTTCCTCAACGAACCTGCCGAGGCCGAACCCTACGGTCCGCCGGCGCCCGCGTCACTGTGCAGATGCCGAAAGCGCGCCGCCGGCCGTCCCGACGTATGTCGAGATTCGGCGCTCGAACCGTTTGGCGGAACGCAACATCCGGCAAATACCCGGAGAACCTTTCTACGTCCGTCGAAAGCGGTGCGATGCTGTCGGAGCTGCAAACGATCGTGGACTCCCTGGCGAGCCGCGTCGGCCGTCCCGCGCTGATCGAGGACCACCGCCAGCGGGTGGTCGCCTACAGCGAGCAACTCGAGCCGATGGACGAGGTCCGCCGGATGTCGATCCTGCGCCGCCAGACCACACCCGAGGTCATCGCGTTCTTCAGGAAGGTCGGCATCACGCAGGCCAAGGGCGCGATCCGCACCCCGGCCTGCGACGAGCTGCAGATGTTGCCGAGGATCTGCGTGCCGATCCGCCACGGCGACATGCTGCTCGGCTACGTCTGGGTCATCGACGCCGACCGGTCGATGACGGCCGACGAGATCGCCGCGGTCTCCACCACCACCGACGACCTGGCGCTCGCCCTGTACCGCGAGAACCTGGCCGGCGAGCTGGCCTCGCAGCGGGAGACGGAGGCGATCCGGCTGCTGCTCGCCGACGAGCGCGACGCCCGCCGGCACGGCGCGATGACGCTGCTGGAGGGCGGCCTGCTGGCCGGCGATGACGTCCCGACCGCCGCGGTCGTCGCCCGGCTGATCCTGCGCCCCCACGTACGGCTCGACGACCTGGCCCGCATCGCCCTGGAACAGGCGCTCATCGCCAGCCGCCGCCGCTGCGGCCCCAAGGAGGCCGTGCACCTGGTGCGCTACGACCACGGCGTGCTGCTGGTCCACGACCGCGACGGCGCCGCCCTGGCGGTCGCCGAGCACCTCAACGACGCCCTGCAGACGACCATCCGTGGCCTGCACTGCGTGGCGGGCGCGGTGGTCGGCGTGGGCCGCCCGCGCGCCGAGCTGCCGGAGGCGCGCCTGTCCTACGACGAGGCGGCGCTGGCCGCCCAGGTCGCCGTGCGGCTGCCCGCGGTCGGGCCGGTGGCCAGCTGGTCGCAGCTCGGCATCTACCGGCTGCTGTCGCAGCTGTCCGGCGAGGTGCTGAGCAACGCCGGCGTCCACCCCGGCCTGGAGAAGCTCATCGCCGACCCGTCGCACCGGCCGCTGCTGGAGACCCTGGAGACCTACCTCGACCTGGCGGGCAACGCGCACGCCACCGCCGTCCGGATGAACCTGCACCGCGCCTCGGTGTACTACCGGCTCCAGCGCGTCGAGCAGCTCGCCGGCACCGACCTGAGGAACGGCAACGAACGGCTGTCGTTGCACATGGCGCTCAAACTGGCCCGGCTGGCGGGGCCGGCGTAGCACCGGCCCCGCCGGCCGGCGATCAGGGCTCCGTGACCCGGTTGCGGAACGTCAGCGTCCGGACCTGTTCCCGGTTGCCGTTGCCGTCCACGGAGCGGAAGTCGAGCGTGTGGGTGCCCTTGCGCAGCACCCGGAACGGCTCGCTGTAGGTCTTCCACTTCCCGCCGTCGAGCCGGTACTGGGTCCTGGTCACGCCGGAGCCCCAGCCGTCGCCCGCCGTGAGCGTCACGAACGGGTTGACGTACGACTCACCCTGGCGGGGCGGCCGCTGGGTCAGCGCCGCCTCGGTCGTGGGCGGGTCGACCTCGATCGCCGTCAGCGCCGCCCGCACGTCGGGCAGCGGCCCGATGTGCTGGCCCGCGCTCGCCGGGCCCTGCGGGGTGCCGGTGCGCTTGAGCAGGTCGGCGATCCGCGCCGCCGTCCACGGCTCCTGCCCGTTGGCCTTCAGGTACGACTGGATGGCCACGACCGCGCCGGTGACGATCGGCCCGGCGCCGGAGGTGCCGCCGAACGTCCTGGTGTAGCGGACGTTCAGGTTCGCCGGGTCGGTGCCGCCCTGCAGGTTGCCGTTGCCGCCGGAGGTGACGATGTTGTGGCCCCAGCCCTGCAGATCGAACCTGGAGCCGTAGTTGGAGAAGTTCAGCCGCTCGTGGTCGGTGCTGCTGCCGGCGCCGACCATGATCGCGCCGGAGTCCTGGACGCTGCGGTCGAACCACTTGATGCCGTTCTGGACGTACAGGTCGGAGTCGACGTTCTGGTTGCCGTTGCCGCCGGTCTCGACCACGGTGACGCCGAGCCCGTCGAGCAGCTTGACGGCGTCGAAGACCGACGGGATCCACTCCAGCGGCGCGTAGTTGCTGCCGCCGAGCGGGCCCGATGTCTGCTGTTCCAGCAGCACCACGTCCCCGGGCGCGAGGGCGCCGAGCCCGGCCAGGTACGCCAGCGCCGCCCCCGGGCTCCACCGGGTGCCGCCGCCGGGCAGCGCCTGGGTGGGCGAGATGCCGTACATCGTGGCCTCGGGCACGCTGCCGGTCACGCCGTAGCCGTTGTCCTGGCCGATCAGCTCGCCGAAGACCGCCGTGCCGTGCTCGTCGGCGAAGCCGGTGTAGCGGGGGAACACCGAGCCGCCGAGGTCGCTCGACGCGTCGAGCCGCAGGTCCTCGTGGGAGGCGTTCCAGTCGTACTCCAGGTCGACGATCTTGATGCCGGCGCCGCGGGCGCGCGGGTCCTGGTGGGAGAAGTCGGCGTCGATGCCCTGCGGCGCGGGCCGCAGGTAGCCCTGCTGACCGCTGAAGTCGGGCGTCGCCGAAGCCGGAACCGAAGCCGAGACCGACGACGACGGGGGTGGCGCGAGGTCGGGTGCGGGGTAGGCGAAGGCCACCTCGGGGAGCGCGCGCAAGTCGGCGACCGCCTGCTCCACGTCCACGTCGGCGGGCAGCACGACGTTGTACCACGAGGCCATGTCGGGGACGGCCTCGCCGCCGCGCGTCTTCGCCCTCGCGTTCGTGTCGTCCAGCTTCGCCACCGCGGCGCCGGGCATCAGCGGCGTGACGGAACGGGCGCCGTGGCGGCCGAGGACGGCCTGGACGGGGTCGAGGTCCTCGCCGCGGGCGCTGCGCAGGCTCTGGCCCGTGCCGCGGACCCGGAGCGCCTCGGTGAACTTGACCTCCAGGACGACCTCGGGCGTGACCGCGGCCGACGTCGTGAAGTCCCGGCCGTCGCCCAGCGACCCGGTGACGGCGAGCGCGCCGGTGCCGGGGCCGAGCCCGGCCCGCGTCAGCCGCTCCTTGTCGGCGTGCAGGACGAGGTCGGCGCGGCCGTCGCGGTCGGCGTCGGCCGTGGAGGTGAGGTAGCCGCCGTCGTCGCGGGCCACCGGCGCGCCGTCGCCGAGCCGGACGGTGGCGGGGTCGACCGCGGTGGCGTCGACGCCGTCCGCGCTCAGCAGCGTGACGGGGACGAATCCCGGCCCGGCGATGTTGACGGCGGCGGGGAGGACGGCCTTGATCGGGAGTGTGGGCGGGGTCGCGGCGTGCGCGGGCAGCGCGACGACCGCGCCGGCGGCTAAGGTCGCGAGGGCGGCCAGGAGAGCCGGGCGTTGCGGCATGACGAATCCGTTCCATGCGAGGGGGCTGGCGGGGGTCGGAGCCGATGGAAAGGGGTCGGCAGCATCTAATCCCGAGCGGGCCGCGTCGCACACTGGCGCATCTGACGGAAGAATCGACGCCTCGGACCTACCGTTGTCGAAAAGGTGTTCCGGGCCGATGACGCGCTCGGGTAGCTTGCTCGGCATGCCCGCATATCCGGCCAAACCCGAGCCTGGCGACAAGGTCGCCGTCCTGTCCCCCGGCGCCGCACTGCCGGGGATCTTCCCGGAGCCGTACGAGCTGGGTCTGGCCCGCCTGCGGGACGACTTCGGGCTCGTGCCGGTCGAGTACCCGACCACCCGCGAGCTCGGGTCGTCGCCGGCCGCGCGGGCCGCCGACGTCAACGCCGCCTTCGCCGACCCCGAGATCAAGGCCGTGCTGACCAGCATCGGCGGCGACGACCAGATCAAGGTGCTGCGTCACCTCGACCCGGAGGTGCTCGGGGCGAATCCGAAGCCGTTCTTCGGGATCAGCGACAACACCAACCTGTGCAACTACCTGTGGAATCTCGGCATCGTCTCCTACTACGGCGGCACCGTCATGACGGTGTTCGGCCGCGGCGGCCGGATGAACCCGCAGGCGGAGCAGGCGGTGCGGGCCGCGCTGTTCACCCATGACGTCCACGAGCTGCGCCCCGCCGACGTCTACGGCGACGTCGACCAGGACTGGAAGAACCCGGCGCTGCTGGCGCAGGAGCCCGACATGTTCCCCGGCGACGGCTGGCACTGGCACGGCCCCGGCCGCACGGTGACCGGGCCGACCTGGGGCGGCTGCCTGGAGATCGTCGACTGGAACCTGCGCGTCGGCACTCACATCCGCGAGCCCGCCGCCTACGACGGGTGCGTGCTGTTCCTGGAGACCACCGAGGAGTTGCCCGACGCCGGCTACGTCTACCGGGTGCTGATGTGCATGGGCGAGCGCGGCCTGCTCGGCCGCTTCGCCGCGGCCGTCGTGGGGCGGCCCAAGGCGTGGTCGCTCGACCGGCCGCTCCCGCCCGAGGAGAAGGCCGCGTACGCCGAGGCGCAGCGCGAGGCCGTGCTCCGCGCGTTCGCCGAGTACAACCCGGACATTCCGCTGGTCCTCAACGTGGACATCGGCCACACCGACCCGCAGCTGGTGGTTCCGTACGGGGGCGAGGTCACCGTCGACGCGCCCGCCGGCCGCATCACCGTGCGGTACTGATCGGCATGCGGACCCGCGCCACCACGGCCGAGGACCTCGCGTGCCTCACCGCGTGGGAGAACGACCCCGGCACCTCGGCCTGGCTCGGCGAGGTCGGCCGGGCCTGGCACGAGCGCGCCCTGGCCGACCCTGACCAGGATCACCTCGTCGCCGAGCACGACGGCGCCGCCTCTGGCTTCGCCGTGCTCGCCGGCGTCCGCCGGCCGGACCAGGTCGTGGAGCTCCGCCGGATGGTGATCGACCCCGCCGGACGCGGCGCGGGTCTCGGGCGGGCGCTGCTGAGAGCGGTCCTCGCCCGCGCGTACGACCACCACGGCGCCGGCCGCGTCTGGCTGGACGTCAAGGCGCACAACCAGCGGGCGCGGGCCCTGTACGCCTCCGAAGGCTTCGAGGTCACCGACGTGCTCGCCGGCGCCGTCACCGAACACGACGGAACACCCACCGATCTGATCATCATGATCCACCAGCCCAGCCGAGCCGGCACGGGCTGAACGAGGCGCGCGGGCCGGGTCCCCCGGAGTGGGCGGCTAGTGTTGCTGCGCATGACCCACACCGAGATCGAGGTCACCGCGGAGCTGGTCCGGGGTCTGCTGCGCGACCAGCACCCCGACCTGGCCGATCGCCCGTTGCGGCTCGGCGCGCGGGGCTGGGACAACCAGCTGTGGCGGCTCGGCGACGACCTCGCCGTGCGGTTGCCCTGGGCGACGGAGGACGCGGACGAGCTGCTGCGCAAGGAGCACGCCTGGCTGCCCGCCCTCGCCCCGCGCCTGCCGCTGCCGGTTCCCGTCCCGCAACGTCTCGGCGAGCCCTCCACCAGGTTTCCGCGACCCTGGATCGTCACCACGTGGGTGCCCGGCGAGCCCGCCGACCGCGCCCCCGTCACGCGCGGCGCGGAGGCGGCCGACGTCCTGGCCGCGTTCCTGACGGCTCTCCACCGGCCCGCCCCCGACGAGGCGCCCGCCGGCCGCTTCGGCCGCGGCGGGTCGCTGGCCGGCTCCTCCTCGGGGTTCGCCCGGCAGCTCGCCTTGGCGACGGAGATGGGGCTGATCCCTGACCCGGACGCCGTCCGCGCGGTCTGGGACGACGCCGCCGCCGCGCCCGACTGGGCGGGCCCGGCGGTGTGGCTCCACGGCGACCTGCATCCGGCCAACGTCCTCACCGCGGACGGCGCCTTCCGCGGCGTGATCGACTTCGGTGACCTCTGCGCGGGCGACCCGGCCTGCGACCTCGCCGCCGCCTGGATCCTGCTGCCGGACGGCGCCGCCGACCGCTTCCATGCCGCCTACCGGCCGGCCCCGGACGCCGCGACCCTGCGCCGCGCCCGCGGATGGGCGGTGGGACGCGCCGTCAGCGGCATCCTCATCGGCGAGGCCGGCGTCCGCGGCCGCCCCGGCGGCAAGCCC
>NZ_POUD01000328.1 GCF_003236395.1 Nonomuraea aridisoli | reverse complement strand
CCCGTCTGATGGGCCCCCGCCTGGTGGTCCACCGCCCCGTTGACCGTCACTCATCCCTCCGCCCTCACAAAACCCGTCCTAAGGGAGAGTAGTGGGACCTGGGGGTGCGCCTGCGGCTCATCCGGTCACGCGTCCCGCGGAAGGCCGGTGGCGGATTCTTGACCTTTGCTCATCTCGACCCTTCCTTGGGCAAGGAATGGTCATGCGTCTCTAGTGGTTCGGGGTAATAAGTCCTTATTGCACCTTTATGGGGCCCTACGTCCCTTATATGCACCTTATGGTGTGTTACTCGCCGAGGGGTGCCGAGGACGCCGAACGGGGAAGACGGGGGAGGAACCCGGATTGTCACCACTGCCACGGCCACGCTCCATCCGGGCGCGGTACACGGTAGTAGCAGCCGTGTTCTCGATGGTCATTCTGACGCTGCTCGGCGTGACGCTCGATCTCACGATCCGCTACAAGGTCCAGGCCGACTCCTTCGACCAGGCCGAACGGGTGGCCAGCCAGTGGAGCGCGGCGGCCCGCAACGGCATCGTCCCGCACCGCATGCCCGCCTACCCCCCGGTCGACCTCGTCCAGATCGTCGACGCCCGCATGCGGGTCGTCGACTCCAGCAGGGCCGCGTCCGACGTCAGGCCGCTCAGCACGCTGCGGCCCCCGCCCGACGACCGCTTCCAGCGGCGCATCGAGTGCGAAGAAGGGCGCCGCTGCGTCATGCTGATGGCCATCCGGCTGACCCCCGAGGCCGACGCGGGCGTGGTGTTCGCCGGGCTGCCGGAGCCGTCCATCCTGTCCACGCACAGCCTGGAGTACTTCATCGCCGGCGGGATCCTGGTGCTGGTGTCCGTCGCGGCGTGGATCACGTGGGCGCTGGTCGGCCGTACGCTGCGGCCGGTCGATGCCATCCGGGCGCGGATCTCCGAGATCACCGTGAGCGACCTGAGCCTGCGGGTGCCCGTCCCGCCCGGCAGGGACGAGCTGGCCCAGCTCAGCATCACCGCCAACCAGACCCTCGCCCGCCTGGAGAGCGCCGTACGGCAGCAGCGCGAGTTCGCCTCCACGACCTCCCACGAGCTGCGCTCGCCGCTCGCGGGGCTGCGCACGCAGTTGGAGGAGGCGCTGACGTACCCCGACGAGGTCGATCCCCGCGAGACGATCCGCACCGCGCTGACGGCCACCGACCGGCTGGAGGCGATCGTCAACGACCTGCTGGTCCTCGCCCGGCTGCGGGCCACCGACGCCCCGCCCGAGCCGATCGACCTCGGCGATCTCGTCTGTGCCGAGGTCAAGCTCCAGCCGCACCGCCTGCCGATGAACGTCCGCGCCACCGCCGGCCTGATGATCCGCGGCTCGCGGATGCAGCTCATCCGCGTCCTGGACAACCTGCTGGTCAACGCGCAGCGGCACGCGGAGTCGGCCGTCGAGATCACCGTCGATCGGGACGGCGACCAGGCCGTCGTCGCGGTCACCGACGACGGCCCCGGGGTCGATCCGGCCAACCGCGAGCGCATCTTCGAGCGGTTCGTCCGGCTCGACGACTCCCGCCGCCGCGATCCCGGCGGCAGCGGGCTCGGCCTGGCCATCTCCCGCGACATCGCCCGCGCCCACCACGGCACCCTGCGCGTGGAGGACTCCGCGAAGGGCGCCCGGTTCGTCCTGCGCCTGCCGCTCGCGGACCGGCCGGGCGGGCCCGCGGACCCGCGTCCCGCGCCGGGCGCGCTCACCCCCGCCCGCAAGGCGGACGGCGGCACGATCGGGAACATCGGGGACTGAGCCGCCTCAGCCCTTCCCGTGCGGCTCGTACGCCTTCGGCAGCCTGAGGCCGCGCTCGGCCATGACCGTCCGCAGCCGGTCGGGGTGGTTCGTGATGATGCCGTCCACGCCGGCGTCGATCATGGCGTTCATCGTGGCCTCGTCGTCGGCGGTCCACGGGATGACCTTGAGGCCCAGGCGGTGCGCCTCGTCCACGAGCTCCTCGGTCACGTACGGCCGGTAGTCCGGGTCGCCCGCGCCGCTGCCCTCGGGGGAGCCCGGCAGCGGGGAGAAGGCGCTCGCGCCGAACGACCTGACGGCCTTCAACGGGTCGCCGCCGAAGTCGTCGAGGTCGATCCCGCCCAGCCACACCTCCATGCCGGGCGCGCCCTGGTAGTCGGGGTTGGTCAGCGCCACCAGCGGCAGCCGCGGCTCGACCTCGCGCATCCGCATCAGCGCGCCCCAGTCGAAGCTCTGGATGGTGACCTGCCGCACCATCCCCGCCCGGCGGATCTCCTTCGCCGCCACCTGGACGAACTGCTCACGCGGCGCGGTCTCCTCCGGCGCGCCCGCCTCGACCTTCGTCTCGACGTTCAGCTTCACCTGGTTCGCGCGATAGCGCTTGACCAGGTCGAAGACCTCGCGCAGCAGCGGCATCCGCGCGCCGGGCGCGGCCTGCTGCCCGGGGAACTCCGGCAGCGTCCGCGAGCCGCAGTCGAGGGTCCTGATCTGCCGCAGGCTCAGCGTCTTGACGAGCTTGCCCGCGTACGGGTACTCCGGGTCGCCGGTGAAGGCGGGGCCGGTGTCCTGGCACTTGCGGCCGTCGATCCGCCGGTCGTGGGTGACGACCGCCTGGCCGTCCTCGGTGATCTGGATGTCCAGCTCGAGGGTGCTCACGCCGAGCTCGAGCGCCTTGGCGAACGCCGGCAGCGTCGACTCCACCGTCAGCCCGATCCCGCCGCGGTGGGCCTGGAGGTCCAGCGTGCGCTTCGGCGCGCCGCCCGCCCAGGCCATCCCCGGCGCCGCCGCCACCACGCCGCCCAGCGCCGCGACGACCGCGATCTTCCGCCATGTACGCATATGTCCCCCTCTACCTGTCAGCCAGCAGAGTGAACTAGTGGGACGAACGGTACATATAGGTCAGTTGATGGTGAGGGGAACGCTGTGTGAGTTTCAGGGCGCGGGCAGCCGTACGGCGATCAGGGCGATGTCGTCCTTCCTGGACAGCGGCATCCGGACGAGCAGCTCGTCGCAGAAGTCGCCGACGGGCGCGCCGGACAGGGCGCCGGCGTGGCGGCGCAGCCGGTCGAGGCCCCTGGCGAGGTTCTCGCCCGGCACCTCCACGAGGCCGTCGGTGTAGAGCAGCAGGGTGCCGCCCGGCGGCAGCTCCGCGACCGCGCTGGTACGCGGCCGGTCGTAGCCGACGCCGAGCAGCGGGTTGAGCCCCCCTCTCAGGAAGCGCGCCGTGCCGTCGGCGGTGACCAGCAGCGGCGGCGGGTGCCCGGCCACCGAGTAGTCCAGCTGCCACGCGCCGGTGTCGGAGGCTTCCAGCCGGGCCAGGATGCACGTCGCGGTGCCGTCGGCGTACAGGGACTCGGTGGCGATGTTGAGGCGGCGCAGGATGTCGCCGGGCGGCTCGCGGCGGTCCATGGCGAGCCCCCTGAGCATGTTGCGCAGCTGGCTCATGGTCACCGCCGCCGCAAGGTCGTGCCCGACGACGTCGCCGATGGTCAGGATGGCCGCGCCGTCGGGCAGCACGAACGAGTCGTACCAGTCGCCGCCGATCTCCACCGCCGTGGCGCTGGCGCGGTAGCGGGCGGTGATCTCCAGCCCCGGCACCTCCGGGGGATCGGGCAGCAGGCAGTCCTGCAGGGCGAGCGCCACCCGCTGCGTGCGCTGGAAGCGCATGGCGTTGCTCAGGTGGGCGTGCGCGTGGTCGAGCATGCGCCCCAGGAGCTCGACGTCCGCCGCGCTGATCGGATCCCTGTCGCCGCAGATCACCGCGTCCAGCACCGCCGCGACGGCGCCGTCCACGATGACCGGCACGAGCGCGACGCTGTTCGCCCCGGACATCTTGAACCACTCCTCCGCCCCGGGCGGCGCCAGATCGGGCGGGGGCCGTCCCGATGGGAAGACCCGGTGCACTGCGCGGCGGGTGGCGATCGCCTCGACGAAGCCGCAGTGCGGTGGGAAGGAGACCGTCCCGGGCTGCGGCTCGGGCCGCAGGTCCGTGCGCACGATGCTCACGAACCTCTCGGCGATCAGCGGCTCGGGCAGCGGGTCATCGAGCTCGGGCACCAGGTAGATCCCGCATCCGTCGAGGACGCTGGGCACGATCACGTTGGTGAGCATGCGCAGCACCTCGTCCAGCCCGGCGATGTCCGCCGTGGCCGTGGCGGCCTGGTCGAGCAGCTTCCTGCGGCGGGCCTCCTGCCACTCCACCTCGACGTCGGCGCAGGTGCAGATCCATTCGGTCGCCTGCTCGCTCACCGGGATGCCCCGCGTGTTGATGTGTCGGTAGCCGCCGGACGTGAACCGCACCCGGAAGACCTGGTCCCAGCGGCCCAGCCTCGCGGCCTGCCGCCAGGAGCGGCGCAGGCCCGCGCGGTCGTCGGGATGGACGGCCGTCAGCCACCCGTCGCCGCGGTACTCCTCCCACGTCTGGCCGGTCAGCTCCTCCCAGCACCGGCTGGGCTCGATCACGTGACCGAGGGGCGCCATCAGCCACACGGTCCGTGTCTCGTCCCGCAGGAGGCCTTGGTAGTGCTGCAGGAGCCTGCGCCGGTCCGCGATGCCGGGCAGGGCGCTCGAGCCGCTCGTGCGGTTCGCGGGCGTGTCGCAGGTCTCGGGCGTCTCGGCGGTCTCGGGCGTCTCGGGTGTCTCGGGTGTCTCGGCGGTCTCGGCGGTCTCGGGTGTCTCGGGTGTCTCGAGTGTCTCGGGGGTCTCGGGTGTCTCGGGTGTCTCGGGGGTCTCGGGGGTCTCGGGGGTCTCGGTGGCCACCACCAGCACGCCGTCGCCTCCGGCGGGCAGGGACATCTTCGACAGTTGCAGTGACAGCGCCCGCCGGCCGAGCATGACGTCCCTGATGAGCAGCGGCCGGCCGCCGTCCATGACCTGCCGGAGCTGTGCGGCGTGGTCGTCGCGCAGCCGTTCGAGCAGCTCGGGGAGGGGCAGCCAAGGCGCGCCGGCCGCGTCCTGGAAGGCGACGCCGGCGTGGATCACGCGGTGCTCGCGCCCGGTGATCACCACCACCGCGACCGGGGCCGGGCCATGGCCGTCCAAGGCGGGATCCGCCGAGGGTTCCGCCTCGCCGCTCTGGGTCTTCGTCCGCACGCCACCCTGCCTCTGCCGGGACGATTCCGTTTGCCCCATTAAAGGACGGTATGCCCGGGTTCAAGCGGTGGCTGTGACCTGGGTCACGCTTGGCCGGTTGTTGACCCCTCGATGGGCCAAAAGTAGCGCGCCGGTCACACGGTCACTTCATCGGGCATCGGCGCGCAGCGTCGCCTGGGCGCGTTCCAGCATGTCGCGGGCGCCGGGGAGATCGGTCAGGCGGGCGGCCAGCGTCCGCAGGCCGGTCGACAACGCGCGCGTCGGCACTCCGCGTGAGGTGAGGACACCCGCCATCCACGCCACGAACGACGTGAACAGCTCCGGGTCGCTCACGTAGAGGGCGGCCCGGAGGAACTCGACGATGTAGGCGATGTCCTCGGCGGTGCGGGCGAGCTGCTCCTCGGTGTAGCCGGTCATCTGCGGGACACGCCGGCCGAGCTCTCCCATGACGCCCCGGACGAGGTCCGCCGCCTGCTCGGTGAGCACGTCGTACTCGTGCCCGGCCAGGTGCGGCGGCTCGCCGCCGGACCTTCGTGGCAGGGGACCCGACGCCAGGAGGTCGGCGGCGGCGCAGGCGTCGGGCGCCCAGGCGTCGGCCCCCAGCAGGCGGGCGTAGCGGCCGTCCGGCCCGAAGGCGGCGCCGCCGGCCAGCACGGGCACGCCGGTCGACTGGCACGCGGTGATCGCGGCGTGCGCGGCGGGCAGGCGGACGGCCAGCGAGCTGGACAGCGCCACCGCGTCGGGGTTCGTCCGGTGCAGGTGCCCGATCAGGTGCGGGGCCGGCACCTGCGCGCCCAGGTAGTCGACCCGCCACCCGCGCAGCCGCAGCACCTCGGCAAGAAGCCGGGCCGGGAACGCGTGCCACTCACCGTCCACACACGCCACCACGACGCGCCCCCGCGCCGGCGCGTCCCGCCGGTCGTCGCGGGCGGACGGATGGTGGGCCAGGACGGCGAGGACGCGGTCGTTGACGGCGGTCGCGGTGTGCTCCTGGGCGACGGTGATCCGGTTGTCCGCCCACTCCCGGCCGGCGCGCGCCTGCACGGCGGCGACCACGTCCAGCAGCACGCTCTCCATGGGCACGCCGGCGTCCAGCGCGGCCAGCACCACGTCGGCCGCGGCGTCCTCGTCGCCGGCGATCGCCGCGGCCCACAACGCCTCGGCGCGTTCGTCGATCCTCATGCGCGTTCCCCCCGGGGAGCGGTGATCGCGACCACCGCCATGTCGTCGTGCTCGCCGCCGCCCACCCACTGCGAGGCCAGCATCTGGACGCGTTCGGCCACGGCGTCGGCCGGCATCCCGGCGCAGTCGCACAGCCTCTCGCACAGCCGCTCCTCGCCGAACAGCTCGTCCCCGCACGGGCCGCCCCTGGCCTCGATGATGCCGTCGCTGTAGAGCAGGCACGTCTCACCGGGGTCGAGCAGCACGTCCTGCGTCGTGCTGGTGATGGAGTCGAGCAGGCCGATCAGCGTGCCCGTCGCCTCGACGGCCTCCACCCGGCCGTCGTTGCGCAGGATCAGCGGCGCCGGATGCCCGGCGCTGGTGACCCGCAGCGCGACCCGCGGACCGCAGGCCGCCACGGACGCCAGCACGAGCGTCACGAAGCGCGTCGGGTGCTCCCGGGCGAGCAGCACGTCGTTCAGCCGTTCCAGGATCCGGTGGTGGTCGTCGGCCATCGGCAGCAGGGCGTGCAGGGTGTTGCGGATCTTCCCGGTCAGCACGGCCGCCTCCAGGCCCTTGCCGGCCACGTCGCCGAGCACCACCAGCGCCTCCCGCCCGGAGCCCGCGGCCGGGTGCACGTCGTAGAAGTCGCCGCCGACCAGCTCGGTCACCCCGGCCGGACGGTAGCGGGCCGCCACCTCGGCGCCGTTCACCCGCAGCTCGACGGGCGGCAGCAGCTCGGCCATCAGGGTCTCGGTGATGGCGGCCTGCTCGGCGTACATGCGGGCGACGGAGATCGCGGCGCCCGCCCAGGCGGCGAACAGCCGCGCGAACACCTCCTCACGCGGCGCGAAGCTCTGCTGCCGGCGCCGCCGCAGCAGCACCAGCGCGCCCGCCGGCAGCCCGTGCCCGGGCAGCGTCATGACCACGGCCGACCCGATCGTGCCGAACCCCTCGCGCACCACCCAGCCGGGCGCCCGCGCCGGGTCGATCCAGCGGGCGGGCACCGGTGGGTACCCCCGCAAGGCCCCCTCCAGCCCGGGGACCGTCCGCGCGTCGACGCCGAGGTCCTCGCGGACGACCCGGCCGTGCGGGTCGCAGACGGTGACCCGGTGCCGCCGGCCCACCATCGGCGTGATCACCAGCGCCGCGTCGGCGAGGTGCCGCGCCGCCAGACGCGCCGTGACCTCCAGGCAGCGGTCGAGGTTCAGCGACGAGGTCAGCTCGCGGGAGGCCTCGACCAGGAACCCGGTCCACTCCCGTTCGGCCCGCAGCGCCTCGGCGGCCCGCCGGTGGCCGGTGACGTCGAGCAGCCACCACTCGACCCGATCGGCGTCGGCGCGCAGCGCGTGCGCCTCGAACACCCGCTCGCCGACCGGCCCGTGCGCCGGCCCGGTCCCGGGCCTCGCCCGGCCCCCGGCGACGGCGCGGTGGGCCTGCGCCAGCCAGGCCGGGGCGGCGCGCGCCAGCGGCACCCCGGGACAGGCGCCGGTGAGCAGCTCCCGGGCGGCGTCGTTCACCCGCTCGATGACGCCCGCGGCGGTGACGTCGAGCATCGGGTACGGCGCGTCTTTGCCCACGACCCCGACCTACCCTGTCCCGAACCCCCGTTTCCCCCTTTTACTGCTTTTTCCGGTGGTCAGAGCCGGTCGCTGACCCCGCGGATCAACATCCCGAACGACCACGTCGCCAGTCGGTCCGGCAGGGCGGCCGCGGCGCGCAGCGCGGGCTCGGTCTGGAACAGGGTCCGCGGCCCGGCGGTCGCGACGCCCCGGGTGGCCGCCTCGGAGGCCAGCGCGGCCTGCCACCGGCGGCTGCGCTCGTAGGCCCGCAGCGCCGGGCCGGGTTCCGACCGGGCGAGGCCGCGCAGCAGCGCGGCGACGTCCTCCAGCGCCTGGCCGGCGCCCTGCGCCAGGATCGGCGGCATCGCGTGCGCCGCGTCGCCGATCAGCGCGCACCGCCCGCGCCGCATGCGCAGCGGGGCGTGGTGCCGCCGGTGCGGGAAGAGCTCGAGGTCCTTCTCCGACAGCGCGGCCAGCAGCTCGGGAACGGGGGAGGCCCACGCCGCGTACCGGCTGCGGAGGGCGGCGAGCGCGCGGCCGGGGTCGCGGTGCTCGGCGCCGGGCCGCGCGCGCAGATCGATGAGCCACTGCAGCAGTCCGTCGCCGGCCGGGCTGAGACCGGCCAGCCCCTGGCGGCCGATGAACAGCAGGCCGCGGTGGCCGAGGTCGAAGGGCGCGCGGACCAGGCCCTGCCAGGTGGCCGCGCCGGTCGGGCGGGCGTGCGCGCCGTCGCCGGAGCCGAAGAGCGCGGTGCGCACCCGGGAGTTCACGCCGTCGGCGCCGATGAGCAGGTCGCCGGTGTGCTCCGCGCCGTCCTCGGTCCCGGCGCGCACGGACCGGCCGTCGTCGTGCAGGCGGGTGAGGGCGGCGCCGTAGCGTACGGTGCCCTCCGGCAGCCCCTCGGCGAGCCGGGCCAGCAGCGACCGGCGGGGCACGACCAGCACCGGGGCGCCGAAGCGGGCCGCCAGCCGGCCGGTGTCGACCACCATCAGCCGCCGCCCCCGCGCGCTGCTGACGTGCAGCGCCTCGATGCGCTGCCCCAGCCCGTCGAGCCGCACGCCGAGATCGGCCAGCACGGCCGTGCCGTTGCTCCAGAGCGTCAGCGCGCAGCCGCCGTCGCGCGGCGCCGGCGCCCGTTCGAGCACGGTGACCTGGTGCCCGGCGTCGAGTAAGCCCGGGGCCGCGGCCAGGCCCGCGATCCCGGCTCCCGCGATGAGAACACGCATCCGAATTCCTCTACTTTCAGTAGTACTACATCCAGTAGAGCACCCGCCCGGCGCGATCCAAGATCCACCCCTCCGTAATGTGCGCGTTATCACACCGTCATATTCGGCCTCTGGTGCATCGCGATGTGATGTACGACACTCACCCATAGAACTGTGTTTTAGAACACAGTTCTAGAAGTCTCATGCCGTCACGGGGATCACCACAGCGGAGGAGAAACATGGTCAAGGCCGTCAGCCGCGAACGCCGCAGACTCGGATCCCCACCCCCGGACGGCATCAGCCCCACCA
>NZ_POUD01000327.1 GCF_003236395.1 Nonomuraea aridisoli | reverse complement strand
TCGTCGCAGAGCACGGCCTGAACGGTGTGCCGGCGGCCGGCCGCCAGATCGGCCATGAGCTGCGGTGCTTCGGCGAAACGGGCGACATCGGTGATCACGTGCCGGCGTAGCAGCGACCCGCGCCGCCGCAGCAGCGCGATCGTCTCGTGCGAGAGCCGCTCACGATCCCACGCGTGCGCCAGACCGCGCGGCACCCGGCCGATCTGGGCACAGCGCACCGTCAGCCCGTTGTGGTGGAACTCCTCACCGAGCCGCACCTCATCGGCCCCCTGGGTGTAGAAGGCCAGATCGACCAGCGTGCCCTGGGGGCGCAGCAGGCGCAGACCGAGCGCCAGCGCCCGGGACTGGCCGCGGCACTGGAACACCACGTCGGCGCCGCGGTCGTTGGGGCCGTGGCGCCAGCGGCGCTTCAGCTCGACGGCGGTCTCCGGGTCGGCGGCCAGCACGTTCGCGCCGAGGGCCGCGGCGATGGCGAGGCGTTCGGGGGTCTCGTCCACGACGACCACCTCGGCCGCGCCCTCGGAGATCGCGAACATGGCCGTCAGCAGCCCGACCACGCCCGCGCCCACGACCGCGACGCGCCGCCCGCGCACGCCGTCGCCGAGGCCCTGCACGGCCGGGCCGCACAGGTCGTGGGCGGCGTGCAGCAGGCCGTTGGCGCAGATCGGGCCCATGTGGGCGACGTAGATGCCGAGCATGGGGTCGAGGTCGTCGGGCAGCTCCACGAAACGGTCGGCCATCGGGTCGGCCACGTACGCCGTGCGGTGCCCGTAGCACATGGCGACCAGCGCGCCCTCGGCCACGGCCCGCGTCCGCGTCTCGACGACCAGGCCGACCTGCATGTAGCCGATGCCGCGCACCGGATAGGACACCGATGGCGCGCCCTCCAGGAACAGCCCGAGCGCCGGGTCCCAGGAGGCGCCGAGGTAGGGGTTGGTGCCCTTGACGTAGGTCAGCTCGGTGCCGGCCGAGATGCCGCTGTGGGTGGTGGCCACCATGAACCCGCCGTCGGGCAGGTCGGGCAGCTTCTCCTCCACCAGGCGGATCTCGCCCGGCGCCTCGATGCTCAGCGTTTCGGCGAGCACGTCATTCATCCAGCATCACCGGCCTCCGTTCGGTCGCGGACCGCGCCAGCGCGAGGGCGAGCCGATGGGTCCGCAGCGCCTCCCGGTACGGTACGCGAACATCGGCCGGCCCGCCCCGCACAGCGTTGATGAACTCCCGGTCCACCCGGGTCTTGGCGTGGCCGTCGTCCTCGACGACGCGTTCGCCGTCGACGAGCAGGCGCGTCTCGCTGAGCTCCAGCGCGATGCCGTCGGCGCAGACCTCCAGCCCCACCCGGTGCTTGTGGGAGAGCAGGCACGCGGTGGCCAGCAGGCCGGAGGCGCCGCCGCGGAAGCGCATGACCGCCGACGTGGCGCGGTCGACCTCGCCGTCCACGGTGTTCTCCGCGGGCACCGCGTGCACCATCGACACCTCGTCCACCAGCAGCCGCGCCAGGTCGAGCACGTGGACGGCCTGCTCGACGATCTGACCGCCGGACATGCCGGGATCGAGCCACCAGCCGACGGGCGGCACCTTGTCGAGCCAGTGGCCGAGCGCGAGACGTACCGGACGGCCGTCGAGCAGATCGTGGGCCTGCTCAAGAATGTCCAGGTAACGCCAATGATGGCCCACTGCGGAGGGCAGAGATCTCCGCTCTATTTCGGCTGCGATGTTTTCCGCTGTTTGCAGGTCCAGCGAAAGGGGTTTTTCCACGAACATCGGGAGATCGCACGACAGAACATCTAGTTCCGGGTTACCGTGCGCAAAAGGAGGAACACAGACGTAGACAGCGTCGAGACCGCCGGCACTGAGCAGGTCGGCATGGCCGCCATAGGCGGGGGCGCCATGCTTCGAGGCCAGAGCCTCGGCCTTGTGGGGATCCGTGTCGGCTATTCCAGCGATCGTGACATCGGGGAAGCCGGACAGGACCTCTGCGTGGCGGGCGGCGACATTTCCGGCACCTACGATGCCGACTCGGGTCTTTGATGGCACAACCCGGCATATGCCACGTCTAGCGAGTATCAAACAAACATGTTCGTTCGCCTTCTCGGCGGGCAGAAAGCCGTGACCTCATGAGATCGGGGCTGACTGCATGGAATCTGATCTGCGAGCCATGACCAAGGTTCAGGAATGGTACGGCCCGCACTCGAGCACCGCGGCCGAATGGCCGCTGGACGCGTTAGTCATGGCCAAGGGCGACACCACCGTGAGCGTGGTGCTGCCCGCCCGCGACGAGCAGGACACCGTAGGTGACATCGTCACCGTGATCCGCCGTGACCTCGTCGAACGCCTGCCACTCGTGGACGAGATCCTCGTCGTCGACTCCAACTCCACCGACGCGACCGCCGAACGCGCGAGACAGGCGGGCGCCCGGGTGGTGGCGCAGAACCAGGTGCTCTCCCACCTGCCGCCGCTGAGCGGCAAAGGCGAGGCGCTGTGGAAGGGGCTGGCCGCCTCACACGGGGACATCGTCGTCTTCGTGGACGCCGACCTGCACAGCTTCGGCGCCCACTACGTGTCGGGCCTGGTGGGACCGCTGCTGGTGGATCCCCGCACCCACTTCGTCAAGGCCACCTACGAACGGCCGTACACCGGCGCGGACGGCGTCGTCCAGCCGGGCGGCGGCGGCCGGGTGACCGAGCTGGTGGCCCGGCCGCTGATCAACCTGTTCTGGCCGGAGCTGGCCGGCTTCGCCCAGCCGCTCGGCGGCGAGTACGCGGCCCGCCGCGAGGTGCTCGAACGGGTCCCCTTCGTCACCGAGTACGGCGTGGAGTTCGGCCTCCTCGTCGACCTGCTCGACCTCGTCGGGCTGGACGCGATGGCCCAGGTGGACCTGGGACGCCGTACGCACACGCACCAGTCGATGTCCGCGCTCGGCCGGATGGCCGGGCAGATCATGCTCACCGCCTGGTCCCGCCTGGAACGCCAGGGCCGCGTGGTGGCGTCGGAACGCCCGGCGCACACGCTGCTGCAGTTCGGGCTGGACGGACAGGCCGACCTTGTCGATGTGGCCGTGGCCGAGCGACCACCGCTCGCCTCCCTCGTACTGGAGGAGGATGTGGCATGAAAGTCCTGGTGAACGCGGGCCCGTGGCTCGCGGTTCCCCCCGCCGGCTACGGCGGTATCGAGAACGTGGTGGCCACCCTGGTGCCCGCCCTGCGCGAACGCGGCGTCCACGTGGTGCTGGCCTCGGTCGGCTCCAGCTCCCTCGAGGTGGACGAGCTCATCGACGTCTTCGACGACGGGCAGTTCACCGAGCTGCAGAAGCCGTACAACCAGGTCGTGGGAATCACGCACGCCCACCAGGCGCGGGTGGTCGCCGAGCTGCGCTCGCGCGACGACATCGACCTCGTCCACGACCACGTGGAGGTGGTCGGCCCGGCGGTGTTGTCGGCGCTGGACGGGCCGCCCGTGCTGCACACCCTCCACTGGGACCTGCGCAAACATCCGGCCTTCTACGGGACCTTCCCCCCGGCGATCGCGGTCAACGGTGTCTCGGAGTCGCAGCTCGCCCGCGCCCCCGGGGCGTTGCAGGAGGCGGCGCTCGGGGCCGTCCACCTGGCCACCCCGCTCGCCGACCGCGACCTGCGGGCCGAGCGGGGCGAGCACCTGGTGGTGATGGGACGCATCTGCGGGCTCAAGGGCCAGCACGTGGCCGCCAGGATCTGCCAGAAGCTGGGCCAGCCGCTGGTGCTGGCCGGGCCGGTGAGCGGCCGCAACACCCCGGCCGAGCTGGACGTGGTGGCCCAGAACCCCTACCACCCCCTGCACAGCCACCCCGACGTGCGCTACCACCTCGACCAGGTCTCTCCCTATCTCGACGGCGAACTGGTCAGGTGGGTCGGCGCGGTCGGCGGCGAGGAACGCGACCTGCTGTACGCCTCCTCACGCGCCGCGCTCTTCCCCATCCAGTGGGACGAGCCCGGCGGCACCGCCGTGGTGGAGGCCCTGGCGCTCGGGGTCCCGCCGGTGGGCCTGCGCCGCGGCTGCCTGCCCGAGCTGATCGAGCACGGCCGTACCGGTTTCCTGGCCGACAGTGAGGAGGAGCTGGCGGAGTGGGTGCTGCGGGTGGACGAGATCGACCCGGAGGAGTGCCGCAGGGAGGCCCGCCGCCGCTTCTCGCCGTCGGTGATGGCCGACCGCTACCTGGAGCTGTACGAGCGGGTCGCCTCAGGCCGGTGAGACGGCCTCGGCCGGGCGGGCGCGCATGGCCTGCCGGGCCGGGACGGCGGTGGCGGCCAGCGCCAGGACGGCCGCCGCCGCGACCACCAGCCCGTACGCCGCCGGCGGCACGTGCGGCGTGGCCGAGCCGGTCATGCCCGCGCCGAAGGCCGCCAGCGTGACGTACGCGACGGCCGTGCCGGTGACCGCGCCGGTCAGCACGGCGCAGAGCGTCTCCAGGGCGAGCATGCGCCTGACCTGCCGCCGGGTGGCGCCCGCCAGCCGCAGCACGGCCAGCTCCCGCGCCCGCCCGGAGGTCGCCATGACCAGCGTGTTCACCACGGCGATCGCGGTGAACGCGATGACCAGCCCGAGCGCCACGAACGTGACCTGCGGGTTCGCCGCGGCCACCGCCATGGCCTGGGCCCGCTCCAGCACGACCGAGCCGGGCACCGCCCGCGCCAGGGCGTCCCGGGTCAGCGTGGGCGCCGAGACCAGGAGACTGCCGGACGGGTCGTCCACGTGGCCGGCGACCAGCTCGTACGGGAGCGTCACGTCGCCGAGACCGAGGCCGCGGGTGTAGACGGCGGCCACGGTGAGCGCGGCGGGGGTGCCGTCGCCGAGCGTGAGCCGCACCCGGTCGCCGGGCCCGAGGCCGAGGTGGCCGGCCGCGGTGCGGCTGAGTGCGACCGAGCCTTCGCCGAAGCCGTCCATCGAGCCGTCGGCCACGCCCAGGTCCAGCGTGCGCGGGTCGTACGTGACGGCCTGGGCGGCGTACCTGTCCAGGCCGACCCGGATCGACGTGCGCAGCACCGGCGTGGCGGCCGCCACCCCCGGCACCCGCCGGACCTGCTCGGCGGAGGCGCCGGGCAGCACGTAGCCGGCGCGGGTGCCCGCGTCCGCCTGCTCCTGCGCCGCGTGCTCCATGGTGGTCTGGCTGAACAGGATCGTGCAGGTCATCGCCACCATCAGGCTCAGCGGCACCACCACCGACGCCAGCGCGGCGGGCACGGCGCGTACGTTGCGCCCGGCCAGGAAGCCACTCGCCCCGGCGGCGCGCAGCGGGACCAGCCGCGCCACCCGGGCGAGCAGCGGCGCGAGCACGGCCACGGCGATCGTCCAGACGAGCGGGGTCAGCATGGTCACCGGCGTGGCCGCGGCCTCGGTGTCCAGGCCCGACAGGACCAGCGTGAGCACCGTGCCGCCGGCCAGCAGCACGGCCCCCGCGACCAGGCGCCACCACGGCACCCGAGCGCCGCCGAGCGCGGCCTCCCCGAGGGCCTCGACGGGACGGATCCTGGCCAGGCGGCGGGCCGAGAGGCGGGCCGCGACCCACGCCGCGCCGACCGTGGCGAGCAGCGCCGCCAGCGGCGGGAACGGGCTCACCACCGCGCCCAGGTTCGCCGGGACCGCGCCGAGCGCCGTGAAGGCCGCGTGCAGCGCCAGGCCCAGCCCGATGCCCGCCGCCGCGCCCGGCACCCCGGCCAGCGCGCCCACCAGCAGCGTCTCGCCGCCGACCAGCCTGCGGACCTGCCGGGGCGTCGCCGCCACGGCGCGCAGCAGCGCGAGCTCGCGCTGACGCTGCCCGATCGACAACGCGAACGTGCCGACCACGACGAGGACGCCGACCAGCAGCGAGGTGCCGGCGAGCGCGCCGCCCATGCTGATCAGCCGCACCCGGGCCTGCTCGGCGTCCAGGAACTCCAGCCTGCCGCGTTCGTCGCCGGTGTAGAGCACCGCGCCCTCGGGAGCCCGCGCGAGACCGGGGAAGACGCCCACCGCGCTGACCATGCCGGGCCGGCCGGCCAGCCGGCGGGCCTCGGCGGTGGCGAAGAACACCGTGTCCTGGCCGGGCAGCGCCTGCGCGGTGACGCCCACGACGCGGTAGCCGCGCAGGTCCGCGCCCACGTGCAGCCCGGCGCGGGCGTCGACCACCACCTCGCGGCGGCCGCGCGGCGCGCGTCCCTCCACGAGGGTGAACGGGGTCAGCGCCGCCGACTCCCACCCGTGCCCGGTGTGGGCCCCGAACGGGAACGTCACCTCGGTCACCACCTTCGTGACCCCGGGGGTGCTCCTGAGCCGGTCGGCGAACTCCTCGGGCAGCCAGGCGCGCTCCGACAGCGGCTTGGCCTTCGTCTTCGTCTCGCCGTCGCCCTTGTCGACGGTCTCGCGGACGTACTGGTCGGCGGCCACGATCGCCGGCGCACCGGCGTACCGCTCGGGGGCCACCGTGCCGCGCAGGCCCGTCTCCAGGAGCATCAGGCACGCGCACACCAGCGCGGCGGCGCACAGCAGCGCCACGAACGCCCCGGCGAACGCGCCCTTGCGGTGGCGCAGCGTCTTCAGCGCGAAGGCGATCACGTCCACGCCCCCAGCCTGGTCATCCGCTCGGCGACCTTCTCGGGGGTCGGGCCGGCCATCGTGTCGACGATGCGGCCGTCGGCCAGGAACAGCACCGTGTCGGCGTACGCGGCGGCCAGCGGGTCGTGCGTCACCATGACCACGGTCTGGCCCATGCCCTGGACGACCTCGCGCAGCAGGCCCAGCACGTCGCGGGCGGTCATCGTGTCGAGGGCGCCGGTCGGCTCGTCGCCGAAGACCACCTCGGGGCGGGTGACCAGCGCCCTGGCGATGGCGACCCGTTGCTGCTGGCCGCCCGACAGCTGCGCGGGACGGTGCCCGGCGCGGCCCTCCAGCTCGACCCGGCGCAGGATCTCTTCCAGCCACCCCCGGTCCACCCGCGCGCCGGCCAGGCGGAGCGGGAGGGTGACGTTCTCCACCACGTCGAGCGCGGGCACCAGGTTGAACGCCTGGAACACGAAGCCGACCCGCTTCCTGCGCAGTTCGGTGAGCTCGTCCTCGCCCATGCCGGACAACTCCGTGCCGCCCAGGCGCACCGAGCCGGACGACGGCACGTCCAGCCCCGCCGCGCAGTGCAGGAACGTGCTCTTGCCCGACCCCGAGGGCCCCATCACGGCGGTGAAGGAGCCGCGCGGGATCCCCGCCGACACCTCACGCAGGGCCGCGACCGCGCCCTGGCCCTTCCCGTACACCTTGCTCACCGCGTCCAACCGCACCACATCCATGCGGACAAGCCTGCCGACCAGCGGGTACGCGGCCCAGAGACACGATCACCCGTCTCCTATGACCTCGTCATGATCCGGACACTGGTAGACATGTCTGCGTGATTCGCGTACTTCTGGCCGAGGATCAGGCGGTCATCCGGGGGGCCCTGGCGGCGCTGCTCGGCCTGGAGCCGGACCTGGAGGTCGTGGCCGCGGTCGACTCGGGGGCCGCCGCCGTCGCCTCCGCCGCCGTGGAACGGCCCGACGTGGCCGTGCTCGACATCGACATGCCGGGCGAGCTGGACGGCCTCGACGCCGCCGCCCGGATCGGCGAGCGCGTCCCGTCGTGCCGGACGCTCATGCTCACCGGGCACGGCAAGCCGGCGCACCTGAAGCGGGCGCTGGCGGCTCAGGTGGGCGGGTTCATGCTGAAGACCGCGCCGCCCGAGGAGCTGGTGGCCGCCATCCGCACGGTCGTCCGCGGCGAACGGGTGCTCGACCCGGCCCTCGCCGTCACGGCCTGGGACCTTGCCGACAACCCGCTCACCCCGCGCGAGGCCGACGTGCTACGGCTGGTCGCGGGAGGCGCGGACGCCCCCGACATCGCCGCCCGGCTGCACCTGACGGCCGGGACCGTGCGCAACTACCTGACGGCCATCGTCGCCAAGCTCAACGCCCGCAACCGCACCGACGCCGTCCGCATCGCCACCGAGTCGGGCTGGATCTAGCCCGTACGGCGCCGTGGCGTCGAGCGTGAACCAGCCGCCCGCGACGCCGGTCGTCAGCCGGCCGTCCAGGGCGGCCAGGCGGGTGGTCAGGTTGCCCAGCCCCGACGAGCCGCGGCGCGGCCCGGCGTCGCGGGCGCCGTCGTTGCGGACCAGCAGCCGCACCCGCCCGCCGTCGGCGGACGTCGCGATCTCGCAGCGGCGGGCGGCGCTGTGGCGCAGGACGTTCGTCACCGCCTCGCGCAGCACGGCGCTGAGCACGGTCTCGACGTCGGCCGGCAGAGGCGGGTGCGCCAGGTCGGCCGTGACCGCCACGCGGGCCGCCCGCAGGACGGACGCCGCCGACTCCGCCTCCGCCGCCAGTGACAGGTCGTGCTGCTCGCCGGAGACCGAGCGCAGGTCGTGCCGGGCGCGCTCGGCCATCTTCAGCACCTCGGCCAGCTCGGCCCGCGACCGCTCCGGCGGCAGGCGGCGGGCCAGCTCGCACTTGAGCAGGATCGCGGCCAGGCTGTGGCCGAGCAGGTCGTGCAGGTCGCGGGCGGCGCGCAGGCGTTCCTCGACCACGGCCGAGCGGGCGAGGTGCTCCCGGGCGGCGCGCAGCTCGTCGGCGATCTGCGCCAGGCGCAGCAGGCTGTAGACCACCAGGCCGGTGACCAGCGTGCTCACCGTGACGTTCGCCCACTGGGCGGGCGGCAGCCCGTACGACGCGGCGATCGCGCCCGTGGCCGCCACGATCGCGGCGACCAGCGGCCAGGCCGTCCGGGGCCGGAAGGCCAGCAGCACCGGGCCCGCCAGGAACCCGCTCACCCCCAGCCAGATCGGGCCGAACACCGGGACCGGGGCGAAGGCCAGCACGGCCATCACGGCCAGCGCGGTCATGTGACGGCCGTTGACCGACCTGAGCTGCATCACCACGATCACGGCCAGGATCGCGACGGCGGGCGCGAGCAGCGCCGCCGGCACCTGCAGCAGCGCCTTGAGGCTGAAGCCGACCAGCACGGCGGCCAGCAGCAGCACCGACACGTCGGCGGGCGCGCGCTCCTCCGGCCCGCGCCGCGGCGCGGGCAGCGCCGCCTCGACCGTGTGCCGCCCCTGCTCCGACAGGCCGCCCGACAGCCACCCGCCCGCCGCCCGCACCTGCGGGAGGAGCGCGGCCAGGGCGTCGTCCTCGGCGGTACGGCGGCCGTCGTCGGTCACCCGCAGGCGTACCTCGCCGCCGTGCGGGGTGGCGTGCGGGTCGGTCAGCCAGCGCGCCAGCGCCTCCGGCTCCTCCTCGGCGACCCGCGCGTACGGCAGCCCGCGCCACCTGCCGTGGTCCGCCTCCGCGAGCGCCGGC
>NZ_POUD01000326.1 GCF_003236395.1 Nonomuraea aridisoli | reverse complement strand
GCCGTCGGGGCGGGCAGGTGCCGCCTGGGCGCGGCGCGGAAGAGCTCCACGCCCGCCGGCGCCACGATGGCGGCGAAACCGCCGTCGCGGGCCACGGCGACGTCGATGGCGTCCGCGGCGGTCACGACCGTCTCCGCGAGACCGGTCGGCGCGGCGCCGCCGTTCCGCGTTCCGCCGGTCGCGGGCATGGCGTCGGTGACGATCCACACCTGGGCGTCCGGGCCTACGCCGAGCCGGTCCAGCCGCACGTGGATCACGCGCGCGTCGCCGGTGGCGATCCCGCCCACGAACCACCGGTCGCCGGCGCGGCGGCCGATGACGGCGTGCGTGTCGGGGTCGCCCGCCAGAAGCACCGTCTCGTCCCACACCGGCGCCAGCTCCGCCAGGAACCGCGCCGCGAGCGGGCGTCGCGCGTAGGCGTCGACGTGGTCGGCGAAGTGGGTGATCCCGCATTCGAAGGCCACCGAGAGGCCCAGCTCGTGGCCGTCGCTGGTGGTACGGCCCGGGGCGCCGAACGCGACCGGCGTGGCGTCCATCGCCCCGACGATGTTGCGGGTGAACGGCTGGATGACGTTGTGCGACGCGGTCAGCGCCTGGTCCTCGAAGAAGACGTAGTACTCGGCGCCGCGGACCGCCTCGTACCCGATCACCTGAGGGAACGTGCGGGCCCAGCCGCGCGGGATGACGGAGCCGTGGAAGTTCACCATGAGGCCGAGCCGCGCGGATTCCGTCAGGATCGTGTCGTACCAGCGGTAGCGGTCCTTCGACTCCGATTCCATGAAGTCGACCTTGATCCCGGCGACCCCCCACGAACGCCACAGTGCCAGCTTGCGCAGGTCCTGCGGGCTGTTGAGATCGCGCCAGATGGTCCACAGGTGCACCTGGACGCCGCGGCGGCTCGCGTGGGCGACGATCTCCGGCACCCAGGTCTCCTCCCAGCCGCAGTCGATGAGCAGGTGCTCCCAGCCGAGGTCGGCCGCGACGTCGACGAAGTGGCGCTGCTCGGCGAGCTGCGCGCCCGAGTAGAAGCCGGACCACCACGACCAGGCCGCCCGCCCGGGCCGCACCCAGGCCGCGTCCGCCTGCTCGGGCGCGGCGGCGGGGGCCAGCTCCTCGACGAACAACGAGGACACGAGGTCGGCGAGGGTGCCGACGAGGAAGACCCGCCACGGCGTCACGACGCCGCGGGCCACCTCGACGGCCTCGTCGGCGACGGTGACGAGGAGCGTCCGGCCGCCGTCCGGCTCCGCCTCGCCGGCGACGACGTGCGCGCCCGCGAAGCGGCCGTCGATCCCGGACTCGGTGATCAGCAGGTGCGTCGTCGCGTCGAGGCGGGTGAGGAAGGGGAGTCCGTACGCGCCGCTCGCCAGGTCCGCGGTGTCCACGCCGAACCGGGGCGTCTCGTACCAGGTCTGGTAGTCGAGGACCCAGCTGCGTGACCCGGCGGGCAGCGTGACGGCGGTGCGTTCGCCGGTGACGCGGGTGGTGCCGTCCAGCGCGGGCAGGGCGTAGCGGATCGCCGCCCCGTCGCGTCCGACGCGCAGGATGACCTGCCATTCGACGCCGCCGGGCGCGCGGAAGGTGTGCACGCTCTCGTGGTGCTCGTAGTCGTGGTCGCCGGCGGACTTGCCGGAGCGCAGGGTGAACCGGTCGCGGACCGTGCGCTCCGAGACGTGCACGAGCTCCGCGCCCGGCCCCAGCACGGCGCCGTCGATCGAGAACCCGAGCGGGACCCGGTCGAGGACCACCGCGCCGTCGCGGGTCACGGTCAACCGCACGCCCTCGCCGGTGTCACTGATCCAGGCGTTCACCGCGCTCGCCGCCTCGCGGGGGCTTACCTCGTCGCTCAACACGTTCTCCATCGGACGCCCACCTTCGGTGCGGCACTGCACTAGACGAATACGCAGGGGTGAGGCAAAACTATGGAGCCCGCTGAACGCGGCCGGAATGGTGGAACCGTCGCATCGCCTGGACATTCCGACTGCGTCGGCTGCCCTCTCGCCCACGGGGTCACCGCGGGCGAGAGGCCGGGCAGGACACGACGGCGGTCAGGCCGGTCGCGGGAGGCGTTCGGGGTTGGGGAGCTGGATCCAGCCCGGGTACTCCGGTGGGAGGGCGCTGGCCTGGTCGAGGTCGGCGAGGTCCTGGCCGGTGAGTTCCAGGGTCACGGCGGCGAGGGAGTCCTTGAGCTGCTCCGGGCGTTTGGCGCCGACGATGGCGCTGGTGACGCCGGGCTGGGCGAGCACCCACGCGAGCGCGACCCGTGCCACCGGTGCCTCGTGGTGGGCCGCGACCTCGCGCAGGACGTCGATGACGTCGTACGCGCGCTCCATGTTCACCGGCGGCCAGTCGAACGCGGCGCGCCGGGCGCCGCTGTCGCGCGTGCCCTCGCGGCCGAACTTCCCCGTCAGCAGGCCGGCCGCCAGCGGGGCCCACACCAGCAGGCCGATCCGCTGGTCGGCGACGAGGGGGATGATCTCCCGCTCGATGTCGCGGGCCGCGAGCGAGTAGTGCGACTGCAGGGAGCAGAAGCGGGCCCAGCCGTGCCGCTCGGCGACGCCCAGCGCCTTCATGGTCTGCCACGCGGTCAGGTTCGACGCGCCGACGTAGCGGACCTTGCCCTGGCGTACGGCGTCGTCCAGGGCGGCCAGCGACTCCTCGAACGGGGTGAGGGGGTCGAGGTTGTGGATCTGGTAGAGGTCGACGTGGTCGGTACGGAGCCGGCGCAGGGCTCCAGCGAGCGCATGATGTGCAGGCGGGACTGGCCGACGTCGTTCGGTCCCGGCCCTGAGCGGGCGGTCATCTTGGTGGCCAGCAGGACCTCGCGCCGGCGGCGCCCGAGCACCTGGCCGAGCAGTTCCTCCGACTCGCCGCCCGCGTACACGTCGGCGGTGTCGATGAGGTTCACGCCGTTGTCCAGCGCCATGCCCACCATGCGGTCGGTCTCCTGCAGCCCCAGGGCGCCGACGGCGTCCCACACGGGCGAGCCGCTGCCGCCGAAGCTCATCGCGCCGAGCGCGACACGAGACACGAAGACCCCCGTATTCCCCAATGCCGCATATTTCATCATTTATCCCCTTTCATGCGGTCTCGTCCGGCACGCTACAAGCTGACACCTTGGACACTCCATGCGGAAAAGTCCGATTTACCTGCGAGATCGTCCGGAGTCGCCGTGAACCCGCTCTCCGACGTCCTGATCCAGCTCGACCTGCGTGCCGTGTTCGCCGGTCATCGTCGGCGGCAGCATCAGCCTGGACGACACGACGGCGACGCTGCTCGGCCGCCTGCCCGCGGCCGCGTGCATCCCGGCGGGCGGCGACCGGGCCAGGGCGCTGCGGCCGGTGCCGGCGATGCCGGCCGAGGAGACGGCCGATGAGCCGCCCGGATCGGTGGTGATGATCGACCACCTGACGAACGTCCTCTTCGTCCAGGCCCTGCGCGCTTACCTGGCCGGCCCCGAGAAGGTGGGCGGCCGGCTCGGCGCCCTGCACGACCCGCAGATCGGCGCGGCGCTCGCGCTGACGCACCGGCGGGCCACCCACCCGTGGAGCGTCGCCGCCCTGGCCGCCGCCTGGGGTACGCGTCGGAGACCGCGTTCAGCAACGCCTTCGAACGCGTCACCGGCCACTCACCGGCCCGCTACCGCACGACTCCCCCGCCCGCCCCGCAACCGCCGAAGGCCACGGCCGAGGGACGGCCCTGACCGGTTCGTTTCCGGCGAGCGTCAGCGGGCAGGCGCCCGGGATGGACGACGAGGTCATGGTGACGCCGTGCGAGGACGGGCCGCTGCTGGTCAGGGGGCCGTTCGAGCTGGTGACTCAGGACGGTGAGCGCATCGAGCGAGGGCGTTCGACGGTGGCGTTGTGCCGCTGCGGGGGCTCGTCCACCAAGCCGTTCTGCGACGGCTCGCACAAGGCGCTCGGGTTCCGCGCCCCGAGCGAGCCCGACCCGCCGCCCTGACGGCGGATGCGCCGTACGGAGTTCGCGGCCCGGCGCAGGCGGCGGCCCGCGTACGGGACGCCGCCCCGCAGCGCGGCGGCCACCGCGAGCCAGCCGCACACGCCGCGCTCCAGCACCCAGACCGGCGCGAACAGCACCGTGTCCCCCGGGAACACCCGGCGGCCTCCGGCCTTGCGCCGCCCCGCCTCCGCCAGCCCGACCACCAGCGCGGCCCCCACGACCAGCGGCGCGTACGAGCGCCGCAGCAGGCACGCGGCCACAGCGGGCAGCACCGACAGGGAGAACGCCAGCCGGGCCGGCTGGGCGAGGTCGTCGTAGGCCTGCCGCACCCGCTGCGACCAGAACCGCGACGCGTCCGGGGGCAGGCGGCGCACGTAGAGGCCGGGCGGGCGGGCCTCGACGCCGCCGTGCGCGCGGACGGTGCGGATCAGCTCCAGGTTCTCGAACAGCACGTCGCCGTCGTAGCCGCCCATCCGCTCGAAGAAGGACCGCCGGATGCCGAACGTGCCCGGGTAGTCGGCGCCGAGGGCGCGGTTGAGCAGCGTGCGGGCGGTGTCCCAGCGGGCGTGCCAGGGCATCGGGCTGAAGTGGTTCTGCGGCCGGACCAGGTCGGCGCGGCCGAGCAGCCGGTCGACGGCGGTGAGGGAGGCGGCGTCGTGGCGTACGTCGTCGTCGGCGATCACCACGTGCTCGGCGCGGGCCAGCCGCAGCCCGGTCCGCACCCCGGCGACCTTGCCGTTGGCGCACCGCAGGTCGCGGTCGGGGCGCACGTGGGTGACGAGGCCGCGCCACCGCCGCGCGTGCCGGGCGAAGAGCGCGGGGTCGCTGCCGTCCACCACGATGACCCGGGCCAGCGGGGACAACCGGCGCAGGTACGCGGTCAGCTCGTCCAGGCCGGCGTCGTCGTCCCAGCGCAGCGGCAGCACGTAGTCGACCCGATTCATGGCACGGTTCATGACGCGGCGGCGAGCGGCGCCTCCTCCAGCGAGGTCCGGCCCTGCCGCCAGCGGGACATGACGTGGCGGGCCCAGCGGCGTTCGACCTCCAGCGCGCAGGCGGCGCCGTAGAGGACGTCGCCGGCCAGCGACGGCTCCTGGGCGGCGAGGCGGGCGCACAGGTCGTGCGCGGCGATCTGCTCGTGCACGGCGTCGGCCTGCACGTGCTCGTCGAAGAACCGGGTGACGTCCGGTCCGCCGCCGAGGCGCCGCAGCCCGGCGCCGTAACGGCGGTTGGGCGCGGACGAGGTCATCTCCAGGGCGGCTAGGTGACCGGCCAGGGCGCCGCGCCAGGCGCGGTGCAGCCCGAACAGCGACATGACGTTGGAGACGGCCAGCGTGACGCCGGGGACCCGGTCGAGGTAGGCGCCGTAGGAGCCGTCCAGGCCGAGGCCGGTCATGGTGGCGCGGAACAGCTCGGCGTGCATGCGCTCGGCGCGGCCGCCGCCGTACTCGTCGGCCTGGATCTCGACCAGGGCCGCCTTGGGGCCGCCGTGCAGGCGCGGGATGGCCCACGTGTGCGGGTCGGCCTCCTTGAGGTGGTAGATCGACCGGTGCACGACGAACTCGCGGAACTGCTCCAGATCGGCCGCGCGCTGGAGGTGCTGCGAGAGCGGCGCCTCCCGCTCGGCCTCGGCGACGAGCCCGGCCAGCGCGGACCGTACGCCTTCCGGCGGCACGACCGGGGGCCGGGGCACGGCGCGGGCGAGCGCACCCTCGAAGCAGCGTTCGAGGTCGAGGCGGGTGGCCAGCAGCGCCGGCTGCCACTCCCAGCCGTCGTCCACGTCGTCGAAGCCGCGGTAGTGCAGCTCGTAGCAGGCGAAGAGGGCGAGCTGGAGGTCGCCGTCGTCCAGCGCCCGCTCGGGCGGGGGCGTCACGAGCGGCGGCTCCAGGTCGCCCGGCGGGCCGGTGAGCCGGTCGAACAGGGCGGCCGTGAGGGGACCGCGGGGGACGGGCAGCCGCATCAGGCACCTCCGGTGAGACGGTAGACGGAGACGTGGGCACGGCTGTCGTCGGTGAACGGCGTGCCGGCCCAGTCGGACCAGCGGTGTTCGCGTTCCATCCCGGCCAGCCGGGCCATCAGGTCGAGCTCGGCGGGCCAGGCGTAGCGGTGGTTGGCCGGCAGCAGCCGCAGCCCCTCACCGGTCATCCGCACCTTGGTCGTGTACATGAGCTGCTCGGCCGGTGACAGTCGGGCGGCCTCGGCCAGGACCACGTCCTCCGAGACCGACAGCAGGCGCAGGCTGGAGCCGTCGCGGAAGCCGGTCAGGTCGGGCACCCACGCCTCGATCACGAACCTGCCGCCGGGCTCCAGGTGCGCGGCCGCGTTGCGGAAGCAGCTCACCTGGGCGTCCTGCGACGGCAGGGCGAAGATCGTGTTGGTGGTGAGGACGACCAGGGCGAACCGTCCGTCGACCCGGGTGGTGGCGAAGTCGCCGATCGTCACGGGGATGCCGTCTCCCCCGGACTTGCGACGCAGGATCTCCACCATGTCGGGCGAACCGTCGATCCCCGCCACGTTCAGTCCCCGGCTCACCAGCGGCAGCGCCAGCCGTCCCGTCCCGATGCCGAACTCCAGCACCGGTCCTCCGTCCGCCAACTCGCAGAGCAACTCCACCGCCGCCTGTGTCGGCAGGTCGCGCACCGTCGCGTCGTAGATGTCGGCGATGCTCCTGCCGTAGGCGGCGACGTCGAACGACGTCACCGCACACCCCCTTCCCAGGTTCGCCGGTCACTGCCCCTGGAACGGGTGGCCAAACCGGGCCGTCCGTCAGGGGCGCGCGAACCCGTCCGATTCCTTCACCTGCTGGTCGGCGGGCGTCACAGGGGCCGGTTCGAGCCGTACGGGAGCGGCCGCCTCGACGCGGGCGTGCGCCCCGTGCGTCGCCTGCGCCCCGTGGGCGAGGCGCCGGGCCACGCGCCGCCCGGGATGGGCGCGCGGGATCGCGACGCGGTGGACGCGGTGGGCGGGCCTGCGGTGATGTCCGTGGGCCGCCTTGACGTCCGGAGCGGCGTCACCGGACTGGTCCCGGGAGCCGGACGAACGTGGCGGCGGGGGCAGCAGCGTCTCCTCCAGCAGCTGCATCAACATCAGGCCGATCAACGCCAAGAGCGGGATGGCCAGGGCCACGGCGAGGATGGGTGTTCACCTCCTGAGGTCGGCGCGCCGCGGACACGAGCCGGCGGGGGTCGGCCCGGGGCTCCATCGCGAGCGCACGCGACGGGTCGGCATCTGGTTCAGGTACGCCGTCCACTGCCCCGTTCGTGCCCATCTGGAGGAAATCTCATCGATTGTCCGATTGGGCAGGGTCATGATGTTCCACCTTCGTGGCAGCGGGAACGGCCGCCGCCGGTTCGGGGATTCGCGGTCGGTGAGCCCTCCATCGTGGGGACTACCTGCGCCTCTACCGCGGACAACCGCCCCTAAACCGGCCAAATCATCCCATCAGCGGCACGCGCTCGACCTCAGCTCCGGGAGGGCGGGCCGACGGGGCCGGCGGTCATCCTGCGATCAGCGAGGTCGAGGTCAGAGCAGACGGTCGACCAGCCCGTCGACGCAGTCGGGGGTGAGCGAGCCCGCGCCGGACAGGACGCGGATGTACATCGGGGCCAGGATGTGGTCGACCACTCCCAGCGCGTCGGGCGGGTGTTCGCCGCGATCGCGGGCGCGGTCGAGCACGACCTGGAACTGCCGGGCGCGTTCGGCGAGCAAGTGGTCGCGCTCCTGCAGACCCTGCCGGCTGCCGGACAGGGCGACGGCCAGGCGCAGCACCGCCAGGCCGTTCATGGTGCTGCTCGACAGCACGATCGTCGGTGCGGCGCTCCCCGACATGGAGCAGCGCTTGCACATCCGGCTGACCGGTCTGCAATGGATCGTCGACGCCTACGTCCTGCTGGTCGCCACGCTGTTGTTGTGCGGCGGGGTCTTCGCCGACCGTGTCGGCCGCAAGCGGGTGTTCCTGGCCGGCGTCGCCGTGTTCACCGCCGGGTCCGCGTTGTGCGCCGTCGCGCCCTCGATCGGCCGGCTCATCACCGGACGGGTGATCCAGGGCATCGGGGCCGCGGCCATGAGCCCCGCCTCGCCGGCCCTGCTCAGCGCCGCCCATCCCGTTCCGCGGGGACGCGTCAGGGCCATCGGGCTGTGGGCCGGACTCAGCGGCATCGGCCTGGCCGCCGGACCGCCGGCCGGGGGCATCCTGACACAGGCCTTCGGCTGGCCCGCCATCTTCCTCGTCAACGTGCCCATCGGGGTGATCCTGCTGTTGACCGCTCTGCGCGCCCTGGGCGAGTCCCGCAATCCGAGCGCCGCCATCCAGGCGGTCGGCCCACAGAAAGGGGGGCTCGCGTCGGGCATCAGCAGCACCACCCGGCAGATCGGCGCGGTGCTCGGAGTGGCGGTGCTCGGAGCCGTCGTCCGCACCCGGGAATCCGGCGGCGCGTCCGTCGAGGCCGGCCTCGACGGTGCCTTCATCGCGGCCGGCGCCGTCACCCTGGCCGGCGCCGTGTTCACCGGCCTGCGGCTGACGAGGTCCACGCCCGCGAACGTCGCCGCGCAGCAGCAGCCACAGCCCACCGACCCACCCGCGATCACGACACCGTGCTGACCCGCCCGGGCCGCGCCAGCTGGTGTACATATGACATTTTTGTGGGCAAAACCTGGACATCAGGAATAAAATCCCCGGCGACTAATGTCAGGGGCGGCCGACTCCGACACGCAGGTGCGGGGGAGATTTGCTCCGCGTCCCGCGCTTGTGGTAGCGTCGCAGGCGTTGCAGTTGTGGTACCCAGCAAAAAGACTTTGGCGCACCTGAACAACTTCAGGTGCGCTTTTTCTTTTTCCGGTCATCTCCGGGTGGGCTCATGCGGCGACAAGGGGTTTCGCAAGGTGCGTCACCCGTCTTCGGCACCTATCTGAGGAGATCAAGATGGCTACCGGAACCGTGAAGTGGTTCAACTCCGAAAAGGGCTTCGGCTTCATCGCGCAGGACAACGGCGGCGCCGACGTCTTCGCGCACTACTCCAACATCGTCTCCAACGGTGGTTACCGTGAGCTCTTCGAGGGCCAGAAGGTGGCCTTCGACGTGGTTCAGGGCCAGAAGGGCCCGCAGGCGGAGAACATCGTTCCCGCCTGACACGGCACACGCCACGCGCCGGGGCCCGCACCTTTCAGCAGGTGCGGGCCCCGGCCGCGTTTCCAACGCTTTTCCAGAAATTCCGGTTGGCCGGCAAAGTCTCCACATCCTCCCTAAAGCGTCTATATAGCGTTATAAGGCGAAATTTCGCCTTATAACGTGGCCCCGGCGACCTCACGGCTCTCCGCCGGACGGCGACCCCCGGCCCGGTCGCGTCCCGGCGGGCGTGGTTGAATCGGCTCGCCTGACCCCTTGAGCCCCGGCCCCGAGC
>NZ_POUD01000325.1 GCF_003236395.1 Nonomuraea aridisoli | reverse complement strand
CTGGCCCAGCTCCTGCCCGCCCGGCGAGTCCGCACCAAAGACCGCATCGTCAAACGCGCGATCTCCAAATACAACGCCCGCGGACCCGCCATCGACCGGACCACCTACAAAGCCACCATCAGCATCAGCATGATCCCGGCCAGCCCTTGACGCCGCTACCCCAGCCATAACTGAACGGCGTTGCCTCTAGATCTCCGGCGGCCGGTTCTCCCGGTGCATCAGCCGGTCGTCCGACGTGCGGCCCCGCCGCGGGGCCAGCACGACGCTCAACACGATGCCGGCGCCACCGACGATCATGAAGATGAGGCCCACGATGTCCATGTGGACGGCTTCTCCGAACACGTCAGGCTCGATCGCGAACCTCAGGATGGCGCCGAGCGTGAGGAAGAAGATGCTGACCCCGACACCCATGTGCGACCTCCAGGCAATGAGCGAGTACAGCCAGGGTCATACCCGGGTATAGGTGGTCCACCCGTCGCAATCAGGCCAGGCACGACAGCGGCCGGCCGCCGTTGTAGGTGATCATGTCGAGCACGGCGGTGACCAGGTCGATCGGCGCGCCGAGCGGCTGTCCGTCGAGCTCGGCGTACGCGCGGTGCAGGTTGCCGACGATGCGCTCGGAGTCGAGCAGGCCGCCCCACTCCCCGAGGTCGGTCTCCCTGGCCGTCTCCAGCGGGGTCAGCCCCGCCGCCCTGCCGCGCCGCGCGGTCTCCTGGACGAACCGCAGATACCCCTCGACCCGGTCGTACGCCTCGGGTCCGCACACGTCGCCGTGCCCAGGCACGATGGTCCGCGCGTCCAGCTCCCTGAGGCGCCCGACGGCCTCGATCGCGCCGGCGACCGAGCCCATCAGCACGAACGGCGTGCCGCCGTTGAAGACGAGGTCGCCGGCGAACAGCAGCCGCCGCTCCGGGATCCACACGTACGAGTCGTTGGTCGTGTGCGCGGCGACGCCGACGTGCCGCACCTCGCAGCGCAGCTCGTCGGAGTGGACGGTGACGCCGTCGGTGTAGGTGAGGAACGGCGGCACGGGCTCCTGCCGGCCCCAGTCGACCTCCGGCGACCAGGCGCCCAGGTAGCCGGGCACGCCGTCGGCGATGATCTGCTCGCGCACCCCTTCGTGCCCGACGATCGTGGCCTCGGGGAACAGCCAGTTGCCGAAGGTGTGGTCGCCGTGGTGGTGGGTGTTGATCAGCGTGGTGACAGGCCGGTCGCTGACCCTGCCGACGGCCTCCCGGAACGCCCGCGTGCGGCGTTCGGTCGAGCAGGCGTCGATGCAGATGACGCCGCGCCGCCCGGCCAGGAAGCCGGTGTTGTTGATCCACCAGCTGCCGTCGGGCTGCAGGTAGGCGTAGACGCCGTCGGACACCTCTTCGACACGCGGCGGCGGCAGCGGATGGTCGTGGGAAGACGAACTCATGGGAGGGAAGGTACTGAACCTCTCCGCGCTGAATTCCGGCGAGGTCCCTGTTTTCATGACAAAACGCCCGCGCGTGTTCGCGCGGGCGTTTCGGCTGACACGGACTAGAAGGCCTCCTCCGGGAGCTCCATGAGCTCCAGGCCGGTGGAGGTGAGCACGCGCCGCTCGGCGGCCAGCCGGGGCAGCACGGTCTTGGCGAAGAACGACGCCGCGCCGACCTTGCCCTGGTAGAACGGGTCCTCGACCTCCGACAGCCGGGCCAGGGCCACCTCGGCCTGGCGCAGCAGCAGCCAGCCGATCACCAGGTCGCCCAGCGCGAGCAGGAACCGGGTGGTGTTCAGGCCGACCTTGTAGACCTCAGAGGCCGACTCCATCGAGCCGATCGCCCAGCCCGCCATGGTGTCGCCCATGACCTTGACGTCGGCGGCGGCCTCGGCGAGCAGCTTGCGCTCTTCCTTGAGCCGGCCGTTGCCCGCCTCGGAGCCGGCGAACTCGTTGATCTCGGCCAGCAGCCGGCCGACCGCGGCGCCCTGGTTGCGCAGGATCTTCCTGAAGAACAGGTCCATGCCCTGGATCGCCGTCGTGCCCTCGTACAGGGAGTCGATCTTGGCGTCGCGGATGTACTGCTCGATCGGGTAGTCCTGCAGGTAGCCGGAGCCGCCCAGCGTCTGCAGCGAGCGCGAGAGCATCTCGTACGAGCGCTCCGAGCCGACGCCCTTGACCAGCGGCAGCAGCAGGTCGTTCATCTCGTCGGCCTGCCGGTCGTCCGGGTTCATCAGCAGGGTGTCCTGGAACGTGGCCGTGTAGAGCACCAGGGCGCGCATGCCCTCGGTGTAGGCCTTCTGCAGCATGAGCTCGCGCCGGACGTCCGGGTGGTGGGTGATGGTCACCCGCGGGGCGGTCTTGTCGGCCTGTCGCGTCAGGTCGGCGCCCTGCAGGCGGGCCTTGGCGTACTCCAGGGCGTTGAGGTAGCCGGTGGAGAGCGTGGCGATGGCCTTGGTGCCGACCATCATGCGGGCGTGCTCGATGACCATGAACATCTGCTTGATGCCCTCGTGCACGTCGCCGACCAGCCAGCCGATCGCCGGGTGCTTGTCGCCGAAGGTGAGCTCGCAGGTCGTGGAGACCTTCAGGCCCATCTTCTTCTCGACGTTGGTGACGTAGACGCCGTTGCGCTCGCCGAGCTCGCCGGTCTCCAGGTCCACGTGGTACTTCGGCACGAGGAACATCGACAGGCCCTTGGTGCCGGGGCCGTGGCCCTCGGGGCGGGCCAGCACGAGGTGGAAGATGTTCTCCGACATGTCGTGCTCGGCGCTGGTGATGAAGCGCTTGACGCCCTCGATGTGCCAGGTGCCGTCGGGCTGCCGCACGGCCCTGGCCCGTCCGGCGCCGACGTCGGAGCCGGCGTCCGGCTCGGTGAGCACCATCGTGGCGCCCCAGTTGCGCTCGATGGCCATCTCGGCGAAGCGCTTCTGCTCCGGCGTGCCGAGCTTCCACAGCGTGTAGGCGAAGTTGGGGCCGGCCGCGTACATGTAGAGGGCCGGGTTCGCGCCCAGCACCATCTCGGCCGTCGCCCAGGCGAGGCTGCGCGGGATGCCGGGGCCGCCCAGGTCGGCGGGCAGGTCGAGGTGCGCCCAGCCGCCGTCGATGAGCGCCTTGTAGGACTTCTTGAAGCCCTCCGGCACCTTCACCGTGGCGGTGGCCGCGTCGAACACGGGCGGGTTCCTGTCGCCCTCTTCGAAGGAGTCGGCCAGTACGCCGGTCGCAAGACGGTTGACCTCGTCGAGAATGCTGCGGGCGACGTCCTCGTCCACGTCCGCGAAGGGCCCGGTGCCGAGGATCTCGCGTCTGCCGAACACCTCGAAGAGGTTGAACTCCAGGTCGCGTAGGTTGCTCTTGTAGTGGCCCATGGGCGTCGATCTCCTTGAACCGAGGGGTTGTACCGGCGAGTAACCTTACTCCCGAATGCTACCCGCGGGTAACCAGGGGCATGCATGGCATGCTCGTCCTCATGGACGCCGAACAACTCGCCGCCCGCTGGCGTGAGCGACTCGAATCCTGGGCGATCCCCGACGAGATCCTGGCCAAGGCTCCCGTCGACCCGTGGAGTCACTCGCCGCAGAGATTCGGCACCCGTACCGACCGGGCGCTGGCCGAGCCCGACGACGGTCCCACCATGCGGCGTCTGGCGGAGGCCCTGCCCGAGGATGGCACGCTGCTCGACGTGGGCGCCGGGGCGGGGGCCTCCTCGCTGCCGCTGCGCGGGCGCATCGGCCATCTGTACGCGGTGGACACCTCGCGGGCCATGCTCGACGGGCTGACCGCGCGGGCCGACAAGCTCGGCGTCCCCGTCACCGCGATCGAGGGCCGCTGGCCCGACGTGGCCGACCAGGTGCCGGTTGCCGACGTGAGCGTGGCCGCGCACGTCGTCTACAACGTGCCCGACCTGGCCGCGTTCCTGCGCGCGCTCGACGCCAGGACGAAGGGCAGGGTGGTGCTGGAGCTGACCCACCGCCACCCCATGAGCTGGCTGACGCCGCTGTGGCAGCACTTCCACGGCATCGACCGGCCGGTGCGGCCCATCGCGGAAGACTGCGTGGCGCTGGCGGCGGCGCTCGGCTTCGCCGTGCGGGTGGAGGAGCGGGAGGCGCCGCTCGAACGCTTCTCCTCGCTGGAGGAACTGGCCGCCAGCGCGTGCCGGCGGGCCTGCCTCGACCCCGCGCGGGCCGACGAGGTGGCCGCGACCGCGCTGGAGCTCGGCATGTGGCCGGTGCCCCGCGACCGGTGGGTCACCATCTGGTGGGAATGATCCTCACATCGGGGCTGTTCACTTTGTGAGCCCCCCGACGGTTCCCGGACGAGACGCGCCGTACCCGGATACGCCAAGACGACGCACCCGTGTAGGTCTCACGTCCAGGAGAGTCATCTCAATGGCATGGGTCGTTCTCGTGCTGGCCGGCCTCTTCGAGGTCGTCATGGCGTTGTCGCTCAAACTCAGCAACGGCTTCACCCATCTGTGGTGGAGCCTGTCGTTCCTCACCACGGCCGTGCTCAGCTTCGGCCTGCTCTCGTACGCCATCAAAAGCCTGGAAGTCGGCACCGCGTACGCCGTCTGGACGGGCATCGGGGCGGCGGGCACCGCGTTGCTCGGCATGGCCCTGCTCGGCGATCAGGTCTCGGCGGCGCGGCTGCTGTTCATCGGCCTGATCCTGGCCGGGGTGATCGGATTGCGAACACTGGCTTGACGGCTTAGGTGGTGTCGCGATTGGGTGACGGCATGATCGAGATCCATGCCGTCACCATCGACGCCGCCGACCCGTACACGATCGCCTCCTGGTGGAGCAAGGTCACCGGGCTGCCTCTGGGGGAGGGCGACGAGCCCGGTGACGACGAGGTCATGCTGCGCACCAAGCAGGACCCGTTCCTGCTGTTCATCCGCGTGCCCGAGGGCAAGACGGTCAAGAACCGGCTGCACCTCGACGTCAACGGCACCGAGGGCAGGACCCGCGACCAGGAGGTCGAGTGGCTGCTGGGCCAGGGCGCGACCGTTCACGAGGACCACCGCAAACCCGACGGCACCGGCTGGGTGACCATGCTCGACCCCGAGGGCAACGAGTTCTGCGTCTGCCGCAGCCAGGCGGAACGGGAGTCGCAGGTCTGAGTCAGCGGGCCGACTGCGCTCGTCCCTTCATCGTCAGGGTCAGGATGCCGGCGATCAGGTAGACGAGCGCGCCGTGCCAGACGGAGTCCACGGCCGCGCCGAAGACACCCTCGCCGTCGAGCACGAGTTGCACCGGGTAGTCCAGCACGGCGGCGATACCGGCCGGCAGGAGAGAGAACTTCCACGGGTGTTGCAGCGACCACAGGCGCGCCTGGCGGGTCACCCGGTCGCCCTCCTGCGGCCGCGCGACCGACCCGATCGCCGCGATCAGGGCGAACAGGCTGATGCCCAGCCCCAGCGCCCAGGACAGGTCGCCGCCACCCGTCACCAGACCGAGGCCGTAGCTGGTCGCGGAGACGACGCCACCGCCGATGGCGGCGGCCTTCCAAGGAGCGCCGCGCAGCGCGGCGCCCGACAGCGAGACCTCGTCGCGTCGACTGATTTCGTTCATGTCCTCATGCTGTCCTTTGTCCCACCCTGGGGGCATCGGGGACGGACCCTGAACCGTCCCTGACATGATGCGCACATGACGGACATCGAGATTGTGCAGCTTGGCCCGGACGAAGGGGAGCGCCTGAAGGAGGTACGGCTGCGCGCGCTGCGCGACACGCCCGGCGCCTTCGCCTCCAGCCACGAGAGCGAGAGCGCCTTTCCGGCCGAGACCTGGGCCGAACGCCTGGCGAACCCGCAGTCGCGCTGGTGGGTGGCCGCCGGCGACGGCGCGGACGTGGGCCTGGTGTGCCTGCTCATGGAGGAGACCGGGGGACACCTGCTGTCCATGTGGGTCGCGCCGGAGGCCAGGGGAACGGGCGTCGGCTCCCGGCTGGTGGACGCCGCCGTCGCCTGGACCCGCGAGGCCGGCGCCGAACGGGTGCGGCTGTGGGTCGTGGACGCCAACGAGAGCGGCCGCGCGTTCTACCTCCGCAAGGGATTCACGCCGAGCGGCCGGACCGGCGTGCTCACCCGCGAGACCGGCCCCGAGTCCCCGGAGACCGAATACGTGCTGTCGCTGATCTTCCGCCAGGCCCGCAGGGACGACGTGCCCGCGATCGTCGCCATGCTGGCCGACGACCCGCTCGGGGCGCAGCGCGAGGGCGACCCCGCCGACGAGCGCTACCTGGCCGCCTTCGACCGGATCGACGCCGACCCGAACGACGAGCTGATCGTGGCCGAGGTGGACGGCAAGGTGGTGGGCACGATGCAGCTGACGTACCTGGCCGGGCTGTCACGGCTGGGCGCCGAGCGCTGCCAGATCGAGGCCGTACGCGTCGCCGCCTCCGCCCGGAGCCAGGGCCTCGGCGGCAAGATGATCCGGTGGGCGATCGACCGGGCGCGCGCCCGCGGCTGCGCGTTGGTGCAGCTGACCTCCGACAAGTCCCGCACCGAGGCCCACCGCTTCTACGACCGGCTCGGCTTCGTCCAGTCCCACGTGGGATACAAGCTGGCCCTATGAGACCGGGCTGAGCTCCACCAGGTTGTCGTGGAAGCCGGGCCCCCGGCCCATGTCACCGTCCCGCTCGGCCACGACGGCGTTGGGGTTCGCGCCGCCGGGGCTGAGCTTGGGCCAGCGGCCCTTCGGCGAGGCCACCACCCCGGGGGCCACCCGGTCGCTGATCTCCACGTCGGCCAGGAACGCGCCGCCGTCGTTGTGCACGCGCACCCGCTGCCCGGCCCTCAGCCCGCGGGCCGCCGCGTCGGCCGGGTTGACCAGCACCACCGGGTCCTTGGCCCGCCGCCGCAGCTCGGGGTTGTTGCCGAAGGTCGTGTTGAGGAACAGGTGCGAGGCCGGCGTGACCAGCGTCAGCGGGTACGCCGAGCGCCCCGCCGAGGCCGTGTGCGACGGCACGTACGCCTGCCCGGCCGGCGGGAAGCGCAGCCGTCCCGACGGCGTGGGAAAGCCCTCGGCGAACGGCGCGAACGGCTTGGGGTAGTTCATCCGCACCCAGCCCTCCTTGCGCAGCCGGTCGAGCGTGATGCCCTCCAGCGACGGATGCCCGCTCGACAGCAGCTGCTCGGCCAGCTCCAGGTCCGAGTCGAACAACGACGGCTCGGTCATCCCCATGTGCGCCGCCAGGCGCCGGAACGTCTCCGTCGTCGACAGGCACTCGCCCGGCGGCTCCACGGCGGCCTCGTTCCACAGCAGGTACATGTGGCCGTAACCGGCGTGCAGGTCGTGGTGCTCGGTCTGCATGGTGGCCGGCAGCACGATGTCGGCGTAGTCGACGGTGTCGGTAGGAAACTGCTCCATGACCACCGTGAACAGGTCCTCGCGTTCGAGCTGCCGCCGGATCGCGTTCGCGTCGGGCGTGGAGCCGACCGGGTTGGCGGCGTACACCCACAGGCACTTGACGTCGTCGAGCTGCGAGGCCAGCTTGCTCATCACCCGCGTGCGCACCGGCTTGGCCAGCAGGTCGTCGCGGGTGTCGATGGCGAGGCGCACGTGGTCGCTGGTCGAGAACGCCACCCCGCCGCCAGGGTGCCGCCAGTCGCCGGTCACGCCGGGGATCGCGGCGATCGTGCGCAGCGCGGTGCCGCCGCCCTTGTGCCGTTGCAGGCCGTGCGTCGCCCTGATCCCGGTCGGCCGGGTGTGCGCCAGCCGCATCCCCAGCCTGTGGACGGACTCGGCCGGGATGCCGGTGATCTCCGCCACCCGCTCGACCGGGTGACTCAGGATCTCCTGCCGGAACTCCTCCCAGCCCTCGGTGTGTTCGGCCAGGAACTCCTCGTCCTGCGCGCCCTCCGCCAGCACCACGTTGAGCAGGCCGAGCGCCAGCGCCGCGTCCGTGCCCGGCCTGATCGCCAGGTGCTCGTCGGCCTGGTCGGCCGTCCTGGTGCGGATGGGGTCGATGGCGACGACGTGGGCGCCGTTCGCGCGGGCGTCCTGGATGAACTTCCACAGGTGGTGGCCGCTGGTCAGCGTGTTCGTGCCCCACAGCAGGATCAGCTTGGACAGCGCGAAGTTCTCCGGGTCCATGCCGGCCGCGGTGCCGTTCGTCCGGCGCAGGCCGGTGCTGCCGGCCGCCGAGCAGATGTTCAGCCAGTGCTTGGAGGCGCCCAGCATGTTCCAGAACCGCCGCCCGGCCACGCCCTCACACCCCTGCAGGTAACCGAGCGTGCCGGTGCCGAGGTAGGGCCAGATGGCCTCGCCGCCGTGCTCCTCGACGACGCCGCGCAGCCGTACGGAGATCTCGTCGAGCGCCTCGTCCCACGTGATCCGCTCGAACTGCCCGGACCCCTTCGGCCCGGTACGCCGCATCGGGTACAGGATGCGGTCGTCGGCCCGCGTGTGCTCCAGATACCGGTTGACCTTCACGCAGAGCGCGCCCCTGGTGTAGGGCTGGTCGGGGTTGCCCCGGAGCTTGACGGCCGTGCCGTTCTCGACGGTGACCACCCACGAACAGGTATCCGGGCAGTCCAGCGGACAAGCCCCCAAAACCCTCAGTTCACCCGACATGCGTTACAGCGTATGCCGGGGAAATACGGAGGTGAACGGGGGGAAGGCGACCGTGTAGCCTGCCACCTGCGACGGGCACGACTGAGGACACTGCAAGCTAGACGACGTACGGGTCCGGCCGGGAAGGTGCAGAATCACTGTCGGTGGCCGATATCAGCGCACGAGATGACACGGAGGACCTCTCGAAAGGGGATCCCGCCGTGGCCCAGCCACGTTCCGACACCGACGTCTACGTCGTCGAGCCTCTGCTGCCCCAGAGGCTGCGGCGGCCGTCCGACCTGCTGCGCTTCTTCGCCACGCTCTTCGTGCTGGCCGCGGTCGTGCTGCTCGCCCTGGTGGCCAAGCAGACGCTGATCGGCCTGGAGGCCGACGTCAAGGAGGGCGCCGAGCTCGTCCCGCTGCTCAGCCGGATCGCGGCGTTCCTCGGCGGCGCGGCCGTGCTGATCGTGCCCGCGGCCTTCGCCGTCGAGCGCGTCTTCCACCGCGACGGCCTGCGGGTCGCCGAAGGGCTGATCGCCGCCATCGTCGGCATGGCCGGGTCGTTCCTGCTCGGGCAGTGGCTCGTCTCCGGCAACCTGCACGACCTGCGCGTGCTGCTCACCGGCGACCGCGACATCGAGCCGCTCAACACCCTGCTCACCTCGGTCGTCGCGTACGCCACCGCCGTCCGCATCTCCCGCCGCCCCACCTGGCGGATGCTGATGTGGACCACGATCGCCCTCTACATCCTGGCGTTCTTCTCCGGCCGGCAGATCACCATCCCCAGCGCCATCGTCACGGTTCTGGTCGGCATGGCCATCGGCTACGCCACCCTGTACGGCATCGGCAGCCCCAACAC
>NZ_POUD01000324.1 GCF_003236395.1 Nonomuraea aridisoli | reverse complement strand
GCCCACCCGCGAGCCGTCGGAACGCCCCACCCGGCCGCGCGCGACCGAACCGTCGGCCGAGGAGAAGGACGACCCCGCCCGCGTCTCGGAGCGCCGCATGGCCGACACCTCCGGCGACAGCGGCAGCACCGGCAGCCGCAACACCGGCAGCGGCAACACCGACTCGAACGACACGGCCGACCAGGGAACGGGCGACGGCGGCCGCGGCGGCGACACCGGCCAGTCCAACTCCAGCCAGGACTCCGCCCCGGCCCAGACCCAGGCCCCCGAGCCCGCCCCGGTCCAGGAAGAGTCCAAGGGCCTCCTGGACATCCTCTTCCCCTGGATGTGACCCGCTCCCGCCGCCTCCCGACACCTGGCTCACCCTCTCGGACAGGCCGATGTCCTGCCGGGAGCGCCCACCCGCACTCCTGTGCCTGCCGATATCCCTGTCTCTCACCCGATGCCTACCGGCACGGGATGCGTGCCGTGCGCAGGGCGTGCGCAGGCGGGGAGGCGGCGGGCCGCCATGGGGCGGCGTCCAAGGTAGGCGGGTGCGGGTGCGCGGGGTCTTCGGGCGATGGCGTCGGCGCGCTCGCTGCGGAACGATTCACGCAGGTCGTCACGTCGCCTGCCTGGTGATGTGCCGTGATCCCGCCTTCCGGAGGTCCGCGAGTCCGGCCGGCGGGAGGCGTCACCTGTTCGCGTCCCGCGCTTCGAGCGTGGTGCATCACGTGCGTGTGGCTCCCCGCCCCCTGAAGGGAGCGGCTTCTCGCTTCCTCGGCTGAGGTAGGCGACGGACAAGCCCTGCCCGTTCCAAACGGGGCGACCATGTCCGGGAAACGATTCCCCATGCCTGGCAAACCCGGCGGTCCGCTCGCTAGATTCGATGGATGGCGGCGTGGCATGAGGTCGAGCAGGCAGAGCCGGAGTTCGCGAAGCGCGTGCGGGCGTTGTTCGACGCCCGCAGGCACAAGACCATCGCCACCTTGCGAGCCGACGGCTCGCCGCGGATCTCCGGCATCGAGGCGGCATTCGAGGCCGGCGAGCTGGTCTTCGGCTCGATGCCGAACGCCCGCAAAGGCGCGGATCTTCGTCGGGACCCGCGTTTCGCCCTGCACAGCGCCACGATCGACCCGATCGAGGGCTCCGAGGCGCAGTGGCCGGGCGAGGCGAAGATCTCCGGTCGGGCGATCGCCGCCGGACCGATCACCGATGGACCGGACGGCGACCGCTTCCGCGCCGACATCGCCGAAGTGGTGCACACCCACCTCAACGACGCGGCCACGATGCTCGTCGTCGAGTGGTGGACACCCACGCACGGGCTCCGAAGGCTGGAGCGCGAGTAACCCTCGTTCGGCCAGACAGGCCAGTGACCGGCGATGACAAGTCGTCAGACCACCGAGGGCACAACCAGAGAACACGGCCCGACGGGCCGCCGGGAGCACAGCCGGCGAACGCGGCTCAACGGGCCGCCGTACCTCACGGCCAGCGCGGTCGGCCGGATCGAGGCGTGGCTGACCGTGCGCCGCCGCGACGCGGGCGGCCTGTTCGCGCCGTTCACTCCGCGGGGCAGGCACATCCGCCGCGACGAGCGCGGCCGGGTCGCGTTCATCGACGCGCGGACGGTCAGCAACGTGCTCGCCGCCCGCGCCGAGCAGGCCGGGCTGGACGAGGCGCCTCGCGCGCACGACTTCCGGCGCACGTTCATCGGCGAACTGCTTGACGCCGGGGTGGACCTAGCCACCGCGCAGGCCCTCGTCGGGCACTCCTCTCCGGCGACCACGGCGAAGTACGACCGGCGGCCGGAGCGGACGCGCCGCGCGGCCGTGGACAAGCTGGCCACCCCCAATCCGGTGCCTCTGCCGGGCGCCGCTCCGCGACCTCGCCAGACGGCCACATCCGGGGCATGATCCCTGGCCACCAGAGGGTGACGCTAAGCCCTGACGGCTTAGCGTCACCCTAGGGTCAGACCGAAGGGTAGTTCCGGAGCAGCTTGGAGTAGTCCGGCATGGACTCCTGCACCAGCTTGGCGATGGTCGCCTGCGGCATGGCCGCCTTGGCGTAGGTGGCGAGGGCGGGCTCCAGGAACTTGGAGTAGTCCGGCATGGACGGGCCGAGCGCCTTCGCCAACCTGACGATAGTCGCCTGCGGCATCAGGCTGTCGCGAATGTCAGGCGAGAGCGCTTCGATGATCTCGCCAATGGTGAGCCCTGCGTCGACGCTTGGAGTTGACACGACTCTGGCGGTCGATCTCGGCAGCCCGGGTGTAGTTGAGCCCGGTCGAAGCCATGATCTTACGGATGTTGCGCTTGCGCTTGCTGGACAAGTCAGATCCTTCCAGCGAAGTTCCCATGCCACCCCGCCGTGAACGATCAGTTCTCGCGCACATCGAGCGTCGGGCCGCGCGTGGCCGAGCCACTTGTCCTCTGTGTCGTTGCGGCATGGGCGCAATCAACTCGGAGTCGGGCCAGCGCGTGTGGCCTGCGATCACTTTAGCATGTCGTTACCGTCTGCGCGCGGAGCCTCAACGGAGAGCTGTGGTTACCAGGCCAGGCACCAATCGCCCTACTCCCGGCGGGCCGGCGACCATGCCGTGACCTGCGGATGAGACGTTAACGATCTGGTGGTCTAGCTTCCTCTCGCCCACAGCGAGAGGAAGCACCACCCCATGGAACAGCCCCCCGACGCCGCGGCGTTGCCACCCTTCAGCGGTCTGGAGCCGACCTGCCAGAAGTGCGGCTGGGTCGGCGCGACCCTCCAATACCGGGAGGCGCGCGGCGCGATCGCCCTCCCCTGAAACCACTCCCGCATCGTTGACGGCCCCCGGCCGGAACGCCTGGCCCGGCACTGCCAGTCGTGCGGCTTCCACTGGGACGAAGCCCCCTTGGACGCGCAGTCCGGCCGCTCCACCGTGGCCGTGACGGCGGGCGGGTCGGCACGGCCCGGCGAAGGTCTGACCGTCGAGATGGCCCGCCAGGCCGAAGGGCACGGGCAGGCGCGGTGACGTCCTCAGATCTTCGTGCGGTGGAAGTTCAGGAACGACCGCGATGGCGTCGGACCACGCTGGCCCTGGTAGCGCGAGCCGTACTTCGCCGAGCCGTACGGGTGTTCCGCCGGCGAGCTCATCCGGAACAGGGCGAGCTGTCCGATCTTCATTCCTGGCCACAGCTTGATCGGGAGCGTGGCGGCGTTGGACAGCTCCAGCGTCACGTGCCCGCTGAACCCGGGGTCGATGAACCCGGCCGTCGAATGCGTGAGCAGGCCGAGCCGTCCGAGGCTGGACTTGCCCTCCAGCCGGGCCGCGATGTCGTCGGGCAGGCTGACGACTTCGTACGTGCTGCCCAGGACGAACTCCCCCGGGTGGAGGATGAACGGCTCGTCGCCCTCGGCCTCGACCAGCCGCGTCAGGTCGGGCTGCTCGATGGCGGGGTCGATGTACGGGTGCCGGTGGTTCTCGAACACGCGGAAGTACCGGTCGAGCCGGACGTCGACGCTCGACGGCTGGAGCATCGCCGAGTCGAACGGTTCCAGCCGGACCCGTCCGGCGTCGATTTCGGTCAGGATGTCTCGGTCGGAAAGCAGCGCGGGGGGCAACCTACAGATCCCGTGACCGTTCCCGAAGCCGCCGAGGCTGCGCGGGCCTGGCTGGAGCAGGTGGCCGACAGCCTCGCGTACGGCACCACGTGCGTGGCCGCCCCGGCTCAGGTGCGCGACGGCATCAGCATCGACCCGCCCCCAGAGGCTGAGGTCGTGCCGATGCGGTCGCGATGGCAGATGTCGCTGCAGCCGGTGCGGCCGTGCCTGGTGTTCGAGGCGATCCTTCACGACGGCCGGATCGTGACGGTGGTGCGTGAGGCGACCGACGAGCAGATGGCGAGGCACCGCTGATGCCGTTCGTGCAGCACGCAGACCGCTTCTGCTCCTGGTACAGCAGCGACCCGGCCGACCAGATCCCCGTCACCCCGGACTGGTGGGGGCCGGCGGAGGAGACCGGATGGCCGCACGTCGGCGAGTGCCGGAACTGCGGGGAGCGCGGCCACGTGTGGACGCCGCCGCCGATCGCGCCGGAGGTGCGCGACAACGCCTCGGCGTTCGCGCGGTGGATGCGGGAGGCGATCAGCCACCAGGCCGGCCGCCTCGGCGGGTCGGCGTTCGTTGCCCACCGCACCGAGGCGGACGTCGCCCTCATGGACTGGCACGGCCCTACCGAGATGATCATGATGGAGGGGGCAAACCCGCCCCGGCGAGTCCTGCGCTGCCGTGAGTGCTCCTCGGCCGACTACCCTTGCCGGACGCTGCGGATGGCCGCCGCGCCGTACCGGTTCGACTACCCCGGCCACCGAATGGAGTGGCTGTGGGCGGCTTCATCCTCGGCCGGGGGTGTGTGAAGGTGGCGCCGGTCGGGACCGACCCGCGCGACAGAGGCCGCGAGCTGCGAAATTAGCTTCCCGCTTCCAGTTCGGCTCGCGCCGTTGGCTGTTCGACGACAGGGCGGCTGCTCGCAAGCTTGGGCTTGCTCAACAGAGTGCAGGTGGCGGGCGACTGGTCCCTGGGGAAGGTAAAAACAGCAGGCGCAGGTCATCTTGCGTTTGCGTGGCGTGGGTAAAGCTGCGTGGGGCGCGGGTGAAGCGGGTCTCGACCTCTCCTGGAGGGCCGGATAGACAGGTTGGGCAACCCTCGGCCGGGTACCCGGCCGAGGATCTCTCACTCGCTCGGCCCTGGCTCATGGGTGCCTCAGGCAGTCACCAGCGGGCCCCAGTGCCTTCACTGTTCGTCAGCACAGCGGCCCGGTAGGTAGCTCAGGGTTCCAGGACGAGCTCGGGGGCGACCTCGGCAACTCGGCGGAGCAGGCCGAGTAGGAGGTCGTAGTCTTTGGTGGTCATCCCTTCGCGAAGGCTGGCCTCGACGGACTGGGCCAGGTCGCTGGCCGCGGCGGCGCGTTCGGCGCCGGCCTCGGTGAGGGAGACCAGCATGACGCGGCCGTGGTCAGGGGAGGCGTGGCGCTGAACCAGCCCCTTAGCTTCGAGGTTTTTGACGATGCCGGTCATGGTTTGGGATGTGACCAGCGCTTCACGGGAGAGCTGGGTGCAGGACTTGGCCGAGCCGTCGGCGAGAAACCCGAGCACCTTGCACTGCGGCTCCGTCAGGTCCAGGGCCCGCACGGCGTTGGCCTTGCGGGCGATCAGTGCCTGTTCGGCGCGCTTGAGTTGGAAGCCGAGTGTGCCGGACGACTCCGTCACCGCCTCCCGCTTACCTGACTGCGCTTGGCTCGTCCGGGTGCCGACCTCACTGGTCATTGTCTAGCTCACCTACTTCGCTCTCGCTTCCCTACTTAAAGTATACCACTGCGTGAATTCAGGACCCTGCAAAAGTGAAGGTTGCGGCTACACTAGCTCGGCGTGGCTGCGAGCGCCATCACCAGCGCCTTGCGCGTGGCCAACTGGGCCGGCGACGCCTTGGCCTTGATCACCGTGCTCATCTTGCGGCATGCCGCTGGGCTCTCAGCAGGCGTCCGCGCAGGAGCAGGCGGGGATCATCGACCGCGCGCGTGCGAACCTACGAGTACGAACCTCCTGCTCGCCGGCACGCACTACGCCCGGCAGCGAACAGCAAGGGACGCGGGAGATTGCATCGGTCCCCCCGCAATCCCGCCTGCGAGGGCGGCTACAAGCGAGGCGACCCATAGTTCTGCAGCTCCACGAACCCCGCCACTGTTGTAGGGTCCTTCATAATTTGTCGGTCCTGTGTCAATGGAGTATATTGCGTCGTGGTGGCCAGGTTCGGCCACTCCGCGCACCCACCGGCCAGCACACCAGCGACCTGGCCCAAGCCGGCCGGCAAGGTGCGACATCAACGCTCGATCCGAGCGGTACTCCACGAACTTCCCGATAGGAAAACGACATGCGAATGTCAGGACAGACCGCCCTCGTCACCGGCGCCACCGCTGGGATCGGCCGGGCTGTGGCCGTCCAGTTGGCGCGGGAAGGCGCCGAGGTCATCGTGCATGGCCGCGACGCCGCCCGTGGCGCCAAGGTTGTCGCCGAGATCCAGGCCAACGGCGGAACGGCCCGCTTCGTCGAAGCCGACCTCACTGATGCGCACGACATCGAGCGCTTGGCGCAGGAAGCGGGCAAGGTCGATGTGCTGATCAATAACGCCGGAATCTACAAGTTCCTGCCCACGTCAGAGATGACGGAAGAGTTGTTCGACCTACACCTGAACCTCAACACCAAGGCTCCCTACACGCTGGTGCGGGCGCTGGCTCCCGGCATGGTCGAGCGCGGCCACGGGGCCATCGTCAACCTCAGCACGCTGGCCGCTGCCGTGGTCACCAAGGGCACGGGCATGTACTCCTCCTCCAAGGCGGCTTTGGAGCAGCTGACCGCGGTGTGGGCTGCCGAGTTCGCCAAGGCGGGCGTGCGCGTCAACGCCGTCGCCCCAGGTCCGACCCGTACGCCGGGAACCGACGCGATGGACGCCGCCACCCTCAAGACGGTCGCGGAGACCACGGCCATGGGCCGCATCGCCGAGCCTGAGGAGGTCGCCGAAGCGGTCGTCTTCCTCGCCTCGCCCCGCGCCAGTTACATCACCGGCGTGGTCCTGGAAGTGACGGGCGGACGCCTCAGCATCGGCTGAGACCAAACAATCGGCGCCGTATCCGGCGCCTGCAAGGCAGGAACCTAGAGGAAATCGCCATGACTAAGAAGAACATCGCCCGAGTCGCCGCTGACGAGTTGCGGCAGCAGTACGACTCTCTCGTCAATACCTACACAGCCACTCCAGCCCTGTCGATGATGGACCGGGAACTGGCGACGGTGGCGGCCCTTGCAGCGATCGGTGACAAGGGCTCCTCCCAGCTGCCTGCCCACATGCATGCCGCACTCGCCGCCGGAGCCACTCGTCAAATGATCGTCGAGGGACTGGCGACCATCTCGCAGGCCTCCGGGACGCCGACGGCCGTCAACGCGATCGCCGTTGCCGCGAAAGTCTTCGCCGAGCGTGATGAGAAGAACCTGGGCAGCGACGCCGAGCGCGTCTGGGTGGAGGGGGACGCCCCCGGCGGCGACGTCCAAGAGCGCTGGGAACGGTCGCAGGGCACCATCGCGGAGGTCTATCCCGCCGGCCCGACCGACGAGACCTACACCGCCGTCAACAACCTGGCACCGCACTTCTGGCGAGACGTCGTGTCGGTGTTCTACAACGACCTCTTCCTCCATCCCGGCACGTCCATCAAGTACCGCGAACTCTTCATCATGAGCACCTACGCGGCCGTCAACAGCACTCCACTTCAGATCATCTGGCACACCAACGGCGCCCTCAACACCGGCTGGACCCGGCAGGAAGTGGCAGAGATCTTCACCCATCTGGCGCTGAACATCGGCATCACCAACGCCATGACCGCACTGCGCTACGGCAAGCACGTCTTCGACCAACGCGATGAGCGCGGAACCGCCAAGGACCACGAACCTCTCACCGTCGACGCCGCTCGAGGGGAACCGGGCTCCTCGTACCAGAAGGGCGCGGCCTTCCTGGGGGCACTCAACCCTGAGCGGCTGCCCATGGGCGAGGGCTGGGATTTGGCCGAGCAATATGCCCCGGGCTTGCATCGGCTGGCCGTCGACTACCTCTACGGCGAGCTGTTCAACCGTGAGGAACTGGACGACAAGGTCAAGCACCTCGCTGTCATCTCGGCGATCGCGACCCAGGGCGGGGTGTCCGAGCAACTGGCCTTCCACATAGAGGCGGCGCTGAATGCTGGCGTAACCCGCCGGGAGATCGTCGAGGCCGTCAGGCTCATGTCCGCCGTCGGCGGTTTCGGAAAGGCCACGGACGCCCTGGCCGTGGCCGAGAAGGTGTTCGACCGCCGTGGCGCCGCAGACCAGACAAACTGACGACGCGAGGGGAATCATGCAGGCTGGATTGAGTGTCCCGTTCGAGATCGCGGTGCCGCAGGCGAAGCTGGATCGCATCATGCAGCGCGTCCGCTCCTACGAATGGTTCGACGCGCCGGCCGGCGGCTCGGACGTCGGAGTGCCGCCGGGTTACATGAGGGATCTGTGCGAGTACTGGACGCATACCTACGACTGGCGTGAGCACGAGCACGAGCTGAACAGGTACCCGCAATTCCGGGTCGAGATCGGCGGCGACCGCATTCACTACATCCACGAGCGCGGATCGGGGCGAAAGCCCTCGCCCCTCATCCTGCTCCACGGCTGGCCCGTCACGCACGCGGCGTTCGCGCGGATGGTCGAGCAACTGGCGCACCCCGAGCGTTTCGGCGGTGATCCAGACGACGGGTTCGACGTCGTCGTCCCGTCGATGCCGGGTTTCGGGTTCTCCGACCGGCTGTCCCGTCCGCTCGGCCCGCGCGCGACCGCCGATCGTCTCGATCTCCTGATGACTGAGGTCCTCGGGTACGAGGACTACGTCATCCACGGCGGCGACTGGGGCGGCCTGGTCGCTGAATGGATGGGCCTCAGACATGGCCGGCACGTCACGGGGATCCATCTGAATCTGGCCTTCTACCGGCACGACGGAGCGGCTTTCGGGTCGGGACAGACCGGCCCGGGCCCGGCCACGCCGGCGGAACTGGCATGGGCCGAGTCGGAGCGGGCGGCCTTCGAGCGTGAATTCGCCTACTTCCGCCTTCAGGCAGATGACCCTCTGACGGTCAGCTACGCCATCATGGACAGCCCGGTCGGGCAGGCCGCGTGGATGGTGGACAAGTTGCTGCTCTGGGCCGATCGCAGGGATCGGGATCTGAAGGACCTGTTCAACATGGACACCGCGTTGACCGAGGTCATGATCTATCTCGTCACCGGTACCTTCTACACGGCGGCGACCATCTACCGCGCCATCAGTCAAGAAGGACCGATCACCTTCGATCCGGGTCAGCGAATCGAGGTGCCCGTGGGGTTCGCCGCCTTCCCGGATCCGCATTGCCCGCCGCCTCCCCGAGAGTTCGTGGAGAAATCCCGCACCGTCGTGCAGTGGACGGACATGCCCCGAGGCGGTCATTTCCCCTCGCTGGAAGAGCCTGCCCTGCTGCTCGAAGATCTGCGGCAGTTCGGCCGCACTCTCCGCCGGCGGTAGCAGGGGCCCCGTGCCTGAGCGCGAATGTAGGCGCGACCTTCTTGAGCCGCCTGAGTTCGGTGGTGGCCAGCGCGATGGGGGTGTCGGAAGGACTCGTGCAGCCTAGGTACACGCGATTAAGTTCGCCCAGGTCAGCTCGTCCAGCAGGAGTAGACCAGGGACTAGGAGAGCAGCAAGACGGCATCCCATCGGGTGGCGGGCGCGGGGGCCGGTAAGTTGCCGTGGTCGGCGAGGTCGGTCGCGTCCCAGATGCGGTGTAAATAGATCACGAGCGTAGGTTCCGTGTTGAACCGCCAAGTTCGCACGAAAGAGGTCCCACGCTCGTGACCCGTCGAGTATCGCCTACCCAGGCCATCCGTGCCG
>NZ_POUD01000323.1 GCF_003236395.1 Nonomuraea aridisoli | reverse complement strand
GGCGGGGGACGGTGGACAACGACGGGCCGGGGCCCGGGTCCTCGCCCAGCAGGTCCGTGACGGGCAGGCCGAGCTCGGCCTGCACCTCCTGCAGCCGGCGGGCGAACACGCGCGCCGACGCGTACCGCTTCCCGGGCTCCTTGGACATCGCGCGCAGGACCGCCTCGAACAGCGTGGACGGCACGTCGGGGCGGTTGAGCGGCGGCGGATCGATGCTGAGCACCCGGTACATCAGCGGCGCGATCGACGGGTCCGACGGGTTGTGGAAGGCGGGCCGCCCGGCCAGCAGGTGGTACAGGGTCGAGCCGAGCGAGTAGACGTCGGTCGAGGCCGAGTGCGGCTGCCCGGTGAGCACCTCGGGCGCCGCGTGCAGCGGGGTGAACGCGTGCGAGGTGGCCGACACCTCCGCCGAGTCGACGACCCGGGCCACGCCGAAGTCGGCGATCGCCGGCTCGCCGTACCGGGAGATGAGGATGTTCTGGGGTTTGATGTCGCCGTGCAGGACGCCCGCCTCGTGGACGGCGGCCAGCGCGCCGGCCAGCTTCACGCCAGCGCGCAGCACGTCGGGCACCGGCAGCGGCCCCTCCTTGCCGACCCTGTCGCGCAGCGAGCCGTTCTCGAAGAAGTCCATCGCGATGTACGGCTTGCCGGAGCGCGTCACGCCGGTGTCGAAGACGGTCACGACGTTCGGATGGCCGGTCAGGCGGCCGGTCAGCTGCAGCTCGCGCTGGAACCTGCGCATCGTGCGCTGGTCGACCCGGTCGACGGAGAGCACCTTGAGCGCCACCACCCGGTCGAGACGCTCCTGGTAGGCGCGGTAGACGACGGCGAACCCGCCCCTGCCCGCCTGATCGAGTACCCGGTAGCCGGGCGCGTCCTCGACTGGCAGCACGTCACTCCCCCTGATAGCGCTCGCGGGCGAGTTTAGTGTGAAATTTCGATGCTAGAGGGGGTTCATGAGGTATGCGCCGAAGACCGCGGACGCCCCCGACACCAGCAGGAAGAAGAACACGTAGAAGCCGCCCGGCAGGAACGTCAGCCGGGCCAGCTGGTCGGCGTCGGAGTCGCGGGCCTGCCGCCGGCGCCGCTTGCGCTGCAGCTCGATGATCGGCCGGATGCCGCCGAAGAGCAGGAACCACACGGCGACCAGGGCGACGACCTGCTGCGCCTCGGCCGGCGCGTACATGATCAGGGCGAACACCGCGCCGCCCGTGACCAGCAGGATGAGCGCGCCGTACAGATTGCGGATCAGCAGCAGCATGCAGACCAGGAACAGCAGCACGCCCCAGATCAGCAGCGTGATGCGCCCCTGCTCGGTCAGCCAGGCGGCGGCTAATCCCAGCAGCGACGGCGCGAGGTAGCCGGCCAGCGCCGTCAGCACCATGCCGGGGCCGGTGGGCCTGCCCCTGGTCAGCGTCACGCCGGAGGTGTCGGAGTGGAGCCGGATGCCTTCGAGCTTGCGCCGGGTGACCAGCGCCATCAGCGCGTGGCCGCCCTCGTGGGCGATCGTGATCAGACCCCTGGAGATCTGCCAGGGCATGCGGAAACCGACGAGCGCGAGTGCGGCCAGCGCCGAGACCGCGACGACCCAGGGGTCGGGGTCGGGCTGGACCTCGATCAAATGGGCCCAGAGCTTGTCCATCGAGGAGAAACCCTAACCGCTCCGCCCGCTCCCCGGCTCCTCGCCGACTGTGCATTTATCCGTATACCGGCGCCGTTGGGCGGGAGCGCGGTCGGTAGGGTCTGCACCGTGGTCACGGAACGGGATTCTGACGCGCGCGTGCCGGACTGGTGGCGGGGGCTGGGACTGCCCGGCCTGATCGACCTGCACGTGCATTTCCTGCCCGAGCGGATGGAACGCCGCGTGTGGCACCACTTCCACCACGGCGGCCCGCTCATGGGCGACGGCTGGCCGATCACGTACGAGTGGCCGGTCGAGCGGCGCGTGGAGCGGCTGCGCGAGCTGGGCGTGCGGTCCTTCCCCGCCCTGGCCTACGCCCACCGGCCCGGCATGGCGGCCGACCTCAACGAGTGGACGCTCGGCTTCGCCCGCCGCACCCCTGGCTGCCTGCCGTCGGCGACCTTCTTCCCGGAGCCGGGCGCCGGGAAGTACGTCGGAGCGGCGCTGGACGACGGCGCCCGGATCTTCAAGGTGCACCTGCAGGTGGGCGCGTTCGACCCGCGCGTCCCCGAACTGGACGAGGTGTGGGGGCTGCTGGCCGAGGCCGGGGTGCCGGTGGTGGTGCACGCCAGCTCGATCCCCGTGCCGGGCGGCTACGTCGGCGAGGAGCCGATCAGCGGGGTGCTGCGCCGGCATCCGCGGCTGCGGGTGGTGATCGCGCACATGGGCATGCCGGAGTACGACCCGTTCTTCGAGCTGGCCGCCCGCTACGAGCGGGTCGCGCTGGACACCACGATGGCGTTCACCGACTTCTCCGAGCGCGCCATGCCGTTCCCCGAACGGCTGCGGCCCGCGCTGCTTGACCTCGGCTTGGCGGGGAAGGTGGTGCTCGGCAGTGATTTCCCGACCATCCCTTACCCGTACGCCCATCAGCTCGACGCGCTGGCCCGGCTGGACCTCGGCGACGACTGGTTGCGGGCCGTCTGCTGGAGCAATGGAATGGCCATGATCTGATATGACAGTGAACGATCGGCACGTAGCGCTCATCAGCGCTTTCTTCGACGCTCTCGGCCGCGCCGACCTGGCGGCCATGGAGCGCTGCTACCACCCCGAGGTCAGTTTCGGCGACCCCATCTTCCAGGAGGTCGAGGGGCGCGACAGGGTGATGAGGATGTGGCGGATCCAGCTCGGCGTACGCAGCGGGCTGCAGTCCTCCTACCGCGACGTGCGCGCCGACGACTTCTCCGGCACCGCGCACTGGACGGCCCGTTACACCTTCTCCAGCACCGGGCGCGAGGTGGTCAACGAGATCGACGCGCTGTTCAGGTTCGAGGACGACCTGATCGTCCGCCACCACGACGACTTCGACTTCAAGCGGTGGTCGAGAATGGCGCTGGGCCGGCCGCACGGGCTGGTGTTCGGGTGGACGCCCATGTGGCGCAGGACGATCAGGGAACGCGCGGTGCGCCACCTCGACGACGCGCAGCCGTCCTGACCGGGAGGGAACCATGGCCAGGGTCAGAGGGTTCAGGCACAGCGGTGAGTCACGCGAAGAGGCGCCCGAGCACTCGATGGACCCCCGCGCCACCGAGGAGGCGCCCTACCGCCCGACCGTCATCGACAACGCGATCTACCGTGACGGCGAGCGGGTCGACAACCCCGGCTCCCTCGCCGACGCCTTCGAGCGCCTCAAGCAGATGCCCGACAGCATGGCCTGGATCGGGCTCTACCGGCCGAAGGAATGGGAACTGGTCAAGCTCGGCGAGGAGTTCCAGCTGCACGAGCTGGCGCTGGAGGACGCGATCGTCGGCTCCCAGCGGCCCAAGGCCGACCGCTACGGCGACACGCTGTTCGTGGTGCTGCGCGCCGCCCGCTACCTCGACGAGGTGGAGGAGGTCGCGTTCGGGGAGGTGCATGTCTTCGTCGGCCCCAACTTCGTGATCACCGTGCGCCACGCCGAGGCCCCCGACCTGCAGGGTGTGCGCAGGCGCATGGAGTCGGAGCCGGAGCTGCTGCGGCAGGGCCCGCAGGCCGTCCTGTACGCCATCCTCGACGCCGTGGTCGACGGGTACGCGCCGGTGATCGCCGGCCTGCAGAAGGACATCGAGGAGATCGAGGTCCAGGTCTTCGGCGGCGACCCGTCGGTGTCGCGGCGCGTCTATGAGCTGTCGGGCGAGGTGATCGAGTTCCAGCGGGCGACGTCGCCGCTCGTGGGCATGATCCACGGCTTCATCGCGGGGGCCCCGAAATACGGCCTCAACGACGAGCTGCAGCGTTACCTGCGCGACGTGGCCGACCACGCGATCACGGTGACCGAGCGCATCTCGTCGTTCCGCCAGATGTTGCAGAACATCCTGATCGTCAACTCGACGCTGGTGACGCAGGCCCAGAACGAGGAGATGGCGCGGATGACCGAGGCCAGCATCCGGCAGGGTGAGGAGGTCAAGAAGATCTCCGCCTGGGCGGCGATCCTGTTCGCCCCCACCCTGGTCGGCACCATCTACGGGATGAACTTCGACTTCATGCCGGAGACGCACTGGGTGTTCGGCTACCCGTTCGCGCTGCTGCTGATGGGCGCCGTCTGCCTGGTGCTCTACACGATCTTCAAACGCCGCGACTGGCTCTGATCACCACGACGCTGTGATGATCAGGCCGATCAGCAGCGTGAGGACGACGACCGCCTGCCACGTCGGCGCCGGGCCGCGCCGGCTCAGCCGTTCTCCCCGAGGCGGGCCTCCAGACGGTCGAGGCGTTCGGCGAAAGGGGCGAGCTCACGGCGGACGGCCGCGGTGAGCAGCTCGCCGACGGCCTCGGGCGGCGGCGCCTGCGGGGTCTGCGCGCGGAGGTGGACGTAGCCGGCCAGGGCCGCGGACACGGCGCGCCGGGTGAGGCGCAGGTCGGCGCCGAGGGAGCGCAGCACCTCGCCGGCCGTGCCGTCGGGCTCGGCGATGAGGCCGAGGAGCAGGTGCTCGCAGCCCACGTAGTTGTGGCCCAGCGCCGTGGCCTCGGTGACCGCGAGCTCGAGCGCGGCGGCGGCGTGCGGGCCGAACCGTTCGGGCGCGCCCGTGCCGGGCTCGGCGGGACGGTGCCGGTCGAGCGCGGCGCGCAGCTGACCGTCGGCGATCTCCATGGTGGCCAGCACGCGCAGCGCGAGGTTGGTGCCCTCGCTCAGCATCCCGCCGAGCAGGTGCTCGGTGCCGACGGCGGCGGCGCCCTCCGCGCGGGCCTGCTCGGTGGCGAGCTTGAGCACCGTACGGGTCCTGGCGGTCATGTGGGTGAGCGCACCGGTCGGCTGCTCCAGGTCGACCTCGGTCAGAACGGTCTCCCTGATCGCGGTCACCCTGCGCACGGCCTGCTCAAGCGCCCGCTGGCAGACGGCCGACACGGGCACTCCGGCGCTCTTGACGGCCTCGGCAAGGTCGTCCGGCAGGTACACGTTGATCTTTGGCATACCCCCACTGTAACCCCTATGGGGTTACTTCAACAACGCATGAGAAGGCGGAAGCCGGTAGGCCGGCTTCCGCCTGTGGATTCGCGGGTTATCGGCGGAACCGGGACGGGCTCGTCCCGAACATCTCGGCCAGCCCGAGAAGCAGGACGATCACGCCGGTCACCACGTTGCTCCAGATCGTGGTCGTGGTGGCGACGTCGCCGCTGACGACCCAGGGAGCGACGATCGTCCACACGCCGATCAGCGGGGCGATCCAGACGATGCCGTGGGTCCGGCCGTAGGCGGACGCGAACCCCAGCGCCAGCGCCGCCAGCGCGACTCCGGCGATCAGGTTGGTCACCGCCAAGGTCGTGAATCCGTCGAACCCGACGATCCACGGGGACATCGCGAGGTAGAGCCCGGCCAGGAACGTCAGACCGGCGACCGCCCTGGCGGTCGGCGCCTCCGCGGCGAGCTCGTATTTCGCCCGCAGCTCCGCGATGTCGGGGTGCATTCTCATGGTCTCGCCAGCCATGTCTTTCACCACCTTTGCGCATGCGATCGCATGCGTGCCTGAGGTTGTGCGAACGACGGCCCTGGACGCGTGCGGGCCCGCCCCGGCCGCTCCAGGCCGCCCGATTTGTACCTCTTAGTGTGATATTATCACTTTTGGAGAGGTTATGAGTTATGGGGCGACCGGCCGAACGACTCACTGAGCGCGACTACGCGAACCTGCTGTCCTTCCGTCTCGCGCTCCGCCGATTCCTGCGATGGAGCGAGCAGCAGGCGGCCCACGTCGGCCTCACAGCCACCCAGCACCAGCTGCTGCTGGCGATCCGCGGGCACGCCGACTCCCGGGGCCCCACCATCGGGGAGGTCGCCGACTATCTGTGCACCCGCCATCACAGCGCCGTGCAGCTGGCCGACCGGGTGGAGCGGCTCGGCCTCATCTGCCGCACCCGCGGAGAGAGCGGGGATCGCCGGGAGGTGCGGCTCGCGCTGACCCAGGCGGGGCTGGCGAAGCTGGCCCAGCTCAGCGCCGCCCACGTGGAGGAGCTTCGACGCCTGGCTCCGCTGATCAACGCCCTGGTCCACCCGGCTCGTCCGGCCGGCTCACGGAGCTGAGGGAACCGGGACCGCTGCCGCCGTGCGGGACGATCACCGTCAGGACGCTGGGGGCCTCGGGCGACAGGACGGTGACGGACTCGGCGGTGCGGAGGTAGCCCGTCGAGATCAGGGCCGGTCGCGCCCCCTGCCCCTCCCCCGGGAACTGCAGCACCGTCACGCGGAAGCCCGTGTCGTCACCCAGCACCACCTCCCCGTCGCCGCGCGACAGGACCTTGAGCCCGTGGTCGAAGTGCCACAGGCTGCGCAGGGTCCCCGAGGCCACCTGATCGTGCACGGCCATCAGATCGGGTCCGTGGGTGACGAACACGCGGCGGGTCCTGCGCACCCCGTAGGCGTCGTCGGCCAGCTCGAACGACTGGTGATCGGGGCCGACGCGGGAGCCGAGCAGGCGGGTGGCGGTGCCGGGGCGGAAGGTCGCGCCGGTCGGGACGGGCACGTTGTGGGCCTCCGGCGAGCGGGTCCAGTCGGCGTAGCCGGTGCGCTCGTAGGAGTGGAAGCCGGCCTCCACCAGGATCGGGCGGCCCCCGGCGAAGTAGGTGACGCCCAGGTGGTCCTCGTGCCCGTGCAGGCGCCGTCCCGGGCCGAACCTGATCGAGTAGTACGCGGCCCCGGGATCGTCCCACGCGCTCCTGCCGAAGACGTATCCCCCGTCGAAGACCCGTACCACCGGGCCCTCGTGCGGGAAGCCGTCCGCGCGGGCGTCGGCCGGGCTGTCGCCGATGGGGACGAGGCGGCCGTCGGGCTGGGTCGCGTGCGCCACGTACGTCTCCAGCGCCCGCCGCCTGGCCACCAGCCGCTCGGGCACCTCGGCCCCGCTCTCGCGGATGGCGCGCAGGGCGGCGCCCAGGCGGCGGTGCACGTACAGGCCGTAGCGGGGGGCCTGCTCGTGCAGCGCGCCCTGCGCGTCGATCGCCAGCTCGGCCGAGTCGGTCATCCTGCGCACGGCCAGGTCGCGCCAGCGGGCCCGGCCGAGGCGGCAGGCGACGACGAGCAGCGCGATGTCCTGGTCGAGGCCGTGGTTGTGGCCCCGGCGGTAGAGACCGGGGTCGGCCAGGAGCTCGCCGTGCTCGGCCAGGCTGTCCCACAGCCGCGGGGTGTGCACGTGCTCGCTGAGGCACACCAGGGCCGGGGCGCGCAGCGCGATCGCGTGCTCGGCCCACGCCCACGGGCTGACGCCGGAGCCGCCGCGCGGGTTCGCCCGCATCCAGTGGTCGGCCACCGCGGCGGCGCGGTCGAGGAAGGATCGCGCGCCGGACCGCTCGTACTCGGCGACCAGGCGGCCGAGCCAGCGCAGCGCGTGCAGATTGAGCGCCCAGGAGCGGTTGCCGTGCGGGTTCGCGGTCCAGTCGATCTCCGTGCCGAGCTGGACCGGCGCCTGGCCGGCGAACGTCACCAGGCCGCGCATCACCTCCTCCACCTTGACCCGGGGGAACTGGTCGCTCAGGCAGATGGCCCGGCCTGAGGTCGTGCGGGCACGCCAGAACACGTCGTGGCTCCTGTTCCAGGGCGCGCGAGACCCACGCGCGGCACGTCGGGAAGGGTCAGGGGTCGGGAAGGGTCAGCGAAGGTCGGGGCCCTGGTCCGTCCAGCCGGCGGTGAGGACAACCTCCGAGCGACCGCCCCGGCCGCTGTCCGCGCAGGACAACACCTGCGAGGAGTCCGGGTCGATGATCAGGGTCCGCCGCACGCCCGACGGCAGGTCGAAGGCGAACGCCTCTCCGGCGCGCCCGCGCGCGTCCGTGGCGGCGCCCAGGTAGCGGACCTCGGGCAGGTCGGCGAGCGCGCGGTAGGCGGCGGCGCGGACGCCGGGCTCGGACGGCTTGGTCCACAGCAGGCCGCTGAGCGCGTCGGCGAGCAGCCCCTGCGAGCCCGGCGGCAACATCGCGGCCACCCGTTCGCGGAGCGCCGCGGCGTCGGACGGCAGCGCCCGGATCTGCTCGTAGGTCAGGTCGCGCCCGGCCATGCTGAACGGCGCCCGGCCGGTGACCCGGGTGACGCGGCCCTGCTCGGCGGTCCACGCCTCCCCCTGCCTGGTCACCCACAGCTCGCTCACCCTGGCGCCGTCGTGCAGCTTCTCGACGTGCCAGTAGGCGCCGCCGGACCTGGAGGACGCGGCCGAGGAGGCGGCCGTCAGCAGGATCGACCGGCCCGAGAGGGGCTCGGCGGTGACGTTGAGCAGGATCGCCGTCAGGGCCGCCGCGGCGACGGCGGGGATCGCCAGCCACGACAGCCGCCTGCGCCGCCGCGGGGCCGTGACCCGCCGCCACACCCTGGCCTGGGCGTCCGGGCCGGGCCGGGGCTCGCCGTACAGGTCGCGGATCAGGTCATCCGTCAACGCGCACCTCCCCGAGCCGCGCCCGCAGCTTCTTCCTGGCCCGGCTCAGGCGGGAGCCGACGGTGCCGTACGGGATGCCGAGGGCGGTGGCGATCTCGTCGTGGCTGAGCCCGGCGAGGGCGACCAGCAGCAGCACGTCGCGGTCGCGCCGGTCGAGCCCGGCGAGGGCGGCGGCGAGCTCCGGCCGCAGGCTCTGGGCGCTGACCCGCACGGCCACCTGCTCCTCGTGTCCCGGCGTGTCGGTCTCGGGGCCGCAGCGGCCGAGCGCGCGCAGGGTGCGGGCCTCCAGGCGGCGGTGCTTGCCGATGAGGTTCGTGGCGATGCCGTACAACCAGGCGCGCACTCCGGCGCGGGACGGGTCGTACTGGGCGCGCTTGCGGTAGGCGGTGAGGAACGTCTCGGCGACGATGTCCTCGGCGATGTCGGGGCCGAGCCGCTGGGCGACGTAGATGTGGATCTCGCCGAAGTGCGCGTCGAACACGGCGGCGAACGCGTCGGCGGTGTCCAGGGCCCCGGGTGCGCGGGCGGTCCAGGGCACCGGGGTCGCGAGGGTCTCCCCCGTCATGTGCTGCCTTCCGATGGATCAGTGGTCATCTCTTGTCACCCGATCCACCGGATCGCTTTCACGCTTTCCGCCGAAAATTCTGGAAAAAGCGGTGTATGTCCTCCAATTCGGCCTCCAGCGGGCCCGCGGGCAGGTCGCCGAACGGGGTCACGGTCACCTGCGTGCCCTTGCGGCCCCACACGCCCGCGACCACGCCGTCCACCAGCACCACCGGACGCAGGACGCCGCCGCCGGGGAAGACCCGCCGGGCGTGTTCGGGGGCCAGGATCGGGTCGCGGGTGCGCCAGCCCAGGAGGTACTCGTCGAAGGCGGGGGCGAGGCGTACCACGGGCTCCTCCTCCGGGGGCGGCGTCCTGCGT
>NZ_POUD01000322.1 GCF_003236395.1 Nonomuraea aridisoli | reverse complement strand
ATGGGCGTAGTCCCAGCGCCAGCCCCGGTACGTTTCGCCCGGCTGCGGATCGTACGCCTGGACGTCGGCGGTGAAGGTGGTGCCGTCCGGGTTGAGGATCTCGGCGGCGTACAGGGACTCGGCGAGGCTCGTGGTGAGTGTCTTGGGCTGCTTCGGTGGTCTCGGTGTCGGCGGCTTGTACGGGTTCGGGGGCCTGTGTCCTGGTGCGACGTACCGGTCCGGTGGCCTGCGTCGTAGTACGACGACGTACGGGTTCGGTGGTCTGCGTTCTGGTCTGTCGTACGGGTTCGGGGGTCTGCGCGGCGGTGTCTCGTGCGGCTTCAGCGGCCTCCGTGCCGACGTCCGGCACGACGTCGCCCGCACCGCTACCGACCTCACGTACGGTTTCTCCCGCGCCGGCTCCAACCTCATGGATGGCTCGTCCCCCGCTGGTTCCGACGTCCCGTACGGCTTCTCCTGCGCCGGTGCCTACGTCTTGTACGGCGTGTCCCGCACCTGTGCCGAGGTCGCGCACGGCGCCTCCTGCGCCGGTTCCGATGTCGCGTACCGCGTGGCCGGCACCTGTGCCGACATCGCGTACGGCGTGGCCGGCTCCGGTTCCAAGGTCCTGTACGGCGCGGCCGGCGCCGGTGCCGAGGTCGCGTACGGCCGTGCCGACTTCGCGGGTGAGGTTCTCGAGGATCTGCGGGTTCTCGTCGATGGTGTTCATCACGCGGTCGATGATGTGCGCGACGTTGTCCAGGCGGACCTTCAGCAGTGCCTGCGCCTCCACGCCCTTGATCGTGAGCTTGACGCGCCCCAGCGCCACGTCGGCCCCCACGTTGAGCCGCAGCAGGTCGAGCACCTCGGCCTGCAACGACACCCGGGCCCGCAGGTCCTCCACCTCCAGCTCGATTTCTTCGACCTTGACCTCGGGCACGTCGAGATGTACGTCCGGATCGGCCGGGGATGGGGTCACCGGCTGCTCGGCGGGACGGACCGGCGTGTTGCGGACACGCTGCTCGTCGCTGCCGGAAGCGCCGTTGGGCATGATCGTCTCCTTGAGCCCCGAGAACGGACAGCCGTCGGTTACCCGGCACGTATCGCCTCAGGCTCGTCGACGAGGAGACGTGCCCGCACCTTGACCAAGCTCTGAACAGCCGGGATGCCGTTCGCCGGACGGCCGGCGCCGGTGGACATGGCACATGAAATCTCGGGCGCGGCCGAGCTACCGGCGAGGCGTACGGGCGACACTCGCGCACCGCCGATGGCCCCGGCGTCGTCCGCCGTCGTCCGAAAGTGCTGGGAGCTGGGTTGACGCGCACCTTGAATGCAGGGGCAATGGGGAGCGCCCGTTGTCGAGGGGACGCATACGTCCCCAGTTCGGCGAGGGAGTCGGGCTGCAGCCGCGTCGCAGCACCGCCCGCGACCAGCCGGGGAGCAGCCGGGGCTCGTGGCGAGGACGGACGGTGAGCAGTGGGCGGCCAGCCGAGGAGGCCACGGCGGGTTGCTACGGCCGGTGCGGTTGGCCCGTGGCGGGGCGAGGCGCGGGCCCGAGTTCCATGGAGGTGGGCAGGGTGCCGCGAGAGGCGGCGGTGGCACGGGTGTGGTTGGCGATCGTGCGCCACTCGGTCGGGGGCGGTCGGTCAAGGCGGTGGCCAGGATAGGCGGTGGGTGGGTGCTCACGGCGTGCCGCGCATCTCCTCCGGCAGCAGGCCCTCCGACTCGGGTGCGCGCCGGAGACGCACTCGTGGTGCCCCGTCCCAGGACCGGCTCGACCGCTCTTTGCAGACCTGATCGCGGTCGTCGCCGAGCTGAGAAAGCGCCACATCGAGTTCTGGTCGCTGCACGAGGCGCTCGACACCACTACGCCCGTCGGACGGCTGGTCTTCCACGTCTTCGCCGCACTGGCCGAGTCCGTCCGCGAGCTCATCGTCGAGGGCACCCGCGAGGGGCCTCATCCTGAGCTGGTGCCCCGACCTCGCGCCGAACTCCCCGCCGGCTGACCGCGACGATCCCCCCTTGCGGCTCGCCGGTAGCTTCGGAAGTTCCGGACCGTGTACGGGCAGATGTCGGCGTCGGCTGGGCGGCGAGCCGGGACAGGATCCAGACTGCTCGTCGACGAGGGTCCTCATGGGTTCCCTCGGCGGTGCCTGCTGTGCCCACCCTCTTCACGGACGACGGGCGAAGTAGTTCGACCTCTTCCACGAACCGGCACGTCAAACGCTTCGGCGGAGAACTCCAGTCCTCCCGGCACGCTTCTGACCCCGGTCAGCTTCACATCGAAGGGCAGATTCCCCTTGAACGGGATCGGGTAGGAGATCAGCTGCGCGACCTGGTCTGGCAGAGGCACGCCCTGGATTCGGCCTGGAGCTTGATCTTCCGGTCGGCGACCTCGACCCGAATCTCGGCGTTGAACTTCACCTTGTTCGCGCCGACCATGACCTCCACCGACGCCGTGAGCCCTCGCCCGTTACCACCGATCTTCACGCCACTCGGGGCGTATTCGTCGATCGTCGCCCTGGCGAGAGTGCCGGTGATGCTCACGCGACCGGCCTGTATATCGGTTTGGTTCTGCAGGACGTCGGCCAGGCGTGCGGTCACGTCGTACGCTGCTCCCCGCAGGTTCCTGATCCGCACGCCGCCGAAGCTGAAGGTGCCGAAATTGAACCGCACCTCTGGATAGCGCCCCGACACAGCCTGGGTGAGAAACGGGATGCCCTCGATTGACACAGTCGGCTTGCCGACAAGGCTGGGGACGGGGGCGATTCTGTTCGCCAGGTCGCGCTCGAGGCTGGCCACGGCGACCCGGTCGATGAGGAGGAGGACGACGAGCAAGATCAGGAAAACGATCACCCTGCGCATCGGGCACTCCGCATGCGTTGGCGGCCGTGCATTGGCCGGTGAAGTAGGCAGCGGTCAGGAAGACGGCCAAGGCCCTCAGGCCCGCCTCCAGTTGCCAGGTTACGACGGTCACCGTCACAGCGACCCCGGACCAGGCCAGTATCCGCCCGCGCCCGACCAGCGACAGCCCCCGCCGCGGCTGCGCCACCCCGGTCGGGACCGCCGCCACCAGCACAAAGGAGTCAACGATGCCGCCGAGTGCCACTCTCACATCTAGGGAGACGCCTGTGGCCGACAACATCGACATGGCGACCATCACCTGGTCACACCACTCCACGGGACGCCATCCAGAGGGGCTGCGGTCAGGTCACCTGGCCGCTGCTCCAGGCCCAGGCGGCGATGCCTACCCGGTTGGCGGTGCCCAGCTTGCGCTGGATGTGCGCGATGTGCGTTTTGACGGTGCCTGAACTGATCGTAAGTTCGGCAGCGATGTGGGCGTTGGTGTGCCCACGCGCCACCAGGCGGGCGATCTCCAACTCCCGCGCGGTGAGCGGATCCTCCAACGGGGGCGCGGGCCGGTGGGTCAGGCTGCGCAGCAGCCGCACCGTCACTTGAGGGCTGATCAAGGTGTCGCCCGCCATCGCCGCACGGACCGCTTCCACCAACAGGGCAGGGCCTGAGCGTTTGAGCAGGAAGCCGCAGGCGCCCTCGCGCAGCGCGGTATGGACGTACTCGTCCAAGTCGAAGGTGGTGACGATGATCACGCGGGTCTCGGCGGCGAGCCGCCTGGTGACCTCCAGGCCGTCCAGGCCCGGCATGCGAACATCGGCGAGCAGCACATCGGGGCGCAGGAGGCGGGCCAGCTCGACCGCGCGCGCACCGTCGGCGGCCGCGCCGACCACGGTCATGTCCGGTTGCGCGTCCAGGATCAGCCGGAACCCGATCCGCACGTCCTCCTGATCGTCGGCGATGAGAATCCGTGTAGTCATCCGGTTCCTGTCACTTTCGTCCTCAAGAGGTGTCATGATGCGCCAGGCCCGCGCACGAGCCGCCATCCGGGGATCTCCGCGATGACCTGCCAGCCACGCCTGTGCGGGCCCGCCGCCAGCGTTCCACCGCGCGCCTCCAGCAAGTGGGCCAGGCCGGCGAGCCCGGACCCGCCGAGCCTGGTGCTCTGCGAGCTACCGCCGCCGTCGTCCTCCACCCGCACGCGCAGGACATCCCCCTCTGTACAGATCTCCACCTCCACGGTGGTGGCGCGCGGTGCGTGCCGCCGCACGTTGTTCAGCGCCTCGGTCACCACACGGTAGGCCAGCGACGAGACCTCCTGCCGCGGCGCCAGACCGGGCTCGACGGCCAGCTCCACCCATACGTCGGGCGAAAACGCGTCGGCCAGCCGTTCCAGCCCTTCGATCCCCGGCCCGGGCTCATCCAGCGCGTGCACGGCACGGTCGAGTGAGGCCAGCGCACGCTGCCCGGCGTCCTCGATACGCCTCAGCGCGTCGGCGACCGGCTCCGGCAGCGCGCCCGCGACCGCCTGGGCGGCCTGCGCCTGCACCAGCATGCCGTTGACGTCGTGGGCGACGAAGTCGTGCAGGTCTCGGGCGAGCCCCAGCCGCTGTACCCGGGTAGCCTCTTCAACCGAGCGCCGCCGGTTGTCGTCCAGCCTGCGCAGGTAGAGCCCGAGCCCCACGGCCGCCAGGGCGCCGAGCGCCCATCCCGCGCATGCACCGAACGCCAGCTGCGGCGGCCCCTGCCACACGGCGCGCAGCAGGATGAGTGTCACCGCCGCGCCGCTCAACCCCGCCGAAAGAGCCGCCGGCCGTCTGGGCGAGCGCCGGACGGTGAGGACGGTCAGGACCAGCAGCGCCGACACCTCGGTCGCCAACCACAGGGTGTTGTGGCCGATCGTTCCGGTCAGCGGATGCGCCAGCGTGCCGACCAGCGAGGCCGCCCCTGCAGCCCCCGCCACCCCGGCAATGCGGAGCGGACGCGGCACGGCGGCGCGGGATGGACGTCGCGACCCGTGCCCGTGCCGGTCCTCCGCTCCACTTTCCGGCTTCATCACCGAGAGCCTAACCACGTCCGGCCACAGGCTCCGCCTCCAGGCGCCCACCGCGCCCACACGAATGGCAGGCACCGCGGCGGCGGACATAGTACGCCAGGGTGGCGGCGGCCAGCGCAGCACCCCACAGCGGCCATACCAGCGACGGCGCCCAGATCGCCCACATGTCCCAGTCATCGAGCACCCCGTGCACCGTGTGCAGCCGCCAGAAGGAAAGCCCGCCCGAAAACACGATCACAGACACGATCGACGCCGGGACGACAGCCAACATCGGCGGCACCGGCCTGCCTGCCTTGAACCAGATCCACCGCGGGTAGACCTCGCCCCAGCGCTGGATGAGCCCAAGCGTGAGGATCGCGCCTCCCAGACCCATCACGCTGAGGAACAGCCCGCCCCAGCGCAGCCCTGACTCATCGAGCCACCGCCAGAACTCCTCGGTGATCCCCAGCGGGATGCCCGCGGCCCAGGCGAAGCGGCTGGCGTCGTACAGTGCGGGGATGGAGGCGGCGACCGCCACCGCCCATGTCCCCCAGCGCCGCGCTGCCTCGGGCGTGGCCCAGCGCGCCGGACCATGCTCGCCCCGCCCGCATCGGACGCATGCACCCGCCGTGCGCCGCTGGTACGCCAGGGCTGCCAGCGCCCACAGCAGCCCGCCCACCAGGACGATGAACAGGTTGATCCGTGACCACGGCACCAGCTCCGACATCGGCTGCCCGCCTGGTACCCCGGTGAAGGCGAACACCGCCAGCAGCGGCGTGTATGCCACCAGCATCAAAACCCGGTTGTCGGTGACCACCACGGTCAGCGTGACCGCCGCCAGCCAGGCGAACCCGAGCAGCACGGCCCGCCCCCGCCGTACCCCTCTCGCGATGGCCAGCCCGGCGACCGCCCCCAGCATGCCGAGCACCGCGATCAGCGGCGCCGCCGCTTCCCGGGTTGCCTCCCCGAGCACTGACAGGCCGGGCTCCCAGTCGGGATCGCTTCTGCCGAAGGGAAATCCTTCACCTCCGAGCGCCCAGAACAGCCCGAGCGCCCCGTAAACCAGCGACCAACCGGCCGCCGTGTACCCCGCCCAATGGGGCCATCGCGCCATGAGATTCTTCATGCCTCAAGCCTCGAACCTGCCCAACGCCGGGCCTATCCGCCAAACGGCAGATCTTTCCCTGCCCTTGACCCCTCCAGTCCGCGAAAGGACAGAGGCAGGTCACGAGATCCGGACGACCGCGAACGGGGGAAGCTTCCCTCCGGCAAGGTGCCCTACCGGTGGACCCGCACCCTTGACCTACCGGGACATTCACGCTGCCAGGCGGCACTCCACTGGGCGCAGTGCCGGGAGTCCCAGGTGCATGCTCGTGGACGGAGAACATGGTGTCCTGTACGCGGCCTAGGAGGACGCGGGATCTGGCGGATGCGCGCCGACTTCACCGGCGGGCCGACGCCGGTGGGACAGGGTCGGCGAACAAGGCACTCGGGCGCCTACCACCCGGAGACCGAAGAATGCACGCTCGGACCCGACGCCGATCACGATGGCGCTCATCTCTCAGCCGACGCCGAGGCCTGACCATTCACCACAGCGGCCAAGGGAAGGGCGCCTTCTCGCCCGCTACCGAATGGTTGCGGTCGGCTGGCGGGAGACCACAGTTGCGACGCCGAGCACCGCAGCCCAGACCACGATCGTATATACAGCCAGCCGTTCCATGCCGCCCAGCCCGAGTCCGAGGAACTGACCGCTGAGGAAGAGCGCCGTCGCCGCCACCCCGACCGCTCCGGTGAACAGGCTCCACACGCTTTGAACAAGTCGCTGAGGTAACCCTCTGACACCGGGTACGGCGCCACCCACTCAGCTTGCACAACGAGGTCCACCACAAACACCTGCAGGCACGACAGCCAGGCGACCCCGGCTGCCACAGACCGGTACATCCCGCTCGATGTCCGGCCGTCCCAGAGTCCACGCGTCCGAGCGGACGCCTTCTCATCAGCCATCACGCCTTCCTGAGGTCCCATGTCCTTTCATACAGCGATCCTTCCGTCCCGGGAGGTGCGGCGGTATCTGCCGAACGACTGATATTGCCAGCAGGAACACCGGTCAATTCGTCGCTTCCAGCGCCGGCGGTTGAGCAGTTCGCCCACAGCTCCAGCTCGACGCCCGGGCGGCCAGCGGCTACGACGAACTCGTCCTTGACGAAATCGGGCACACGCGGTGTAGCGCGACCGGCATGGGAGGCGCTCTTGGCGCTGCCCAAGCGGGCGACACGCTGAAGTTCTGGAAGTCCGACCGGTGCGGCACGTGCTGACCACGGTCACGACTAGTCCCGTAAACACCACGCCTGAAAGATGGCCTGCCGGCGAGGGCGGCTCCACCAGCCGTCATCTGTCAGCAGCGCTGAACCGGGAAGTCGGGGCACGAGGGCCTGAACGTGGTGGAGAACTGGAGCCCGGCCAATGGGGACACCTTCACGGTAAGGCCGGTGATCTGACCGGCGACGACCGGCGAACAGGTCGAGGGTCTCCGCGCCGGCCCTGCACCTGGTCCAGGCGGCGACCGTCTACCTGAACACCGGGATGGTGCAGATCGTCCTCGCCGAGCCGACATGGCGAAAGAAGCTCATCGATACCGACCGGGACAGCGGCTCCTGCATGTTCGGGTGCTGCTTCGCAGGTGCGGACACGCGCTCTCGCGACATTCGGCATTGAGGCGACCAGGAGTAAGCTGCCACGAGCCCGGCGAGGTCCAGCGTGTTGAGCCGTTGGTTGGATCACAGCACCTCGATACGGTGGTCAGTTACGGCAGGGCGCTGCTCGCAACAGCTCCCCCTTGGTTCATCGGGTGGTCAGGTCAGCGGAGGAGAAGCATGCGCAGGCCGAGTCCGACCATGAGCACGGACATGGCGAACGCCAGAGGCCGCCGAAGACGCCCGTCACCGAGTACGGCACTCGCCGAGTGGACGACGAGCGCCAGGGCGTGTTTCAGAAGTGACTTCAGTGCAGCAGTTGCCGTTCGGAACCTTCGGGTGGCGTGCGGGACGAGCCGGCCGATCATGGGCTGGGGCGTTCCGCGGTGGTCTGACCACCAAGCTGCATCTGGCATCCGAGCAGGGCCAAAAGCCGCTGTCGATCGTGCCGACAGCCGGGCAGCGTGGCGACAGTCCGCAGTTCACGGTGGTCCTGGCCGGTATCCGGGTGCCGCGCCTGGGCGGGGGCCGGCCTCGGACGCGGCCTGACCGCGTGCTGGCCGACAAGGCGTACAGCTCACGTGCGAACCGCCGACACCTCCGTCGGCGCGGGATCAAGGTCACCATCCCGATCAAAGATGATCAGGCCGCCAACCGGCGCAGGAAGGGGTCGAAAGGCGGTCGGCCAGCGACCTTCGACCCCGAGCTTTACAAGCAGCGCCATGCCGTGGAATGCGGCATCAACCGGCTCAAAGGTCACCGTGCGGTGGCCACCCGTTTCGACAAGCTCGCCGTCCGCTACGAGGCCACCGTCCACATCGCCGCCATCAACCAATGGCTATGAGCCCACTTATGAAACAACGCCCTAGACGAGTAAGTCCTAAGTCCCTGCGGCGCGGAGTGCGGGAACTACGAAGGGTGTCGAGGATCAATGTGTGACAAAAGACCTCAACACCCTTCTCACCGCACTGTACGTGACGATCGACGACTGGCTAGATGACTCACCTCGCCCAGGACGCCCGCCCAAGCTCAGCGATGCCGAATTGCTGACGCTGGCAGTGGCCCAGGTCCTGCTCGGGGTACGTTCCGAGGCGCGCTGGCTCCGCTTCGTGCCCACGCACCTGCCCGGCGCCTTCCCCTACCTGCCAGGCCAGTCCGGCTACAACAAACGCCTGCACAAAGCCCTGCCCCTGCTCAAACGCGCGATCCGGGCCCTGGCCCGCGACACCGACCTCTGGCTCGACCCCGTATGGGTGGTCGATTCCACCCCGGTCGAGTGCGGCCGCTCCCGCCCCACCACCCGCCGTTCACAACTGGCCGGCTGGGCCGGCTACGGCTACTGCCGTTCCCACTCCCGCTACTTCTGGGGCCTGCGCCTGCATCTCATCTGCACCCCCGCAGGCTTACCGATCGCCTGGGCGCTGGCCACTCCCAACATCGACGAACGCCAGGTCCTGACGGCCATCTGCGAGCACGACCCGCACCTGCTCACCGAACGGCCGGGCCTGCTCATCGTGGCCGACAAGGGATACGTCTCCGCCGAGCTGGACGCGTTCCTGGCCGAACGAGGTGTGCGGCTGCTGCGTCCGTCCTACCGCAACCGCACACCTCACCCCGGCGAGCACTTGCTGAAGCCGATCCGCCAGCTCATCGAATCGGTCAACGACACCCTCAAAGGCCAACTCGATCTGAAGCTTCATGGCGCTCGCACCGTGACAGGGGTCGGGGCCCGTATCGCCCAGCGCATCCTGGCGCTGACCGCCGCCATCTGGCACAACCGCGCTACCGGTCAGCCCGTCACCCGATCACTGATCGCCTACGACCACTGACCCGATTCAGGAATTACTCGTCTAGAGGCGTCAGGGTGCGGCGGTTCGGGGG
>NZ_POUD01000321.1 GCF_003236395.1 Nonomuraea aridisoli | reverse complement strand
CATCAGACGGGCGGGCACGCGGGTGAGGCGGTCGGGCGGGTGCTCGGCACCCAGGCGGCCTCGCCGTTGTCGTTCTGGATCGGCCTGGAGCCGGGCAAGGTCGTCCAGCTCGACGACGTGGTGGTGACCAGACGCGACGTGCCCGGCTACGGCCCCGTGCTGGTGGCGGGGGTGGTGACGACCGTGGAGGCGCGCCACGAGGGCGCCGCGTACGACTCCGACGTCTTCCTGATCGCCGACGGCGCGCTGCCGGCGGCCGTGGTCGAGGTCGCCGAGGTGCGGGTGACGCGGGTCGAGCCGGAGGTGTTCGTGCCGCCGCTGCCGGGCGCCAAGGTCCACCTCGCCGGCTCCGGCGACCGCGACCAGGCGCTCTACTTCGACGTGATGGACCGCCGCATCCCCCTCGGGATGGGCCGCGACGGCCAGCCCCTCTACGTGAACTTCGACTTCCTCGACGGCACCCGCGGCGCCCACGTGTCGATCTCCGGTGTCTCCGGCGTCGCCACGAAGACCTCCTTCGCCACGTTCCTGCTCTACTCGATCTTCAACTCGGGGGTGCTGGCGGGCGAGGCGGCCAACACCAAGGCGCTGATCTTCTCCGTCAAGGGCGAGGACCTGCTCTTCCTCGACCACGACAACCTCCGGCTGGACGATCGGGCCAGGGACGTCTACGGCCGGCTGGGGCTGCCCGCCAAGGCGTTCGGCAGCGTCCACGTGTTCGCGCCGCCGCGCCCGGGCGACCCCAACGGCGTGCCGCACGTCGCCTCCCGTACGCAGGGGGTCAGCGCCTTCTACTGGACGCTGGTGGAGTTCTGCGAGGAGGAGCTGCTGCGGTTCGTCTTCGCCGACGCCGACGACGAGCGGGCCGGCTACTCCCTGCTGGTCGGCCAGGTCGCCGCGCGGCTGAAGGCGTGGGCCGAGCCGGTGGGCGACGGCGGCGCGGTCAGAGTGCGCGGCACCTCCTGCCGGACGTTCGGCGACCTGGTGGAGCTGCTCTCCGACGAGCTGCAGGAGGAGGAGGCCCGGCGCGAGTGGACGGGCGCGCAGACGCCGCTCGGCACCGTCAACGCCTTCCTGCGCCGGCTGCGCAGCGCCGTGCGCCCGCTGTCGCCGATCGTCCGCGGCGACCTGCCGTTCTTCCGCAACCACCAGGTGCGCACGTCCGACGCGCAGGTGTCGATCGTCGACCTGCACAACCTGCCCGAGCGGGCGCAGCGGTTCGTGGTCGGCGTGGTGCTGCGCGGCGAGTTCCACCGCAAGGAGTCCTCCGGCACCGCCCGGCCGCTGCTGTTCGTGGTGCTGGACGAGCTCAACAAGTACGCCCCGCGCGAGGGCGACTCCCCCATCAAGGAGATCCTGCTCGACGTCGCCGAGCGGGGCCGCTCGCTCGGCGTCATCCTCATCGGCGCCCAGCAGACCGCCTCGGAGGTGGAGCGGCGCATCGTCTCCAACAGCGCCGTGCGTGTCGCCGGCCGCCTCGACCCGGCCGAGGCCGCCCGCTCGGAGTACGGCTGGCTGCCCCCGGCCGTCCGCGAACGCGCCACGATCGCCAAACCCGGCACCATGTTCGTCGCCCAGCCGGAGATCCCGGTGCCGCTGGCGGTGGTCTTCCCGTTCCCGGCCTGGGCGACCCGGCCGGCGGAGGCGGCCACCCAGCCGAGCGCCCGCACGACGGCCGCGGGCGGCGACCCGTTCCAGGGCCTGCCCGGCGTCGAAGACGACATCCCGCCCTTCTAACCCCCAGGTGGTCTCGTGAAGATCCTGCACACCGCGGACTGGCACGTGGGCAAGGTGCTCAAGGGCCGTCCCCGCATCGACGAGCACCGCGAGGTGCTGCGCGAGCTCGTCGGCGCGGCCCGTACGCACGACGTCGACGCCGTCATCGTGGCCGGCGACCTGTTCGACACCTCGGCGCCGACGCCCGAGGCGCAGTCGCTGGTGCTCAACGCGCTCATGGCGCTGCGCGGCGACGGCCGCGACGTCGTGGTGCTGGCCGGCAACCACGACAACCCGCAGCTGCTGGAGGTCTACCGGCCGGTGCTCGGCAAGCTGGGGCTGCACGTGCTCGGCACGTTCCGGCGTCCCGACGCGGGCGGCACGCTCGCCTTCACCGCGCGCTCGGGCGAGCCGGTGCGCCTGGCGGTGCTGCCGTTCCTGTCGCACCGGTACGTCGTCCGCGCCGCCGAGGTGCTCACCGGCACCGCCGCCGACCACAACCGCGACTACGCCTCCCGCCTCGTCGAGCTGATCGGCGCGCTCACCGCGGGCTTCCACGCCGACACCGTCAACCTGGTCACCACCCACGGCACGCTGCCGGGCGGCGCGTTCGGCGGCGGCGAGCGCGAGGCGCAGTCGATCTTCTCCTACTACTTCGAGCCGACCGCGTTCCCGCCCGCCACCCAGTACGCCGCCCTCGGCCACCTGCACCGGCGCCAGCAGATCCCCGGGCCGTGCCCGATCTGGTACAGCGGCTCGCCGCTGGCCGTCGACTTCGGCGAGGAGGGCAACACGCCGGGCGCGCTGCTGGTCGAGGTCACGCCGGGCCGGCCGGCCGTGGTGGAGGAGCTGACGTTCGCCTCGGCCCGCCGGCTGCGCACCGTGCGCGGCACGCTGGAGGAGCTGGAGGCCATCGAGCCGGGCGACGACTGGCTCAAGGTGATCGTGGAGGAGAAACCCCGCGTGGGCCTGGCCGACGACGTGCGCGGCGTGTTGTCGGGCGCGGTGGACGTCGTGCTGGACGAGCGGTTCAGGCCCGTGCCCGCCACCCGCAAGGCCGGCTCGCCCGACCGCAGCCCGCGCGAGTTGTTCCGCGAGTACCTGAACGCCACCGGCCGCCACGACGAGCAGGTGGCCACCCTGTTCGACCGGCTCTACGACGAGGTGACCGGCTGATGCGCCCCCTTCTGCTCCATCTGGACCACTTCGGCAGCTTCCGTGAGCCGGTGACGATCGACTTCTCCGACACCGAGTATTTCGCGCTCGTCGGCCCGACCGGCGCCGGCAAGAGCACCATCATCGACGCGATCTGCTTCGCCCTGTACGGCACCGTGCCCCGCTGGGGCAGGGAGAACGCCGTCGCCCACGCCCTGGCCCCCTCGGTGGCGGCCGGCAAGGTCGCGATGGTGTTCGACAGCGACGGCCGCCGGTACGGCGTGGCCCGGTCGATGGTGCGCGACGCCAGGGGCGCGGTGCGCACCAAGGAGGCCAGGCTCGACGAGCTCGACCCGGCCGCACCCCTCGACCAGGTCTTCGACACGGTGGTGCGGCCGATCGCCGAGGGCGAGAACGTCACCCCGGAGGCGCAGCGGGTGACCGGCCTTGAGTACCGGTTCTTCACCCAGTGCGTGGTGCTGCCGCAGGGCCGCTTCGCCGAGTTCCTGCACGCCGCGCCGCGCGAGCGGCAGGACCTGCTGGTGCAGCTGCTCGACGCTGACGTCTACGAGCGCATCCGGCAGAGCGCCGCCCGCGAGGAGGAGGCCGCCAAGCAGGCCGCCTCGTTCGCCCGCGACCAGCTCGCCAAGCTGTCCGGCGCCACCGACGAGGCCGAGCGGGAGCTGGCCGACCGGCTCGCGGCGCTGCGCCGGCTGTCCGGCACCATCGGCTCCGACCTCGACCTGCTGCGTTCGCGCGAGGACGACATCCGCCGCGCCGAGCAGGAGCGGGCCGCCGTCGCCGAACGCCGGTCGGTGCTGGCGTCGCTGCGCATGCCCGCCGCCGTGCCCACGCTGGCCGAGGCCCGCCGCGCCGCCGCGGAGGCGGCCGGACGGCTGGCCGCCGAGGTCGAGACCCTGGAGGCCGACGACCACGAGGCGTACGAGGCGCTGACCGCGCTGGGCGACCGGGGCGCGCCGCGCGCGGCGCTGGCCGCGCTCGACGCCCGCGAGCGCCGGGCCGCCGAGGCCGCCCGCGCCCGGGCCGAGGCCGGGACCGCGGCGGCGTCGCTGGCCGAGCTGGCCGCCGCGCGGGAGACGGCCGAGCAGACGCTGGCCGCCGCGGAGGCCCAGCGCGAACGCCTGCGCGACGCCCACGCCGCCGCTCATCTGGTCGCCCGGCTGGCCGTCGGCGAGCCGTGCCCCGTCTGCCGGCACCCGGTCGCCGAGCTGCCCCGCCACGACGCGCCCGCCGACATGCGCACCGCCGACCGTGCCCTGGCCGGCGCCCGCGAACGCGCCGAACGGGCCCGGTCCGCGCACGCCCGCGCCGAGACGTCGGCGTCCATGCTGGCCGCGCAGGCCGACCGGCTGGAGTCGGAGCTGGCCGCGCTGCCCGCCCCCGGAGACCGGGCCGCGCTCGAAGGCACGCTGGCCGCCATCGCCAAGGCCGAGGAGGTCGCCGGCGAGGCCCGCCAGGCGCTGCGGGCCGGCCGCGCCCGGCTCGACAAGGCGCGGGCCGCCGCCGCGCAGGCCGAACGCCAGGCCGAGACCGCCTGGCGGGAGCTGGAGGCCGCCCGCGACCGGCTGCTCGTCGCCGGCCGCCAGGAGGACCCGCCGCCGCCCCTCGACCGCGACGACCTGCACCGCGCCTGGACCGACCTGCTGGCCTGGCGCGACCGCGCCGCCCAGGCCGCTCAGGCCGCGCTCACCGAGCGCGAGGAGCGGCTCGGCCGGGCGCGCGACCTGCTCGCCGCCGACCGCCGCCGGCTGACCGAGCGGCTGGCCGAGCACGGCGTGGTCGCTCCTCCCGACGCCTCCCCCGACCAGCTCGGCGCCGCCGTCGCCACCGCCGTCGCCCGCGCCGAGGGCGCCCTCGAACGCCTGCGGGAGGAGCGCAGGCGCGCCGCCGACCTCGAACGCCAGGTCGCCGCCAAGGAGCACGAGGCCAAGGTCGCCCACGAGCTGGCCCTGCGGCTGCGGGCCAACGCCTTCGAGCGCTGGTTGTGCGCCGAGGCCCTCGCCGTGCTGGTCGCCTCGGCCTCCGACACGCTGCGCGAGCTGTCCGACGGCCAGTACGAGCTGGCCCTGGCCGACAAGACCGGCGACATCGAGGTCATCGACTACGGCGAGGCCGGCATGCGGCGCAGCGCCCGCACGCTGTCCGGCGGCGAGACGTTCCAGGCCGCCCTGGCCCTGGCGCTCGCGCTGTCCGGCGCCGTCGCCCGCGGCCTCGACTCGATCTTCCTGGACGAGGGCTTCGGCACGCTCGACCCGGCCACCCTCGACACCGTGGCCACCACCCTCGAACGCCTCGCCGCCGGCCAGGAACGCATGATCGGCGTCGTCACGCACGTGCCCGCGCTGGCCGACCGCGTGCCGGTGCGCTTCGAGGTCAGGCGCGACGGCAAGGGCTCCCACGTGCGGAAGGCGGCCATCGCTCCATGACGGGCTTCACCGTCGACCCGTGGGACCCCGGCTACGCCGCCGCCCTCGCCGTCGAGAACCTCTCCGAGATGGGCTCCACCAGCGCCGAGCTGGTCCTCGACGTCGAGCGGCCGGCCGGTGACTGGAAGCCCGTCACGCCCGGCCCCGGCGTCTCGGCCCCCGGCACGCTGCTGGTGGCCGACGGCGTGCGCCGGATCGACGCGCGGGTGTGGGTGCACGACCCCGACGCGCCGATGCCCGTGCCCGGCATCGCCGCCTCGTACGCGGCCGGGATCGTCCGGTGCGGGCCCGGCGGCGCCGACCTGGTGGACGTGCAGGTCAACCGGACGCTGATCTCGGCCTCACCGCACGCGCCCGAGGTCAAGACCACGCACGCCACCTACCTGCCCGGCCGGGCCGCCGACGCGAGCTTCGAGGAGCTGTCGCTGGCGCTGCAGCGGCAGGTCACCCAGCTGGAGGTGGACCTGGCGGTGCGGCACCGCTCGCACGACGACGACCTGCTGCTGGTCGACGGGCCGCTGCGGGGGCGCACGCATCTGCCGCGCACGGTCGGCTACATCAAGACGCACCACACGGCGTACCTGCCGCCGGCCCAGTCCGCCGTGGTCGGCGCGCTCGCCGCCGGGCAGCGCACGCCCGTGTTCCTCATGGGCACGAGCTGGCGGCGGCACGCCTGGTACGTGCGCCTGCCCGTCCAGTCGTCCGCCCCGTGGGCGGGGGTGGCGCGCTGCGAGGCCAGCGCCGACCTCGACCCGGCCGAGGCGGTGCGGCTGGCCGACGCGGTCACGCTCGCCCTGCCGCCGCTGGCCGGCGTCGACTACAAGGACCCGCGCGCGCCGCAGAACCTCATCCCGATCGGCGGCCTGGAGAAGCTGCTGCGCCACCACCTGGGCGACGGCCGGCTGCTCTACCGCGCGCTGCGCACCGCGGCCGGCTAGTCAGGGCTCGATCAGCCCGGCCCTGATGGCGTGGCGGGTGAGCTCCAGCCGGTCGCGCAGGCCGAGCTTGGCCAGGATGTTGGCGCGGTGCCGGTCCACGGTCTTGACGCTGATCACCAGCATGTCGGCGATCTCCTTGCTGGAGTGGCCCTCGGCGATGAGCTTGACGATCTCCTCCTCGCGTGGCGTCAGCACCGAGTCGGGGATCGTCTCGCCCTGCCGGTGGCGCTGCAGGTAGTCGCGGATGAGCGCGGTGATCGCCCCCGGGTAGAAGAACGGCTCGCCGCGCATGGCGGCCCGGCACGCCTCCAGCAGGTCGCGGTCGGCCACCGACTTGAGCACGTACCCGCAGGCGCCGGCCTTGAGGGACTCGAAGAAGTACTGCTCGTTGTCGTACATGGAGAGCATTAGCAGCCGGATGCCGGGGGCGCGGCGGGAGATCTCGCGGGCGGCCTGGATGCCGGTCAGGCGCGGCATGGCGATGTCGAGGATGGCCAGGTCGACGTCGGCACCCGCGCGGGTGGCCAGCTCGATCGCCTCGGCGCCGTCGCCGGCCTCGGCGACCACGGTCAGGTCCGGCTCGGCGTCGAGGATCATCCGCAGGCCGTGGCGCACGAGGGCGTGGTCGTCGGCGAGCAGGATGCGGGTCGCGGCGGTCACGACGACGCCTCCCCGGCGGGGAGGGGCACGCTCAGCCGTACTTCGGTGCCGTGGCCTGGGCGGGCGTCGACGGTGAGGTCGGCGCCGATGAGCATGGCGCGTTCGCGCATGCCGCGGATGCCGGTGCCCTCCTCGATGGGGCCGCCGCGCCCGTTGTCGGCGATGCGCAGCAGCACGGTGCCGTCGCCGGCCGTCAGGGACAGCTCGGCGGCGGTGGCCCGGGCGTGGCGGGCGATGTTGGTCAGGCCCTCCTGGGCGATGCGGTAGATCACCAGCTCGGCCTCGCCGCCGAGACCGGGCAGCCGCGGCTCGAAGCGCCGCTTCACGGGCACGCCGCTGACGTCGGTCAACTCGCCGGCCAGCTGGTTCATGGCGGCCATCAGCCCGAGGTCCTCCAGCACGCCGGGCCGCAGCCGCCGGGCGATGCGGCGTACCTCGTCGAGGCTGGCGCGGACGGTCTCCTGGGCGGTGCTCAGCTCCTCGCGCAGCTCGGCGGGGGCGCGGTCGAGGGTGCGCTTGAGCCCGAGCAGGACCACGGTGAGGCTCTGGCCGATCTCGTCGTGCAGCTCGCGGGCGATGCGCTGCCGCTCGGCCTCCTGGACGGCCAGCGCGTGGGCGGCGCTGGCGCTGCGCTCGGCCTCCAGCCGGTCGAGCATGGCGTTGAAGGTGGCGATCACCGCGCCGAGGTCGCCCGAGCCGTCCTGGGCGATGCGGGTCCTGGGACGCAGCAGGTCCACCCGCTCCATCAGCGTGGTCAGCGCGCTCAGCGGCGCCAGGCTGCGGCGCAGCAGGTACGCGTTCGCGGCCAGCATCAGGGCGAGGCCGGCGGCCAGGATCGGCAGCTCGGTCAGCAGCACCGGCGAGGAGACCGTGGCCGGCGACAGCGCCAGCACCGTCAACCCGGTGGTGAACACCAGCCCGTTGATGAGCGTGATCCGCCGGAACAGCGCCGAGGCCGTCGGACGCCCGCGCGCCTGCCGGCGGGGTGGAGAGTACCTGGTCGCTGCAGCATTCATACCTCCACCCTGCCCGTGACCAGCGGGTACTGTCCATCCGAGTCGACCCCCATACCGCATGCGGTCTCTACATGTCCGGCACCGCCCTAAATGGGTGGCGGTACCGATGGCGGGGGTGGGGTGCGCACCCTGAGACTGATGGGGGGATCCCCACCAGAACGGACAGAAGGGGCCGGGAGAACACGCGTGACCTTGCAGCAGCTGTACGGCGTCCTGCTCGCCGGGGGCGTCGTCCTGCTCGCCTCCATCGCCGCCGCGCGCACCGCCGCGCGGCTCGGCCTGCCCAGCCTGCTGCTGTTCCTGGCCCTCGGCCTGCTGCTCGGCGAGGACGTCCTCGGCATCGACTTCGACAACGCCCAGCTCGCCCAGACGCTGGGCACCGCCGCGCTGGCGATCATCCTGATCGAGGGCGGGCTGAGCACCCGGTGGAACGACCTGCGCCGGATGTTGTCCCCGTCGGCGCTGCTGGCCACCCTCGGCGTGGCGGTCAGCGTCGTGGTCACCGCGGCGGGCGCGCACCTGCTGCTGGGCATGGAGTGGCGGCTGGCGCTGCTGCTGGGCGCCATCGTGTCCTCCACCGACGCCGCCGCTGTGTTCGCCGTGCTGCGGGCGCTGCCGCTGCCGCGGCGGCTGGCCGGCATCGTGGAGGCCGAGTCGGGGTTCAACGACGCGCCCACGGTCATCCTCGTGCTCGTGTTCAGCACCACGGCCGGGCTGCCCGATCCGGTGGACGTGGCCGGCCAGGTGGGCTACCAGCTGGCCGTCGGAGCGGTCGTCGGGCTCGTCGTCGGCCGCATCGGGGTGGCCGCGCTGCGGTACGTGGCCCTGCCCGCCAGCGGCCTGTACCCGCTGACCACGCTGGGGCTGGGCATCCTCGCCTTCGCGGCGGCGGGAGCCGCGAACGCCTCGGGGTTCCTGGCCGCGTACCTGGCGGGGATCGTGCTGGGCAACGCGGTGCTGCCGCACCGGGCCGCCACCCGGTCGTTCGCCGAGGGGCTGGCGTGGCTGGCGCAGATCGGCCTGTTCGTCATGCTGGGGCTGCTCGTCGACCCGAGCGAGCTGGGCTCGGCCGTGGTGCCGGCGCTGCTGGCCGGGCTGGTGCTGCTGCTGGTGGCCCGGCCGCTGTCGGTGGTGGCGTGCCTGGCGCCGTTCCGCGTACCGCTGCGCGACCAGGCGTTCATCTCGTGGGCGGGGCTGCGCGGGGCGGTGCCGATCGTGCTGGCCACGTTCCCCATCGTGGCGGCCGTGCCGGGCAGCGGGACGCTGCTGAACATCGTGTTCGTCCTGGTCGTCGTCTTCACGCTGGTGCAGGGGCCGACGCTGCCCGCCGTCGGGCGGTTGCTGGGCGTGGCGCGGGCCGACCAGCCGCAGGAGGTGGACATCGAGTCGGCGCCGCTGGACACGGTCGGCGCCGAGCTGCTCACCCTCACCGTGCCGCCCGGGTCGCGGCTGCACGGCGTGGAGATCTTCGAGCTGCGCCTGCCGAGCCCGGCCGTGGTCACGCTCGTCGTACGGGAGGGCCGGACGTTCGTGCCGGACGGCGGCACCCGGCTGCTCCAGGGCGACCAGGCGCTGATCGTCACCACCGGCGCCACCCGCACGGCCGTGGAGGATCGCCTGCGCGAGGTCGGCCGCGGCGGCCGGCTGGCCCGCTGGCACACGGGCACCCCCAGAGCC